>FR878675.1:31301-38417 GCA_000434535.1 Collinsella sp. CAG:166
GATGGCGCCGCCGATGGCGGCGGTGATGTGGTCGTAGCCCACTCCGATATCGGTCACCAGCGGCCCGAGCACATAGAACGGGGCGTTGTGGCACAGGCGCTTCTGCAGTTTCATATTGGCGGCGATCTCGTCGAGCGCCATGTGACCCGGACCCTCGACCATGACCTGGACGCCGGCGGCCCAAGCGCGCTTGCACAGCTTGCCCAGCTCGATCATCTCGGCGGTCTCGGTGGCGTCGTTGGAGTCGTAGAGGCAGCCCGGGCGGCAGGAGTCGCCGAGCGAAATCGTCACGTCGTACTCGTGGCAGATTTCGAGCAGCTCGTCAAAGTACTCGTAGAAGGGGTTTTCGTTGCCGGTGACCTCCATCCAGCCAAACAGCAGCGAGCCGCCACGGCTGACGATGTTCATGAGACGGCCGGTCTCTTTAAAGGTCTTGGTGACCGACTTGTTGATGCCGCAGTGGATGGTCATAAAGTCCACGCCGTCCTCGGCGTGCGCGCGCACGACTTCGAACAGGTCGTCCTTGGTGAGCTTGACCAGCGGCTTTTCCATGTAGCCGATGGCGTCGTACATGGGGACGGTGCCCACCATGAGCGGTGTCTCGTCGATGAGCTGCTGGCGGAACTGGCGCGTCTTGCCCGAGTTGGAGAGGTCCATGATGGCGTCGGCGCCGTAGTCCTCGGCAATCTTGACCTTCTTCCATTCCTCGGCGGCATCGGCCTTGTCGCCCGAGATGCCCAGGTTGACATTGACCTTGGTGGACAGGCCCTCACCGACACCAAAGGCGCGCATGCCCTTTTTGATATGCACGATGTTGGCGGGGATGGCGATGCGGCCGTCGGCCACGCGCTCGCGGATGTACTCGGGGTCGCGATGCTCGCGCTCGGCGACCTCCTTCATCTGCGGTGTGATCTGCCCGGCGCGGGCGAAGTCGATTTGCGTGACGAGCGTGGGCTCGGTTTGTGTGCTCATTGGCACGGCTCCCTTCGTTGGCATTACCCATATCAGGTTTGCGGGTCAGGGCGGGCGCGCCCAGTCTCAGCCTGCCGTCTTGTCCTGCAAGCTCCCCGTTTATGTGGTGGGCTCAAGTATAGCTCGAATGGGTACGATTGACGCGATGAGCATGCCCGTGGGGAGGCGAACATGAAAGACAAGCATCTGTATCGGGAGACGCAATGGGATGTATCGGCCGAGGAGGGCCGTGCACACCATGGCCTTGTCGCGATTGGTTTTGCGGTGCTTGCCGTGCTGGTGATTGCCTTTTGTATCTGGACGTTTGGCGGTCGCGGCGGCGCTACATGGGAGTTCGAGGCCGATGATAGCCTATCGATTATGACGGTGAGGAGTACTGGCGGTAATGCCAATACGCTCGCCATTCCGGGCGATTATTGGTACCCGCGCGATGAGTTTGTGCAGTTGCAGCTGAGTGGTGGGTCCATTCCAGGCGAAGAAATCGAACGCGTGACGTTTGACGCGGCGCTCAAAACGCTGACGGTGAAGCTCAAAGATCAAGGAGATGTGCCCACGACCATGGATATCGCCCTGACGGAATGGCGCCTGGAGCCTCCGACGGGTGTTGCGGTGTCCGAGGTCGAGCATGTCAAGATTACCTATCAGGACGGCTCGACAAGCGAGATTGCCAAGGCAGACGGCTTGGCGGAATAGCGGGATGTCACCGAATATCATGAAAGCATGCCGAGGTGGAGTTCGGCGCTGGCGACAGGCATTTAGAATGCCTGCTCGTTGATGAAGACCAGGCTATCTGGGGACGAGAGCTCGGGGACATAGCGGTAGCCAAGGTTGAACTCGGTAAGACCGGCGGCGTCCTCGACCTTGTTTTCCGCCATCCAGCGGACCATCGAACCGCGTGCCTTTTTGCTGGCGGTCGATCGTTGGATGGGCTTATCGTTGCGGACGCCTTCGCCAAAAAAGCAGGTGATAACCGTTGTATCCTGTGCAGCATGGGGCAGGACAGCTTTGGCGTATTCCACGCTGGCAAGGTTGACGATAGTGGTGTCGGAACCGGCCGGCGCAATTACCTGCGCAAGTCGATTCCCCCAGAAGGCATAGAGGTCGCGAGCGCCGTCGACGGCGAGCTTCGCCCCCATTTCGAGCCGATAGGGAGACACGCCGTGGAAGGGGCGCACGCATCCGTAGAGTCCCGAGAGGATCCAGAGATGGTTTTGCAGCCAGTCGAGCTGCGCGGCATCCATCACCTCGGGTGCCATGCTCTGGTATTGAATGCCGTGATAGGACATGACGGCGGGGGAGATTCGACGCGCGATATCGGGATCTGCGAGGTCGGTATCGCTCAGGACGGGCATAAATTCGTGAAGCGTATCCAGACACGTTGTGAGCAGCCTGTCGCTCACGTTCCACAGCGCCTGCAGGCCGCCGCTGCCTTCATTTCGTTCGATATCTAGCAGTGCGTGGTGGAGGCGAGCCGTCTCGTGCGCAAAAGGTGGAATGCCCAGGACTTCAAAAGCATCTTGGGCCGCGCGCATCTGCTTGGCGGGCGAAATGATGACCTGCAGCATGGACTCTCCTCTGCCAAAAAAGTTGCGGTGGAATACGGTCTGTTTTGGCCGTTTATGGGCCAGTTTAGTCCGTATTTCACCGCAAGTTATAAGGGACTGGTTAGGCGCGCTCGAGGAAAGCCTTGTAGCCGCGATAGGCCTCGTAGATATCGGCCTTGTTAGCGACCTCCCACAGGGCGTGCATGGACAGGACGGCAACGCCGGAGTCGATGACGTTCATGCCGTACTTGGCCATGATGTAGGCGATGGTGCCGCCGCCGCCCGCGTTGACGCGGCCGAGCTCGCAGGTCTGGAAGTCCACGCCGGCCTCGTCCATGATGTCGCGGACGAGGGCCACGTACTCGGCGTCGGCGTCGTTTGAACCGCCCTTGCCGCGGCTGCCCGTGTACTTGTTAAAGCACAGGCCACGACCCATAAAGGCGGCGTTCTTGGTTTCGAACTTGCCGGCATAGCCCGGGTCGAAGCCGGCAGACACGTCGGAGGAGAGCATGCGGCTGCGGGCGAGTGCGCGGCGTAGGGTCAGCGGGCTATCCTCGCCGGCGAGCGTCATGATCTCGGCGACGGTGTTCTCGAAGAAACGGCTCGTCATGCCGGTGGCACCTACGGAGCCGATCTCCTCCTTATCGACGATGAGCGTGATGCTCGTGCGCTCGACATTGGCCACATTGATCTGGGCGAGCATGGAGGGGTAGGCGCAGACGCGGTCGTCGTGGCCATAGCCCAAAATCATGGAGCGGTCGAGGCCCATGTCGCGGGCGGGGCCGGCGGGCACGACCTCGATCTCGGCGGAGAGGAAGTCCTCCTCCTCGACGTCGTACTGCTCCTTGAGGATGTCCAGGAACATCTGCTTGACGGGCTCCTTGGGGGCGTCCTTGTCGTCCTCGTCAAACTTGACGGGACGGCCGCCCACGATCACGTCGAGGATCTCGGCGTCGACGGCGTCCTTGGCGGGCTTGGACATCTGCTCGCTCGAGAGGTGGATCAGCAGGTCGGAGATGGTAAAGACCGGGTCGTCCGCCTTGTCGCCGATGTTGATGTCGACGGTGGTGCCGTCCTTTTTGCAGATGACGCCTACAAGTGCAAGCGGGGAGGCCACCCAGTGGTAGCTCTTGACGCCGCCGTAGTAGTGCGTGTCGAGGTAGGCCATGTCGCCGGCCTCGAAGGCGGGATTTTGCTTGAGGTCCAGGCGCGGCGAGTCCACGTGGGCGCCCAGGATGTTAAAGCCCTGCTCGAGCGGGGTGGTGCCCAGGTTGACGAGCATAAGGTCCTTGCCGTGGTTGGCGGCGTACACCTTGTCGCCTGCCTTGAGCTCGCGGCCTTCGGCGATCACGGTCTCCAGGTCGACGTATCCCGCCTCCTCGGCCATCTTGATGCCGGCCTTGACGCACAGGCGCTCGGTCTTGTTCTCGCTCAAAAACTGCTTATAGCCGCGGCAAAGCTCCTCGAGCTCCTCGACTTGCTGTGGCGTGTACTTTTTCCATGCGCAGGGACGCTCCATGACGCAGGCTCCTTTCGGATCGATCGTGCTGGTTGATGTACCGTGAGCCATCGTATCACGCGCGGGCTCGCGGCGGCAGGGGAGCTTGATGTGCAGTGGCCGCGGGGCGGGGAGCGTGTAAACTGGAGTGAGCAAACCGTGCCCAGCCCAAAGCGAGGTATTCAATATGTCTGACAAGCGCCGCACCTTTGCCGTTATTGACGGCAACTCGCTCATGCACCGCGCCTTCCACGCCGTGCCGCCGACCATGAACGCGCCGGACGGTCGCCCCACCAACGCGATCTTTGGCTTTCTGAACATGTTTCTCAAGATGATCGACGCCTTTAACCCCGACGGTGTGGTCGTGGCGTTTGACAAGGGCAAGCCGCGCGTACGCATGGAGATGCTGCCGCAGTATAAGGCGCAGCGTCCGCCCATGGATCCCGATCTGCACGCGCAGTTTCCGATGATCAAGGAGCTGCTCACGGCGCTTAACGTGCCGATTCTGCAGTCCGAGGGCTGGGAAGGCGACGATATCCTGGGTACCATGGCTCGCCTGGGTGAGGAAGCCGGCTGCGACGTGCTGCTGGTGACCGGCGACCGCGACATGTATCAGCTCGTGACCGAGCACGTCAACGTGGTCTCGACCCGCAAGGGTCTGTCCGACGTAGCGATTATGACGCCCGAGAGCGTGGATGACCTGTATCACGGCATTACGCCGGCGCTCGTGCCCGATTTTTACGGTCTGAAGGGTGATACGTCGGACAACATTCCCGGCGTACCGGGCATCGGCCCCAAAAAGGCGAGCGCGCTCATCGCGCAGTACGGCAGCTTGGACGAGGTCATCGCGCACGCTGACGAGGTCAAGGGCAAGATGGGCGAGAACCTGCGTGCGCACATCGACGATGCGCTGCTGAGCCGCAAGGTTGCGACCATTCGCACCGATGCGCCTGTCGAGCTCGACTTTGACGAAACGTCCTTCCCGGCGTTTTCTGCCGATGAAGTGTCCGCGGCACTGGGAGCACTCGGCATTACGGCCATGCAGAACCGTTTCTTGTCACTGATTGGTGGCGAGGGTGGGGCTGCGGTCACCGCCAGCGCGTTTGAGATTCCCCCCGTTATGCGCGCTGCCGCCGGCGATGCCGAGGCGCTCGCTGCCGTTGCCGCCGAGGTTACTCGTGCGATCGAGGCGGGCGAGTGGATTGCCGCCGTGGTGGACGATGACAAGGAGGAGGGTGCGCTCTTTGGCCTGACGCGTACGCTGTGGCTGGCGACGTCCAAGGGGCTGCTTGCGCTTGAGGAGGGCGACGGCGGTACCACTGGCGTAGTCGATGGCTTCAACTTCGCCCACGGCGTGATTGCCGGCGTGCTTGCGCGCCTGTTTATGGAGGGCCGCGTGGCGAGCCCGGATACGAAGGCGCTGCTGCATGAGCTTTCGCCCATCGATTCTTCCGAGCCCGAGCTCATGGATCCGCTGGCAGTCGATTCCACGCGCATCTTCGACACCGTGGTCGCCGCCTACCTGTTGGATTCCGACCGCTCCGAGTTTGACGAGGCGTATCTGGCCGATACCTATCTGCAGATGGCGCTGCCCGCGGCGCGCGGTGCAGAGGGTGCCGGCGAGGACGCTCCTGCGCCCGCCGCCCGTACTGCGGCTCTGACGCTGGCGCTGGTCGCACCGTTGCGCGACCGCATGGCCCGTGAGAACGCCGCCAACGTGTTCGATGGCATTGAGATGCCGCTCGTGCCGGTGCTTGCCAAGATGGAGCGCGCGGGCATGCTTGTAGACCCCGACCGTCTGCATAGTCTGTCCGAGGGGCTTGCTACCCAGATTGCCGAGGTCGAGCGCAGCATCCGCGACCTGGCAGGGGACGAGACCTTTAACATCGGCAGCCCCATGCAGCTCTCGCACGTGCTGTTTGACGTTATGGGGCTTCCGACCAAGGGCCTCAAAAAGACCAAGCGCGGCTACTATTCGACCAACGCCAAGGTGTTAAGCGACCTTGCCCGTGACCACGAAATCGTGCGTCTGATCTTGGACTGGCGTGAGAAGTCCAAGATCAAGTCCACCTATCTGGACACGCTGGGCCCGCTGCGCCGCGGTGACGGTCGCGTGCACACCACGTACAACCAGACCATCACGGCAACGGGACGCCTGTCCTCGAGCGACCCGAACCTGCAGAACATCCCGACGCGCTCGGAGCTGGGCCGTACCGTCAAGACGGCGTTTTCGGCAGGCGAGGGAAGTGTCTTTTTGGCGGTGGACTACTCGCAGATCGAGCTGCGTCTGCTGGCGCATCTCTCGGGTGACGAGCACCTGGTGCGCGCCTTTAACGAGGGCGAGGACTTCCATGCCGAGACGGCGGCGCGCGTGTTTGGCGTGCCGGTGTCCGAGGTAACGCCCGACTTGCGCAGTCGCGCCAAGGCCGTGAACTTTGGCATCGTGTATGGTCAGCAGGCCTACGGCCTGTCGCAGTCGCTGCATATCTCGATGGCCGAGGCGCGCGACATGATCGACCGCTACTACGAGGCCTATCCGGGCGTGCGCACGTTCCTCGACAACGTGGTGGCGCGTGCCAAGCAGACAGGTTACGCCGAGACCATGTACGGCCGCCGTCGCCATATTCCGGAGCTCAAGGCTAAAAATCCGCAACTTCGCGGCTTTGGCGAGCGCACGGCCATGAACCACCCCATGCAGGGCACCGCCGCTGATATCATCAAGATTGCGATGGCCCGAGTAAGCCGCCGTCTGGAAGAAGAAGGCTTTGCCGCCCACATGATCCTGCAGGTACACGACGAACTGGACTTTGAGTGCCCGGTCGACGAAGTCGAGCACCTGACCGCCATGGTCCAAGACGTCATGGAGCACGTAGTAGACCTCCGCGTACCCCTAATCGCCGAAGCCAGCACCGGCATAACCTGGGCCGACGCCAAGTAAGGGTACACCCACAACTCCAAAGTAACCAAAACCAGAAGGGGGCTCCTTGCCAACAAGGAGCCCCCTTCATTCCAAATAATCAGCCAAGTATCTAGACGCCAAGACGCCATCCAGGCGGCAAGCAAGTCACCGCAGGACCTGGCCGGGCGAGGCGGGTAAGTTTT
>FR878676.1:0-599 GCA_000434535.1 Collinsella sp. CAG:166
GAACGAATCATCGAACGAAAGGGGTCCTGAATCATGGCTATGCTCCTTATGCGGCGCTATTCCTCCCGGTAAGCGCACGCGCAGGTGGCGTACTCGGGAAACGCTTCGCGGTCGGCGAACTTGGGATCGACGGCCGGGAACTGGCGGTGAGCGACGATGTCGCCGAGCGAAACGGAATCGAGGTAGTCGCGCATCAACGCCTGGGCTCCGGCCCACAGGGGATGATAGCAGCACGCGCCCATGCGCGCACAGTCACCATCGGGCGCGGTGCAATCGTTCATAACCATAGGACCCTGAACGGCCTCGACGACCTGGCGGATAGTGACGTCGTCCGGACTGACCTTGAGACGCATGCCACCGTGGACGCCACGCAGGCTCTCCACAATACCGGCCTGGACCAAACCGTGCTGAATCGAGCGGGCAAACGAATACGGGACATTGACCTCTTCGGCAGCGGTGCGAACAGAAAGCAAACACTCCGGATCCTCGGCAAGCATCGCCAGCATACGAAGGGCGTAATCAGTCTTCCTCGATATGTCCATTTTTCCCCTTTCAAGGAATACGAACAGCTCGAACGAGCTCCGGGGCCGAGCTTGTGT
>FR878676.1:612-836 GCA_000434535.1 Collinsella sp. CAG:166
CTCCGGGGCCGAGCTTGTGTCGAGACGCTAAATGACCGCCAGGACATCCAAATGGTAAATCGGATATCCACTGAGTGCCGCGCTTGGAGCGAAATGCATCAGATGCGGCGCACAGTGCAATTTAGTATAACCTAACCCCCTGTCTCGTTGAACAGGTGTTGCGCAACAAAGCTGTTGTTCAGACAGATATACTTATTGGATTTTACTTGCGTTCCCGAAGGCGC
>FR878676.1:908-1145 GCA_000434535.1 Collinsella sp. CAG:166
AACAAAGTGCATCAAACGCAAAAAGCCACGTCCGAAGACGTGGCTTTAATTGCGTTGGCGGGAAGTACGGGGCTCGAACCCGCGACCTCCGACGTGACAGGCCGGCGCTCTAACCAAACTGAGCTAACTCCCCAGGCAGACGTTCGCGTTTGTTTCCGCTCGCGTGCGCTGCGGGGATTAGTATACACAGAAGTCTGTCCGGCGCGCAACAACTTTTTTGAAAAATTTTTTGGGGCC
>FR878677.1:0-8455 GCA_000434535.1 Collinsella sp. CAG:166
GCTCGAGACGATCACCGTCGTGCCCGCCGCCGCGAAGCCGCGGATCTGGTCGCGCAGCTCCTCGATGCCGATGGGGTCGAGGCCGTTGGTGGGCTCGTCGAGCACGAGCAGGCGTGGCCGGGCGATCAGCGCCAGCGCGAGCCCCAGGCGCTGCCGCATGCCCATCGAGAAGCGCCCGGCGCGCTTCTTCCCGGTGTCCGCGAGGTCCACGGCGGCGAGCACCTCATCTATGCGGCTCTCGGGAAGGCCCAGCAGCGTGGTGCGCACGCGCAGGTTCTCACGCGCGGTGAGGTTGGGGTAGAGCGGCGCCTCCTCGATGAGGCTGCCGATTGCGTAGAGGTCCTCGCGGCGCCAGGCGTGCCCGGCAAAGAGGATCTCCCCGGCCGTCGGCCGCAGCATCCCGCAGATCATCTTGAGCGTCGTCGACTTGCCGGCGCCGTTGGGACCGAGCAGCCCGTACACCTCGCCCTCGCGGATATGAAGGCTCACGTCGGCCACGGCGTCCTGCGCCTGGTCGCCGCGGCCGAAGCGCTTGGTGAGCCCGCGCGTCTCGAGCATGTAACCCATGGGTTCGTCCTTTCTCTTCCGGGCGTGCGGGCCGAGCCACCGTGCCCGCGCGCCTTACATTTCGGGTTCACCATCCATGGTGGGGCGCGTTTCTAACGAAGCTGTAACGGCCGTTGGGGTCTTATATATGTCTGGACTCTCTATGCTCGCGCTGGATAGACATCGCCAGAACGGGTATAGTATCGAAAGTTTTGTCGTTTACCAGCGGGGGAGTCCTGTGGGCATCAAAAAGAAGATCAAAAAGGAGCTTATCGGCACTTCCGATTACCCGTCGAATAAGATCTTCACGATCTCCAATTTCATTACCTTCACGCGCCTGATCCTCACGCTGGTCTTTCTGTACCTGTTTGTGACGGACAACAACCGTGTCGTCGCCATTGTCATCTATGCCATCGCGGCTTCCACCGACTGGATGGACGGTCAGATTGCCCGCATGACCAAAACGGTCTCGTGGCTCGGCAAGATGATGGACCCCGTCTGCGACCGCGCCCTGCTGTTTACCGGCGTGTTGGGCCTGGTAGTCCGCGGCGAGCTTCCCATCTGGGTCTGCGTGCTCATCATCGGCCGCGATATTTACCTGGGAATCGGCACGCTCATCGTGCGCCACTATCATCGCCGTCCCATCGACGTAGTTTTTCCTGGCAAGATTGCCACGGCGCTGCTTATGACCGGCTTCTCGCTCATGCTGCTGGGCTTTCCCACTGTGGATGGCTGGCATCTGCTGCCCGCCACGTTCACGTCCTTCCCGGGCCTCAACGGCAGCCCGGTACCGCTTGGCATCTTCTTTGTGTACGGCGGCGTGATCTTCTCCATGCTCACCGCCGTCATCTATTCCATTAAGGGTGGAGCGGCCATTAAACAGGCTATCGCACATCCCGAGGACGAAGACATCGACTTTCTTAACCCCGAAATCGAAGATTAAGTCATTGGGGTATGATTGTGTACAGTTCATTCTTTGCGGCATGTCCGCGTTAAGTTAGGGGTTGTCATGGACAACATGGTTAACAATATGCCTCAGAACGATAAGGCCTCAGACGCCACCTGCGTTTTCCGCGTTCCTTCGAGCGATGTCACCGTTCCCGACCTCATGGCCAACGTGCACATCACCGCGCCCGTGTTGTCTATCGTCAAGGGCCCGCAGACCGGCGCTGCCTTTGAGCTCGAGGACAATGTGACCACCATCGGCCGCGATCCCGCTAACGGTATCTTCCTCAACGACATGACCGTATCGCGTAGCCACGCGCGCATTATTCGCGAGGGCCTGGGGGCCCGTATTGAGGACCTGGGCTCGCTCAACGGTACGTGGGTTGACGGCGCTATCGTCAACGGCGCCCCGCTGCACGATGGCTCTTCTGTACAGATCGGTACGTTTACGCTCATCTATCACGAGAGCACGCCGGAGCGCATCGAAACCGGTGAGTAGGGCATGGCCGAACGCAACTATCTGAGTATCGGCCAGGTCGTCAATCTACTTCGAGGCGCATACCCCGATCTTTCGAACTCAAAAATTAGATTTCTCGAAGATGAGGGGCTCATCACCCCTCATCGCACGCCTAAGGGCTATCGTCAGTACTCCAAGGAGGACGTTGACCGCCTGGAGGTCATTCTGCACCTGCAGAAGACTCGCTACATGCCGCTCAACGTGATTAAGCAGCGCCTGGAAAACGCCACGGACCTGTCTACGCTCGCCTACGAGGTGGGCCTGTTGTCCGATGTTCCGCTCAAGACGGAACCCAAGGAGACTAAGCAAAAACTGCATCCCATCGAGACCATCCCCGATATGCTCGGTGTCGAGATCTCGTTTATCCGCTCCCTGGCCGAAAACGACCTCATTCGCATCATCAAGAGCCCGCAGAATCGCGAGCTTGTCGATGGCCGCGATTTCCCGATCATCCGCTATTGCTCCGAGCTTTCGCGCTTCCATATCGAGCCGCGCAACCTGCGCCAGTACGTATCGTCCGCAAACCGCGAGTCCTCGATGTTTGAGCAGGTGCTCGTAAGCATGCTCGGTATGGATACTTCCGACGACGAGCGCGATGCCAAGCTCGAGCGTGCATTTAAGAAGCTGCATGACCTCACCGAGGGCGTCCATACCGCTCTGCTCAAGAACCGTGTATTCGAGTCACTCAACGCCGTGGTGGAGGATGCCGATATCGATGCCCTCGACGAGGAGATCGCACGCTCCGAGTCAACCAAGGCCAAAAGCGAAGAGGCATCTACCTCCGCGGTCCCCGTGCGTGAGGAATCCCTCGTGCAGCCGCTCAAGGTTGTCGCCCCCTCACGCGCCGGCACCGCCAGCGCGGCCAAATAGACGCTGCTACAAACCAGCCTCCCCTGAAAGGTCATGCCATGTACGACTTCGAATCTCACATCGTCGACATCCCCGACTATCCCGAGCCCGGAGTCGTCTTTAAGGACATCACGCCACTCTTTGGTAATCCCGAGGCGTTAAAGGCCATGGTAGATGCCCTGGCCGAGCATTTTGCCGGCATGGGCATCACCAAGGTTGTGGGTCCCGAGGCTCGCGGCTTTATGGTCGGCGTGCCCGTGGCCGTCGCCCTGGGCGCCGGCTTTGTGCCCGCACGCAAACCGGGCAAGCTGCCGCGCAAGACGGTGAGCGAGAGCTACGAGCTCGAATATGGCACCGACTCTATCGAAATCCATGCCGATGCCATTACCTCTAAAGATACCGTGTTGATTCTGGACGACTTGGTCGCGACGGGCGGAACCGTCGAGGCAACAGGTAAACTGGTGCGAGATATGGGCGCAAAGCTTGTGGGTTACGGTTGTATCCTCGAACTTGCGTTTCTTAACCCGCGCAAGAAGCTCACGCCTTCCAACGAGGACGTCGAGCTCTTTAGCCTGGTAACGGTGGACTAGCCGCTACCCTTAGATACCGGAAAGGAAGCTCCATGCGCACAGCAAATACGCACAAAAACATGGCACGCTGCGCTGCTACGGCAACCCTCGCTTGTGTTTTGGGCCTGGGCCTCGCGGCTCCGGCCTATGCCGATACCGCATCCGACCTTGCCGCTGCTCGTACCAAACTCGAGCAGATCGGCACGCAGACCCAGCAAATTCATGAAGAACTCTCCGCGCAGACGCAGGAGCTTGATCAGACCGCAGGCGAGATCACGCAAAAGCAGCAAGAGATTGCCGACGGCCAGGCAAAGCTTTCGAGCTACGTTGCCGGTGAGTACAAGACCGGCGGTCTGAGTCTCCTTCAGGTTCTGACGGGCGTCGACGATCTGGGCGACATGCTCAACCGTCTGTTCTATTACGGCAAGGTTTCCGACAAGCAGGCCCAGACCATTCAGGATGTCAAGGACCTTAAGCAGCAGCTCACTGATAAGCAGGCCGAGCAGGAGAAGAACGTCGCCGCGACGCAGAAGAAAGTCGACGAGCTCAACGCCCAGCAGGCAGAAGCCCAGAGCATCGTGAACTCCCTAGATTCTCAGCTGCAGGCCGAGCTTGCCGCCGAGGCTGAAGCCAATGCCGCGCTGCAGGCTGGCATAAATGCCAGCACTGCCGAAAAGGCCACGGTGAGCAAAGACACCGCCGGTACGACCGAGAACACCAACGATGGCGGCAATACGCCCGCGCCCACTCCTACGCCCGCTCCGGCCCCTACGCCGCAGCCCGCCCCGGCTCCGGCTCCGGCGCCGACGCCTTCCGCACCGAGCCAGTCTGTTGACGGCGGCTCCGTTGTTTCGCGTGCCTACAGCAAGCTGGGTTGCGCTTATTCCTGGGGAGGCATTGGACCGGACAGCTTTGACTGCTCCGGTTTTGTAAGCTACTGTCTCACGGGCCGCTACTGCCGTCTGGGCACCACCGGCACCTTCATGGGTTGGACCCGCGTGTCCGACCCGCAACCAGGCGATGTCGTGGTTAACTCCTACCATACTGGCATCTATATCGGAAATGGTCAGATGATCCATGCTTCCGACTACAAGACGGGCGTCATCATCAGCTCCGTCGCAGCCGGCATGAACAACAACTACATTTTCGTGCGCTACTAAGTCACTCTGTATAGCAAACGAATGTGAACCTCGTGGCCTTTGGGCTGCGGGGTTCATTTATTTGTGACCGTGCTCCATACATGATCCCAATGAGCTAGTTTTCAATACTAGATGCACGTTTCAAAGGTAAGCAAGATGGCTATAATAAATGAGAAACATCTAGAAAGGACCCTCTATGAGCTGGGCACTTATCTCCGATTCGAGCTGCAACCTCCGCGATTGGCAACCGACCGCGCCCCATACCACCTTTGCATTTGCACCCCTTAAAATTCGAGTGGGGGAGCGCGAGTTCGTCGATGACCTCACGCTCGATGTTCACGAACTCAATTGCGCCGTGCAGGCGGAGTCGAGCGCTTCTTCGAGCGCCTGTCCGAGCGTAGGCGAGTGGACCGAACTCTTTAGGCTTGCCGACAAGACAATTTGCATGCCCATCTCCGAGGGCGTCTCGGGAAGCTACAATGCCGCCGCCACGGCACGCGATTTGGTTCTTGCCGAGGATCCGAACCGTCAGATTCATTTGGTCAATTCACGCGGAGCCGGCGGCAAAATGGACCTGATCTTCCTGCTGTTCGACCGCTATCTCGCAAGCAATCCAGACGTCTCTTTTGAGGAAGCCTGCAGCTATTTTGATGAGCTGGAACTGAACAGCAAGATCCTCTTTAGCCTGTGCAATTACGAAAATCTCGCCAAGGCCGGACGTATTCCCAAGGCAGCTGGGGTTATCGCCAATAAACTCAACATTCGAGTTTTAGGCACGGCAAGCGAGGCAGGGGAGATCAAGCTCATCGGTCACACCCGTGGCGAAAAGAAGATGCTTGGAAAGATTGTCGACACCATGGAGGCCGAGGGCTTTACCGGCGGCGAGGTCGTAATCGACCATGTCGAAAATGAGGCGGGCGCCCAGGCACTTGCCAGCCGCATTGTGGAGCATTGGCCCGGTTCCAAGACCATCATCATGCCCTGCAACGGACTGGATTCATACTATGCCGAGATGCACGGGCTCATTATCGGCTACGGCATGGGCGTTGCTTCGGGCCGATAAAATCCAACTAAACAAAAACACGGGCGGGACAAAGTGTCTGATGACTCTTTGTCCCGCCCGTCTTGTACGTCGGCTAGCTATTAAACCCGTTGAACTTTAGGTAGCTCATGAGATACGCCTTCGATACAAAAGACGATACCGCGCTGCGTACGAGCAGCGACTCGCGTGTGACCTGATGAGCCGTATCGGGTACAGGAACCTGCTCAATGGAAAAAGCCGCACGAATCGATGCCTCGAGCTGATCAATCACATAATCAAAGGCGGTCGGTGCATCGTAGCTCAGGCGCTGAATGTTAAAGAGCGCCTGAACCGCAGCGATGGGCAGCACCTGCTTAAAGATACAAATGGAGATGAGACGCGCAATCTGCTCGCGACCATATTGCTTTTTAACCGGAGCGGGAACAAGGCCGACCTTTACGTAGTTATTGATCATCGATGGCGTAATGACGGGCTGCTCCACACAAATCGAAAGCGGCTCCATCCACAGCTCGATGTACTCAATGACCTGGTCACGGTAGAGCGTTACATTCGGCAACTGGTTATAGCGCGGCAGACTGAGCGTATTGAGTTTGCGGACAATATCAGACTGGATAAATGCATCAGGTAGCACCGTTGGCTGAATATCCTCTGGGCTAATGCTAACCGACGTATCGGACATAGGAATGACATGTTTAGCGTGATTCATATGGTGCCTCCGTTCGTTTTCAATATTGTATTCTAGATTATCTAGTTTTGCATACCATAATGAACGGTATGATCGTCGGCTTTGGCTCGGGTCAGGTCGCAGGATAGCTGGCTCATTTTTTACACAACAAAACGTCCAGCGGCAACGTTGCCTCAAGCTCGTTACCGCTGGACGTTTAAGTAACATAACAACCTTACATAAGATATATTATCGTACTTATCCGCGGAGAAACGCGTATGCGCTAGTTGCTGCTATGGCTCCGTCAGAAACGGCGGTCACAACCTGGCGTAAGCGTTTCGAACGGATGTCGCCAGCAGCGAATAGACCTGGCGTGCGTGTCGCCATGGATTCATCAGTCAGAATGCCGCCATCAGGCGCCAGATCGACTAAATGCTTAACAAGCTCGGTATGGGGTTGCGTGCCGGTAAAGACAAAAATGCCAAACGAGCCAGGCTCAAATGACTCGGTATGAATTTCCCCGGATGCATTGTCCTTAAAGGCAATCGTCGTTGGCATCGCTTCACCAGAAAGTTCAACAATACTAGTTTGGTACCTAACTGTAATATTGTCCTTTTTGAGTACTTTCTGAACAACACCATCAGGCGCACGAAACTGGTCGCGGCGCAGCACGATGGTCACACTGCTGGCAATATCTGACAGGAACAGAGCCTCCTCGCAGGCAGCATTGCCGCCGCCGATGACAAAAACCTGTTTGCCGCGGAAGAACATACCGTCACATGTTGCGCAATATGAAACGCCACGACCGCGATACGTATCCTCGCCAACAAAACCAGCAGATCGCGGCGTGGCACCCATGCAAGCGATAACGCTCGAGGCTAGCGTATCGCCCATATCGTGATGCACCGTAAACAGCGCTGCATCGGCATCGTAATCGATACCCGTAACCATGCTCCATGCGACCTGAGCTCCCAAGCCCTCTGCATGCTGCTGAAAACGCTCGCCGAGTTCGGCGCCACTCAAGAGCGGAATGCCCGGATAGTTCTCGACTTCATTGGTCGTGGCGATCTGTCCACCCGACATGCCCTGCTCAATCACGGTCGTCGTCAGGTTGGCACGCGCAGCGTAAATGGCGGCAGCATAGCCCGCGGGGCCTCCACCGATAATCGCAACATCAATCGGCTGATCGGTAGTCATGAAGAATCCTCTCGTCGAAACGTTGTCGTTCTTTGCGCTCATACCCAAATTTACGTGAACATGACACTCATGCACTACAATGATAAATCGCGTAACAAAGCTGAAGGGGAGTTATCGATGGATCAAACGCAGACGAGCAATAGCGCTCCCCTGCCCATGCAAGCCACTCCCCAACCGGAGCAAATGACCGTTTCACCTGCACAAAAACCCCTGGTAACCATTGTGCACGCATCAGTTGGATCGGGCCACAAAGCCGCCGCCAACGCGATTGCACAAGCATTTGACCTTATCCGCGGCACCAAGGGAATCCCTGAGGATATTGAAATTGAAGTGCTCGATATCCTTGATTTTGGACGTATTAAATTCGACGGCAATAAGACCGCGGCTTCTTTTACGGGAGCCACACGCCCCATTTACGACCTGACCTGGCGATATACGCTTACGGGGCATCTTCTCTGGGGTGGCGGCACGGCATGGTCGCGAATTATGTTCCCCGCCTTCAACGAATATATTCGTCGCCGCAGGCCTATAGCCGTGGTCGCAACGCACATCACAGCAGCCAATGTTGCCGTGGGTGCCCGCGTTATTACGGGTATCGATTATCCGGTCATCTGCGTACCAACAGACTATGAAGTCGAAGGCTTTTGGCCCCACAAGGACACCGACCTGTTCTGCGTAGCCAACGAATTTATGGCCGAGACACTTCGCCCCCGTAAGGTTCCCGAGACCAAAATCCGCATTACAGGCATCCCCATTCGCGCCGGGTTTGATACGGACTACAATCGCGAGGAAGAACTCGAGAAGTTCAATCTCCCCGCTGACAAGACCGTTGTGTTGGTGATGGCCGGTGCCAGCTTGCCTCAACCGTACGTTCGCTTTCGCGCGGAGATGGACCGCACACTCCCCTTCCTGCGCAGCTTCGAGGACATGCACTTTGTCTTTTTGCCGGGCAAGGATGAGGAATACACCACCCGCCTCAAGACGCTC
>FR878677.1:8473-9009 GCA_000434535.1 Collinsella sp. CAG:166
CTCAAGACGCTCTTCGACGCCATGAAGCTCGAAAACGTCACGGTTCTGGACTACGTGGACGACATGGCGGCCCTCATGCACGGCTGCGACCTCGCAATCCTCAAATCGGGCGGACTCACCGTCACTGAGTGCCTGTGCGCGCATCTGCCGATGATCCTGCTGGGCAAATCATACGGTCAGGAAAAGGTCAACACAACGATGCTCACCGGCATGGGCGCCAGCATGCATGTCACCACCGCACGAGAACTCATCGTGACGTTGCGCCATCTCCACGATCATCCGGAGTCGCTCAAGGCACTGCTCATCAATGGCGAAGTGCTGCGCCGTCCCCACGCAGCCGAAGACATAGCCATCGCAACCATGGAGCTCGCAGGCAAGCCCCAAAAGCGCAAACGAGCCTTCTGCCGCTTCTATTGGGGCGGAAAACCCGCGCATATCCGCTAGTCGAATGTCCGCCGCTCTGCCGGAGCCGCCCTTATATCATTCCATGCTCAAACATTCTCACTTCGCTGCGAAACTGCGCGTGGAACGATATA
>FR878678.1 GCA_000434535.1 Collinsella sp. CAG:166
CGAAAAATGTCGACTTTGGATGCTGGTGTACATGTTTGGGTCGACGGGGGAGTTGAGTTTAGGCAATCATTGCATCGAGCGTGATGAGCTCCCTGAGTCGCTCCGTGCGTGTTTGCCCATGGCGCTTTGCTTTTGCGTCAAAGGCTTCAAGGACCGATTCGCCCACACGTGCCGATAAAACAACGCTTGGCTCATCGGAGATCGACGGCCTTCCCAGCTTGATGGTGCGACCCTTCGGCCACTCATCTTTTTCGTATGCCTCCGCGGCTTTCTCCAACTCTCCGGGAGCAAACCCCATCATCTTTTCGAGCTGCTTAGCGTCCATAGCGCCTCCTATCGATCGGCATAATGTCGAGCAGAGGTCAACGGATACTCTTTTTGTATACAGTTTTGTAGACAAAAATACAAACAGTTTATCAGGCTAATTAGCTTGTTTTGACCCGCGTGTTCGATAGGAAATGAGCATTGACGGCTTCGATACTCCTTTGCTTTTCAGCCTGGAATTTGGATGCTCATTGAACTTCCGGAGGGGAGCGCTTTATTAAGCTATCGAGATTCTGAGCAGGAGCTCTCACTGGTCTTCGATAATGGGACCAGCTTAATTCGCGACACAGTGTGTCGCGAATGGGAGTAGTCGTTAGGTGTCCTTCAATGGCTAGTCATATAAGAACGTCCAAGTGCCGGATTTTGTCATTTAGTGTCGTCCTCAGCGGCTATTCTGGAGGGTCGTGGTCAAAAAAGGGCAAATATGAGTACTGTTGCCATTATAGTTGCATTTATTTTGCTATAAATAGTAGCTCCTGATGAGATTTGTTCCCATTAGGAGCTACTTTTATTGAACATATGAGGAGAAATAGCGTCGTCTACGGACGTATGGAACGTTGAAAAGTTCCTGAAGTGATCAAAATCGCTGCTACTAAACAGGTAGCAGTACTCATATTTGCCCTTTTTTGACCACAGCCCTCTCGGAAACCTTTCCAGAGGCGTCAAACAGCCATAATCCAAAGGTCGCCTCAAACAATTAGCCGGCTAAGAGCGTCCATGACTACCCAAAAGCTGTACGCCAGCATCCAAAGATGTC
>FR878679.1 GCA_000434535.1 Collinsella sp. CAG:166
CGCGCGCGGCTGCTGAGGAGAGGATGCCCGACCCTGCTGTGCCGCATGGGCAGCACCCGGCTTCGACGGATCGGGAATCTGAGAAGCCTTGAATCGTTTTCCCTGGTAGTCGGACATGGCTCTCCTTATACTGCGGTGAAACGGCGGAACGCCTAGGCGTCGGCCATCTCCTGCTTCATCTTCTCGATAACCTTGCGGTACTCGGGGTCGCAAGCGCCCAGAATCTGCGTGGCGTAGATGGCGGCGTTCTTGGCGCCGTTGATGGCAACGCAGGCCACGGGCACGCCCGAAGGCATCTGCACCATCGACAGCAGCGAATCCATGCCGCCCAGGTCACTCGTCTTCATAGGCACGCCGATGACCGGCAGCGGCGTAAAGGCAGCCACGACACCACCCAGGTGAGCGGCCTTGCCGGCGGCGGCGATAATCACTTTGATACCGCGATCGGCGGCAGTCGAAGCCCACTCGTGGACCTTCGCCGGCGTGCGGTGCGCGCTTGCAATCACGAGCTCATAGGGCACGCCCAGTGCCTCGAGCTCGGCGGTGCAACCTTCCATAACGCCCAGATCGGACTTGGAACCCATGATGATCCCGACAACCGGCTTCTGATCTGCCATAAACAAAGACCTCCTGTTGAGAGCGGTGACGCGGCGGATCCGCGACCCTTAACTACTGAGAGTAGTATAGCTGCTCCCGTCCCTGCGGTCTTTG
>FR878680.1:0-5555 GCA_000434535.1 Collinsella sp. CAG:166
CACCAGCTCGTGCCCACCTGTCCCAGACATTCCTCCCGCTTTTGCGTCACTTTACAGACCGTTCGGTCGTCTGTCCGCACGCGCGGGTATACTCAAAACGATACTTTTCCTATGCAATACGATGCAGGCTCGGCCTGCACGATCCGAAGGGGGCAGTGATGGAGAGGATACTCGGCGTTAATCTCTCTGGCTGGTTTATTCCCGAGCCTTGGGTGACCCCGTCGCTGTACGCGGCGACCGGTGCATCCAACGCGGCCGAGCTGCAGGAGGCCATGGGCACCGCCGCCTATAACGAGCGCATGCGCCGTCATTACGAGACGTTTGTGGGCGAGGATGATTTCCGTCGCATGGCGCAGATCGGCCTCAACGCCGTGCGCCTGCCGGTGCCTTGGTATGCCTTTGGCTCACAGGAGTCCGATGCCTCCTACATCTCGGTTGTCGATTACATCGACCGCGCGATTGAGTGGGCTGCCAAGTACAACATTCGCGTGCTGCTTGACCTGGCGACTGTGCCCGGTGGCCAGGGCGATTCCAACGATTCGCCCGCCACGCCGGAGGCTGTTGCCGAGTGGCATTCGTCCACTAACGGCCGCCATGTCGCACTCGACGTGCTCGAGCGCTTGGCCGAGCGTTACGGCGAGGCCGAGAGCCTGCTGGGCATTGAGCTGCTGGATACGCCGCAGATGAGTGTCCGCAAGAGCCTCTTTACCATGACGGATGGCATTCCGGCCCACTACCTGCGCAACTTCTATCGCGACGCCTACGAGCTCGTCCGTTCGTATATGCCCGAGGATAAGATCGTCGTCTTTTCGTCTTCGGGGCATCCCAGTGAGTGGAAGCATTTTATGCGCGGCGCCAAGTACAAGAACGTCTACATGGACCTTCACCTGTACCATTACCGCGACGAGTATGCGCTCGATATCACGAGCCCCCGCGGGCTGACGACGGCGATTTCGCGTAACAAGCGCGAGCTTAAAGAAGCGATTTCAACTGGGTTCCCCGTGCTGGTGGGCGAATGGTCGGGCGCGGCGATCTTTGCCAACTCGTCGGTTACGCCCGAGGGCCGCAATGCCTACGAGCGCGTGTTTATCGCCAATCAGCTGGCTTCGTTTGCGCCGGCTGCCGGTTGGTTCTTCCAAACGTGGAAGACCGAGAAGCGCATTGCGGCATGGGACGCCCGCGCGGCGCTCGGTACGCTCGAGCGCGGCATGATTGAATAGGTTGATATGACGCAAAACAGCGCCCATACGGGCAAACTCTATGTGGTCGGCACGCCCATCGGCAACCTGGGCGACCTGTCCCCGCGCGTTGGCGAGGCCTTTGCCGCTGCCGATGTCATCTGCTGCGAAGACACGCGTGTGACGTCAAAGCTGCTGATGCACCTGGGCATTTCCAAGCCGCTTGTCCGTTGCGACGAGAATGTGATCGCCAGCCGCGCCGCCGGCCTGGTCGACCGTCTGCTGGCGGGGGAGACCCTCGCCTTTGCCTCGGACGCCGGCATGCCGAGCGTGTCCGATCCCGGCCAGGCGCTGGTCGAGGCGGCGCGTGAGGCCGATGTGCCCGTCGAAGTTATTCCCGGGCCCTCTGCTTGCGTCACGGCGCTCGTTTCGTCCGGCATTCCCTGCGAGCATTTTTTCTTCGAGGGCTTTTTGGGCCGAAAGCACGGCGACCGCGTGCGCCGTTTGCAGCGCCTTGCCGTGGTGCCCGGCGCGCTCATCTTCTACGAGTCTCCACATCGCATCGTGGCGACACTCGAAGCCGTGGCCGAGGTTTTTCCCCAGCGTGAGGTTGCCGTCTGCCGCGAGCTCACCAAGTTGCACGAGGAGGTCCTGCGCGGGCCCGCTGCCCAGCTTGCCGAGGAGCTACGTGCCCGCGGCGAGGTGAAAGGCGAGATTGCGCTGGTCATCGCGCCGCCGAGCGAGGACGAAGAGGCCGGTATCGCGCCGGTTGGCGCCGCGGCAGCGGATCCCGATGAGGCCCTGCGCGCGGATATCCGCGCCGCGCTCGAGGAGGGGGAGCCCGCCTCTGCGGTGGCCAAGCGCCTGTCTCAGAAGTATTCGCGCCGCAAGCGCGATGTCTATGCCATGGTGCTCGATATGCAATAGATGGAGGATATCCAGCCCTTGCGCTAGAATCATCCTCTGTATGCAACGTTTTTCTGGAGGACAAACCCCATGGATCAAAGCAAGCCTTCGTTCTTTATCACGACGCCCATCTACTACGTCAATGCCGATCCGCACCTGGGCACGGCTTATTCCACCATCATCGCCGACGTTCAGGCTCGCTATCGCCGCTCCGCCGGCTATAACGTCAAGTTCCTGACCGGCATGGACGAGCACGGCGAGAAGGTCGCCGAGGCCGCAGCCAAGCACAACATGACGCCGCAGGAGTGGACCGACAGCCAGGCCCCGCACTTCAAGGAGCTTTGGAGCAAGCTCGAGATTTCCAATGATGACTTCATCCGCACCACCGAGCCGCGCCAGCACCATGCCGTGCAGTACCTGTGGGAGCGCATGAAGGAGTCCGGCTACTTGTATAAGGGCAGCTACGACGGCTGGTATTGCGTGCCTGACGAGACCTACTTTACCGATACGCAGGTCCAGAAGGGCGACGAGGAGTACGGCAGCGTCGGCCAGCACCTGTGCCCCGACTGCCACCGTCCGCTTGAGCGCGTGCAGGAGGAGTCCTACTTCTTTAAGCTTTCCGCCTTCCAGGACAAGCTGCTTAAGCTCTATGACGAGCATCCCGACTTTGTCGAGCCTGCGTTCCGCATGAACGAGGTTCGCAGCTTTGTCGAGGGCGGCCTCAACGACCTTTCCGTGAGCCGTACGAGCTTTGACTGGGGCATTCAGGTCCCGTTTGACGAGGGTCACGTGACCTACGTGTGGTTCGATGCGCTGCTCAACTATATGACGGCCGTCGGCTACGGTGTCGACACCGACGAGGCGCGTGCCGAGCTGGCCTATCGCTGGCCCGCGCAGTTCCACATCGTGGGTAAGGACATCATCCGCTTCCACTGCGTCATTTGGCCCGCCATGCTCATGGCCATCGGCGAGGCCCTGCCCGAGCACGTCTTTGCCCACGGCTTCCTGACCGTGCGCAATGCCGAGACCGGCAAGGCCGAGAAGATGTCCAAGAGCCGCGGCAACGCCATCGCTCCGCAGGACGTTATCGACATGCTGGGCGTCGAGGGCTATCGCTACTACTTCATGACCGACGTCGTCCCCGGCACCGACGGTGCCATCAGCTTCGACCGCATGGAGCAGGTCTACAACGCCGACCTGGCCAACAGCTGGGGCAACCTCATCTCGCGTTCGCTCAACATGAGCGGCAAGTATTTTGACGGTTGCGCGCCCGCCAAGCCCGCATCGTTCGATGCGTTCGACAACCCGCTGGCAAAGATCGCCAATGGTCTGGTCGAGCGCTACATGGCCAAGATGGACGTGCTCGATTACGGTGGAGCCAAGGACGAGGTCATGGAGCTCATCCACGCCGCCAACCACTACATCGAGGACTCCGAGCCTTGGGCACTTGCCAAGGACGAGGCCAAGGCTGACGAGCTGGCGTTTGTGATCTACAACCTGCTCGAGGCCATCCGCATTGCCGCTCACCTGCTGATGCCGCTCATGCCCCAGACTTCTGCCGAGACTCTGCGCCGCCTGTCCTGCGAGGACGAGGCCGCGAGCGACGACCTCAAGGGCATTTGCGCTTGGGGCCTGCTTGCTGGTGGTCAGCCCGTCGAGAAGGGCGATCCGCTGTTCCCGCGTCTGGCGTAGAGACCGCGCGAGCGCCATATCGGCAATTTGCTGTTTAGCTGTAAGGGCATGGCCACCACGGTCCATGCCCTTTTGTTTCAAGACGCCGCCATCATGCTAAGGAGGCAACCATGACAACTTCGCCTTTGGCAAACCCCACGGCCACCAGGGAGCTGCTAGAGGAGTTTGGCCTTGCGACTAAGCATCGCCTGGGCCAGAACTTTCTAATCGACAATCATGTGATCGAGCGTATCTGCGAGCTTGCCGAGCTTGCAGGTGACGAGCGCGTACTCGAGGTGGGTCCGGGTTGCGGTACGTTGACACTTGCGTTGTTGCAGGAGGCGGCGTGCGTTACGTCGATCGAGGCCGATCCCGAGCTTGAGCCGGTGCTTGACGCCCACGCCGCCGACTATGCCAACTTCCGCTTTATCATGGGCGATGCGCTCAAGGTGGGCCCGGAGCAGATTGAGCAGGTTGCGGGCGGTACGCCGACGGTGTTTGTCGCGAATCTGCCCTACAACGTGGCGGCGACGATCATCCTTCAGTTCTTCCAGACGATGCCCGCGCTTAAGCGCGCTGTCGTCATGGTTCAAAAGGAGGTTGCCGATCGCATTGCCGCAACGCCCGGTAACAAGACCTATGGCGGCTACACGGCAAAACTCGGCCTGTACGCGCAGGTGACGGGTCGCTTTGAGGTGCCGCCGCGTTGCTTTATGCCGGCGCCGCACGTGGACTCGGCCGTCGTGCGTATCGACCGTGTTGACGGCGTGGTGCCCGAGGGGCTCGATCGCGAATTTGTGGCCCGCGTGATTGATGCTGCATTTGCTCAGCGTCGCAAGACCATCCGCAATTCCATGAGCGCCAACGGCTTTGCCAAGGACGTGCTCGATGCTGCCTTTGAGGCTTGCGGTATCGCACCCACCACGCGCGCCGAGACGCTTGATGTTGCTGACTTTGTCCGTCTGGCCCAGGAGCTAATCCATGATGCCTAATGCCGCACGCGTGACGTTTACCAAGAAAAAGAAGACGGTCGCCTGCCCCGTGCCCTTGGCCCCACTTGCCGATACGCATGCACATCTGCTTTCGTTTTGGGGCAAAGAAGTGCCCGAGACACTCGTGCGTGCCAAGGCAGCGGGCGTCGACCTGTTGGTGACGATGTTCGACCCCATCGCTGACAAACGCAGCGTGACGGACTATAGCGACTGGCTGACGCGCGAGATTCTGCCGATGCAGGATATCCCGCAGATCAAGTATCTTGCCGGCGTGCATCCGTATGGCGCGCCGGACTATGCCGACGACGTTCACGCACAGGTCGTTGCCGCACTCGATGATCCCTTATGCGCCGGTATTGGCGAAATCGGCCTGGACTACCACATGGACTATGACGACGATATCGCGCCGGCACCCCATAACGTGCAGATTGACTGCATGGCGCGCCAGCTCGAGCTTGCCGTGTGCCGTAACGTGCCGGTGGAGCTGCATCTGCGTCACGAGGACACGGACCAGGAGCGTACCTCGCACGTGGACGCCTACAACGTGCTTCGTGAGGTGGGCGTGCCTCAGGCGGGCTGTGTGTTGCATTGCTTTGGCGAGGACCGCGCCACGATGGTGCGCTTCGTGGATTTGGGCTGCTACATTGCCTATGGCGGTGCGGCAACCTTTAAGCGCAACGACGACGTACGCGAGGCATTTGCGGCAACCCCGCTCGATCGAATTTTGTTCGAGACGGATTGCCCGTACATGGCCCCAGAGCCCATTCGCGGTCTCGAGTGCGAGCCCGCGATGATTTCCATTACGGCA
>FR878680.1:5617-17703 GCA_000434535.1 Collinsella sp. CAG:166
ACCGGCGAGGATGCCGAAGCAATCGCGCAGGCCGCTTGGGAAAATGCCCGCAAACTTTTTCAAAAATAGTTCTTGCGTTCGCGGTGGCGCTCCGTTATTCTAATTCCTGCACGCGGGCGTGGCGGAATTGGCAGACGCGTACGGTTCAGGTCCGTATGGGGGCAACCCCATGAAGGTTCAAGTCCTTTCGCCCGCACCATTGATTGAAAGAGCTCCCAGCAATGGGAGCTTTTTTGTTATGGGCCGTTTTGGCAGATTTGACATATCGATTTCGCGCGGTAGATGTCCCTGTGGTCAAAAAGTGGCAAATATGAGTACTGACATGAAAATAGAGACATTTCATGAAGCTATTTTTGCTCATTTTGCGCAACAGATGTACGCTAATTTGGCTCAACCTTGAGACAAAATGAAGTAATTTCGATAGACCTCGGGTTCAACGAGGCGATTTTGACCCAAATACGCTGTTACTAAACTGGTAACAGTACTCATATTTGGCCTTTTTTGACCACGGGTCCTCTTGTTGGTGTCACACAGCTGCTTCGTGCGGGTATCCTAATGCCAACGTGTGCCTATCAGAGGAGAGACCATGCTGTTGTCCGGTATCATCGCTGCCCTTACCAGCCTTTTGATTCCCATCATCATTCTGTTGCTGCTGCTTCCCAACGCCTGCTACGTCGTTGAACAGCAGCATGCCGTGATCATCGAGCGTCTGGGCAAGTTTAACCGCATCGTCAACGCGGGCTTCCACATGAAGGTGCCCGTGATCGACCGCAAGGCCGCCACGGTGAGTCTGCGAACCATGAAAAACGGTTTTGGCATCGACGTTAAGACCCAGGACAACGTGACCATCGGCCTTGAGGTCTCTGCTCAGTACCACGTGAGCTATGACATGGGCGCCGGCCCGGCAGATTCGGGCATCTACAAGAGCTACTATATGCTGCAGGAGCCCGTCGACCAGATGCGTGACTTCATCACCGACGCCCTGCGCTCTTCGATTCCCGTCTACACACTCGATGAGGTCTTTGCCAAGAAGGATGACATC
This sequence comes from Collinsella sp. CAG:166, assembly GCA_000434535.1. Taxonomy (GTDB): domain Bacteria; phylum Actinomycetota; class Coriobacteriia; order Coriobacteriales; family Coriobacteriaceae; genus Collinsella. The sequence continues at coordinate 6,660 of FR878680.1, forward strand.
GCCAAGGATGTCAACGCTACCGTTTCCGAGCAGATGGCCGCCTACGGCTTCACCCTCGTGTCGACGCTCATCACCAAAATCGCACTGCCGACCGAGGTCGAGAACTCCATGAACGACATCAACGCCGCCCAGCGCAAGCGCGCTGCGGCACAGGAGCTCGCCGAGGCAGACCGTATCAAGCGCGTCACCGAGGCGACCGCCGAGGCCGAGGCTATGGAAAAGGCGGGCGAGGGCATCGCCAACCAGCGCAAGGCCATTGCGCTGGGTATCAAAGATTCGCTCGAGATCATCCAGGAGACGGGTGTCGGCAATGACGAGGCCAACCAACTGTTCATGTTTACGCAGTGGTCCGAGATGATGACGGAGTTCGCTCGCACGGGTAAAACCTCGACGGTCGTGCTGCCGAGCGACTTTTCGCAGTCGGCCTCTATGTTCGAGCAGATGCTGGCTGCCGGTAAGGTTCAGAACGAGTCAAAGGAGTAGGCACGCGTGAAATACACCGTCGTTTGTGTTGGCAAGCTCAAAGAGCGCTTTTGGAAGGACGCGTGCGCTGAGTACACCAAGCGCCTAGGCGCCTATGCCAAGGTGGATATCCGCGAGGTGGCCGATATTGACCCGGCCAAGGCGGGCGGCGTGGATGCCGCACGCGACAAGGAGGGGGCGGCGATTCTTGCTGCCTTGCCGTCTCGAGCGCATGTGATCCTGCTGGCTATCGAGGGCAAGGAGCGTTCGAGTGAGGAGCTCTCGGCGAGGCTCGACGATCTTATGCTGCGAGGCAGCAGCGATATCGCCTTTGTGATTGGCGGATCGGACGGCGTGAGCGATGACGTGCGCGCACGAGCCGACGAGATGCTCAGCTTTGGACGCATTACCTTGCCGCATAACTTGGCGCGTGTGGTGCTGCTAGAGCAGATTTACCGTGCCTGCAAGATCAGCCGTGGCGAGCCGTATCACAAATAGGTCGGCAATACGAAACAATGGCGTGGGACAATACCTTTCGTTTTGAGGAATGTGTCTGAAAGGACTATGAGATATGAAGATTGGATTTGTCGGTTTTGGCAATATGGCGAGCGCTATGGCCGATGGCTGGATCGCTGCCGGTGTAGCTGCGAGCGACATGTGCGCCTGCGCGGGTCGCTACGACGCACTGGTTGAGCGCTGCGAGGCGCGCGGCATGGTCGCCTGCCACGATGCCGCCGAGGTTGTCGCCGCATCCGATATCGTGGTCGCTGCGGTCAAACCGTACATGATCGAGAAGGTATTCGCCCCGCTCAAGGATGCTCTTGCCAAAAAGGTCGTTCTGTCGGTTGCCTGGACCTGGGACAGTGCCAAGTGGGAGCAGGTCCTGCCGGGCGTCGCGCATATCTCGACGGTGCCCAACACACCGGTTTCGGTGGGCGAGGGCGTCATCGCTTGCGAGAAGGCTTCCACGCTTAGTGATGAGCAGAGCGCCGTGGTGCTTGATCTGCTTGGCAAGATCGGTGCGGTGGTCGAGCTCGATACGAGCCTGCTGTTTGTGGGCGGCACGGTGGGTGGTTGCGCTCCGGCATTTGTCGCCATGGCAATCGAGGCCCTGGGCGATGCAGCGGTCAAGCACGGTATCCCGCGTGCCGATGCCTATCGCATTGTGAGCCAGATGGTGCTAGGTACGGCAAAGCTGCAGCTTGCAACTGGTCAGCATCCTGCGGCGATGAAGGATGCCGTATGCTCGCCCGGTGGCGCCACCATCAAGGGCGTCATCGCGCTCGAGGATGCCGGCATGCGCAGTGCCCTGGTCAAGGCAATCGACGCAACTCTCCAGTAAAACCGACCAAAAAAGACAGGTTTTTTGACGGGTATTTCCTGCGGTTTTGCCCTTTTAGCGAAAAGCGCCCCGCAACCGGATCGTTACCGGTTGCGGGGCGCTTGCGTTTGCCCAGATAAAACCGACCAAAATAAACCTGGCCCTTTTTGGCAGGTTAGTCCCAGAAGCTGTCTTCCTCATCCTCGGACTTGGGCCCGCGGTCGACGTACATCTTATGGGTGCGCTTCTCCATTACAAAGGCAAGAATCGCAAATAACAGGATGCCGCCGGCGAAAAGGATGGCAAAACCGGTGCGGGTGCCAAACAAAAAGGAAAAAACTGCGTCCATTGGGTGCCTTCTTGCGTAGTTGAGTTGGGTCGTAAACGCTCATAAGTATATACTTGCCCATACATGTACAAGGTTGCAACCTAAATGGAATGTATATCGCCGGAGGATCTAATGCTTGATATCAAGTTTGTTCGCGAGAACCCCGATGCCATCGATGTCGCCATGGCTAACCGCCAGACGTCTTGGGATCGCGAGAAGTTCTTTGAGCTCGACGACGAGCGCCGTGCCGTCATCACCGAGGTCGAGGAGCTCCAGGCTACGCGCAATGCCGAGTCCAAGAAGATCGGCGCCCTGATGAAGGAGGGCAAGAAGGACGAGGCCGAGGCCGCCAAGGAGGCCGTGCGCGCCGTCAACGAGAAGATTGACGGTCTGGCCGAGCGTCGTACCGCCCTCGAGCAGGAGCAGTACGACTTCATGGCTCACCTGCCCAACATTCCTTGCGAGGCCACGCCGTACGGTAAGGACGAGGACGAGAACATCGAGCGTCGCCGCTGGGGCACCCCGCGCGAGTTCGACTTCGACTTTAAGCCGCACTGGGATCTGGGCACCGATCTGGACATCCTCGACTTCGAGCGTGGCAACAAGCTCTCCGGCAGCCGCTTTACCGTTCTCGGTGGCGCCGGCGCCCGCCTGGAGCGCGCCCTCATCAACTTCTTCCTCGATACGCACACCAGCCGTGGTTTTAAGGAGTGGTGGCCGCCCATCGTCGTCAAGCGTCAGACCATGTTTGGCACGGGTCAGCTGCCCAAGTTCGAGGACGACGCCTATCACGTCTCGGGCGACAACTTCCTGATCCCCACCGCCGAGGTTGTGCTTACCAACCTGCACGCCGGCGAGGTCCTCGATGCCGACACTCTGCCGCGTCGCTACACCGCCTTCACCCCCTGCTTCCGCGAGGAGGCCGGTTCCGCCGGTCGCGACACCCGCGGCATCATCCGTCAGCACGAGTTCGACAAGGTCGAGATGGTCAAGTTCGCTAAGCCGGAGGAGTCCGACGATGAGCTCGAGAGCATGACCGCCGAGGCCGAGTACCTGCTGCAGCAGCTGGGCCTTCCGTATCGCGTGATTAGCCTGTGCACCGGCGACTTGGGCTTCTCTGCCCGTCAGACCTACGACGTTGAGGTCTGGCTGCCGAGCTACAACGCCTACAAGGAGATTAGCTCCTGCTCCAACTGCGGTGACTTCCAGGCTCGCCGCGCCAACATCAAGTATCGCGACCCCGAGAACTTCAAGGGTTCGCGCTACCTGCACACGCTCAACGGTTCCGGCCTGCCGGCCGGCCGCACCATGGCTGCCATTCTGGAGAACTACCAGAACGCCGACGGCACCATCACGATCCCCGAGGTTCTGCGTCCTTACATGGGCGGTCTCGAGAAGATCGAGCCGGTCGCGTAACTTGGCTGCATAGGGGATATGCAAGGGCGCTCCTTCGGGGGCGCCCTATTTCGTGCGCAGGTCCATATCATGCCGTGCGGACAGCTCAATAGAAAACACACGAACAACTGTTCTGTATACAGCTATCTACCTGTTATGCTTTTGCTAAATAAGAGCGAGAGAAAGGGGACGCGATGGAGCTGTTTGATGATCGGGTGGTTTTGTTTGAGAGCGACGAGGGTGGGGAGTACCTGCTTGTAACGTGTGAGCCGTCTGGCATGGGTGGCCTGGTGGTTCGACAGACGAGTGAGGGTCCGTTGACACAATGGTGTTTTGAGGAGTCGCCGCATGTGGTCGAGACCTTTGTGACGCACGTGGGGCTTGTGGCGCTGGAGCACTTCTATGGAGTTGGGACTTCCAACCAGGTCGCGCGCATGCTGAGCATCTCGTTTGCCGATTATGATTGTGCCCAGCGGGTGAGATCGCTCCTGAGGGAACTTGATGCCAAGTTTGACGTGATCGAAAAGCCAATCGATCGTACGGGGAACGGCGGTATATGCGGAGCAGCATGACAAAACTGCGTTTCACAAAAAAGTTTGAGATTGAGCTTGACTCCAATAAGATAAAGTGGTTTTATATGTCTTGCGCTGCGGCGTTACCTCAGCTGGATAGAGGGTCTGACTACGAATCAGAACGTCATAGGTTCGAATCCTATACGCCGCACCAATCGAACTTGAAGCCTCCGGCAACGGGGGCTTTTCTTTTACGCCGGCACCGCACGGATTCGAACCTCGGTCGAGGTGCGAGCATCTTAATCATCACTTCGTAAAATTTTTCCAAATTGTCGCTTGACCCATCGAGGGGTCACGTGCATAATAATTCGTGCGTTGCGGCGTTACCTCAGCTGGATAGAGGGTCTGACTACGAATCAGAACGTCATAGGTTCGAATCCTATACGCCGCACCAATTGAGTTTTAAGCCTCCGGAAACGGGGGCTTTTCCTTTACGGGGGCATTGCGGAGATTCGAACCTCGTTCGAGGCGCGAGCGTCAAGAAAACGCGGAGCGTTTTTAGCGAGCGGGCGAGTCCGCCGGCAGTTTCTTATATCGCGATGCACCGAAGATCGTGCCAAGCCCTCCAAATGAGTAAAAATCAAATTCGATAACTTTTTTTGAAAAAACGCTTGACCATTATTCAGTCTATGTGCATAATAATCAACAAGTCGCGGCGTTACCTCAGCTGGATAGAGGGTCTGACTACGAATCAGAACGTCATAGGTTCGAATCCTATACGCCGCACCATTTGAGATTAAGGCTCCCGGCAACGGGGGCTTTTCTTTTACGTAAACACCGCATGGATTCGAACCTCGGTCAATGGGGACTATTTCTCATCGACTCGTGTAAGATTTCGAGTATGCGCCTCGGTGAGCCCGTGGCGCGCTCTTTCTTTAGACGACCGATCAGGGTGATATTTCGTGGCAGAGCGTCCGACATACAAGCTCAGGTTTCTCGATCCCAAGAAGCGCTTTCCGGCGATGCCCGAGCAGCCTGCGGGACGCTCATATGGAGTGGTCTGGAAACTCTTTGGCGAGGATCAGCATGAATCTTGTTATGTCGTCGAGTTCGTTGGCAAAAGTCATGTGTCGCTTTTGGGCTACGTAAGCGTTTCGGGTGAGGTGTACAAGGCGGACCGCCCCGTCAGCGAGGCTCCGCTGCCCAACGATCCCGACATGGAACTGGTCCTTGACGAGTCGGATTCCAGTATTGGTGAGATTATGGTAAGGGAAGCCAACGGTGCAATGCGCGCGTGTGCGCAAACTGCCGGCTCTCCCGAAGGCCCCATGCGCGAGCGGTCCGACCACGAGACATGGAATTCGACCCGCGCCCTTCCTTACGGCGAGTTCATGGCCTCGATGTTCTTGCGTTACGTGATATTTGCCAACTCCGAAAGCGCTATTGTGAACACGGCGGACGCCGGCGGACTCGACGAGGGTATGCAAAACGTTGTCGACAAGATCAAGCTCGTAAAGTTGTCCGAGCCGGTCGAGGTGTTTTTGGGCTTTAACACGGCACCGCTCCCCGATGCTATCGAGACGCTGCTTTACCGCGTTGACCATGCCGAGAATCCGAGCGGTATCGAGCGCTATGCCGCCGCCCTTATGAGCGAAATTGACTTGCCCCGCCTGCGCACCATCGCTGCCAAGTCCGAGATGAGCCTGGCTCGCATTGATCGCTCAAAGATTTTCTATCTCAATTTTGATCGTAGCCTGTTGGACCAGGACGAGATTGACATGCTGCTTGCCATCGAGTGCCGTCTCAACCGCCTCTCCGGCATCCTTGAGCGCATCGGGGCCGGATTGGTCCCTGCGGCATCCTCGCCGAGCCTTGAGGGCTGCGCGCTCTTTGATGCGTGGCATATCGCCAAGACGACCAACGATGTTCCCCGACTGCTCGATACGGCTTCGAGCGATAACCCGTGGGCCAAGCCGGGAACGGTTTCGTGCCAGCCGGGCGGCGAGTGGGACGTGCGCACGCGTTTTGCGCGAATCGTTGAGGCGCTCAACGTGGTCACGCGGCTCGACTATACCTATCGGGCAAACGTTGCCGAGGGGATTATGCTCGTTCGGTTTGGGCAGTCTGTCGTTGATGCCATGCCGCAACGTGAATACGACGCTCAAGATGACGCTTGGCGCGAGCTGGACGAGGATACGCGTGCGATCTGGGCCGCGGAGCACGATGCGCGCGTGGCACTCACGCTTGCGGCAGCGTGTTTTGCCGCAGGCACCTGCATCACGCGCTGCTATGTGCAGATTGCTACTCCCGACAGTGAGCAGGGCGAGCGCGTTGTCGCAACGTATTTCTTTGGGCGCGCGGCCTATCTGGCCGATTGCATGTCTGTCGCCAAGGATCTTGAGAGCATGGACATGGACGATATGCCGTGCAAGCGTGTGCTTGAGGCGTATGAGTCAACCGCTCCGGAGACGATTGAGCCTGCGGAGGTTCATGCTCGTCCGCGCGATGACCATCGCACGCTGCCGCCGGCGCTGCGCGATCTGCTGCTTGCCGATACGGCTGACGAGCTGGAGGTCATGGAAGAGGACGACGACCCATACGTGGCCCGTGTTGTTGAATTGCGCGAGCAGGCAAAAGTCGACCGTACAGGTGCTTTTGAAGGCTTTTCCCGTCTTGTCGAGGAGTTGGAGGCTAAGTGCGCGGTCGCCGAGCTTTTGGCGACAAGTCCGGTTCAAACGCAGTTTTGCGATAACCAGCTGGTACGCATGGTGTTACCGGTGTTGGAAGAAGACCGCTCTGTGCGAATCCTTCGTGCGCCCGATGCGCTGTACTTTGCCCAGCACGAGATCTGCAGCTTTTACGCCGAGCAAGAGGACTTTGAACGAGCGCTGCCCGAGGTGCGCCATCTTTACGATCTGGCGCGCTCGTCCATGCAATCGCACTTTGCGCTCATCAACGTGCTTGCGCGTCTGGAGCGCTTTGACGAGATTATCGAGGTGGCGCGCCACGGCCTACGTATTGCCAGCGATCGTTCTGCAATCGGCTACCTGTTCTATCGCTTGGCGTTTGCCTATTGGAATTGTGATCAGCTCGACCTGGCGCTGGCTTGTTACCGTCTGGTGCCGCGCGGTGAGGAATCGGGCAGCAGCGCGCTGGAAGAAATGCAGGGCCTTATGAGCGAGATGGGCGTCAGCGAGCCTCCGACGTTCGAGGAGGCGGTCGAGACCATCCGCAAGGCTGGACTCGAGCTGCCGCCAGTGTCCGCCGTGACGAATCAGCTGGCGGATGCCGCTGTGCAACTGGTCGACAACGGCTTCTTTTTCCTGGCACGCGGTTGCATCTTCCAAATGTGGCGCACCATGGGCAACGACGAGCTCGGCTCCCTCAACCGTTCGCTGGGGTAGGCGAAGCTTCCAAGGAGGAAAGGATGCTAGGCAATTAGAAAATTTCCTCTTGCCCATCCTTGGCTGTTTGGTTACTATAGAACGGCTGTTACGGAGAGCTGACCGAGAGGCCGAAGGTGCTCGCCTGCTAAGCGAGTATGCCCCAAAAGGGCATCTGGGGTTCGAATCCCCAGCTCTCCGCCAGTACGAGTTTGAAGAAGGGTCCCATTTGGGGCCCTTTTTTGTTCGGAGAAAGGAGGCTGGGGATTCGAACCCGAGAGGGCACGGGCGTTGAGCAAACGCGAAAGCGTTTGTAGCCCGTGGGCGAAAAGCCGCCAGGCTTTGAAGCCGGAGGGCATGCGTAGCATGCCCGGACATCCCCAGCTCTCCGCCAGTACGAATTTGAAGAAGGGCCCCATTTGGGGCCCTTTTTTTTATCAAGAATGGCGGCTGGGGATTCGAACCCTCAAAAAAGAAGGCATCCTTTCGGATGCCTTCTTTCGGTGAGCGTATTGTTCTTCGAGCCTACATCTCGGGTGCCTTGGCTACGGTATCGCTCTCTGCCGTGAGTGGGCGGTTGTCGATGCGGCGGCCCAAGCGATCGAGCTTCACGAGCAGCCATTCAATGGGATTCGGCCCTGCGCCTTCCTCGTCGGCAACCAGGTCCATGACGGCGATCTTGGTGCCGTCCTGCTTGAGCGTAACGCTGCCCACCTTGTCGCCCACATGCACCGTGCCCGAAAGATCGTCGTAGCTAACCTTTTCGGTCACCTCGCCGGCAAGAGAAAACACGGTCGCTTGCGCCGTGGGATCGGCGAGCGTGGCGTCGATTGTCTTATCCGTCCAGTCGGTTTGACTAATGCGCGCCATAAGCGGGTTGCCGTTGGCGGTCTTTTCTTGCGTGTTGGCGATTGCGACCGTCACCTTGTGGTCGTAGTACCAGTTGGCAAGGGTGGCGGTATCGGTAAAGCGCTGATCGGTGGTGGTGGAGTTCAAAATAACGGTGTAGATCTCGTCGCCATCGCGGTTGTAGGCACCCGTAAAGCAATAGCCTGCATCGTCGGTAGTGCCGGTTTTGCCACCGATGTTGCCATCTTGGCCCAGCAAATAGTTATGCGTGTCCATGGAATGCGAATGGTCGGTGCCGTCGGCGCCCGTGACCTCGATCCAGGAATCCTCGCTCGCTACGACCTCGCGAATCGTGTCGTTTTTCATGGCCTCCTGCATCATCAGCGCTACGTCGTGTGCGGTTGAGTGCATATCGCCAGCCCACTCATCAAAGTCCAGACCATGCGGGTTTTCAAAAAGCGTACCGGTGCAGCCGAGCTTCTTAGCGCGCTCGTTCATGGCCTTCACAAATGTTGCCTCGGCGTCTTTGGTCTTAGGGTCGATCTTCTTGCCCACATATTCGGCGAGCACGATGGCGGCGTCGTTGCCCGAGGGAATCATCAGGCCGCGCAGTGCCTGCTCCACGGTAAGCTCGTCGCCTTCGAGCAAGCCGGCGGTCGAATTACCCACGGTGGCTGCGGCGTTGCTCACCGTGACCTTCTCGTCCATCTTGCAATTCTCGACGGTTAGGATTGCGGTCATGACCTTGGTGATCGAGGCAATCTTGACCTGTTTGTCAGCATCGCGGGCATAGTAGACGGTGCCGTCTTTGCCCATGACGAGGGCGTTGGTCGCATCGATATCGGGCAGGTTTTCGGCCGTGATGCCGCGTGCATCGGCGGTTTTGCCGCAAACATTGTCGGTCGTGAGCACTTGGGCGCCGGCGACGGTGGGCGCGCCAGCGGCAAGGGCGATAGCGCAGACAAAGCCGGCGGCAAGCTGGGCTGAGCGCTTTGCAAAAGAGGTGAGGGACTTCACGGATTTCGCTTTCGACGGGATGGTCTCTTCTGGAACTAGAGTATATCGTTTGCCGGCGTCGGCGATCATCGCGTGCGCGCGTGGCCCACATCCGCACCCGAACGGGCACAAGGGTGCTTAAGGCCGACTTAATCACCCACGCTTGTTGTGTGTGGCGTGCGTCGCCTCGGGCATAATGGAGCGCGAGAGGAGCACGCATGAACGAGCGTATACTGGTAGTTGATGACGAGAAGGCCATCGCCGACTTGGTTGGCATCTACCTTACAAAAGAGGGCTTTGATGTCCAGATTGCCTATAGCGGGGCCGATGCTGCCAAGGCGATTTTGGAGCAGGAGTTTGATTTGGCGCTGCTGGATGTCATGCTGCCCGATATCGATGGGTTTGAGCTGCTGCGTACGATCCGTTCCAGCCATACCTATCCCGTGATCATGCTGACGGCGCGCGATGCCCAGCAAGACAAGATCGGGGGCCTTTCGCTTGGCGCGGACGATTACGTGGTTAAGCCGTTCCGCCCGCTGGAGCTCATCGCGCGCGTGCACGCTCAGCTTCGCCGCTACACCAGCTACGGTAGCCGTGCACAGGCGGCCGAGTCGCCGACCATTCAGCTCGACGGCTTGGAGATCAACCGCGACGCTCGTTCCGTGACGGTGGACGGTGCACCGGTACGCCTCACACCCACCGAGTATTCAATCTTGCTGTATCTGGTCGAGCATCGCGGCAGCGTGGTGGCCGTGGAGGACCTGTTCCGCGCGGTGTGGAACGAGGACTTTATGCCCGGCTCCAACAATACGGTGATGGTGCACATTCGCCACTTGCGCGAAAAGATCGGCGACGACGCACAAAAGCCACGCTTTATCAAAAACGTCTGGGGCGTCGGCTACATCATCGAATAACGCTTTTCGCTTGTGAGGATCTTGATATGACAAAAGACGATAGACAAGCGTTCGAGGTGCCCGATCGGCTCTTTGAATACGTGAGGTCGGTCGTCGACAACCGCGCGCTTGCAACGGTGCTGCTCTTTTTGCTGAGCCTGCTGCTGATTGGCATCGACAACATCGTCGGAATCTTGGCGGTGCTGCTTGTCGGCTTTTTGCTGATCGATCGATTTGAGATCGTGTGCCGCTGCGTGGTGATTGGCGGCGCCGCGTGGGCCATGACGTTGGCGATTGGCGCCATGGCGCTCGGCGGCATCGAAGGGCCGGTGTTGTTCGATGCCGGCTTTGTATTCAACATGCTTGGCTTTGTGCTGGCGCTTGCCGCGTGCGTGCTGTTCTTGTGCGGCCGCGCCCTGTACTACCAGGGCTACGAGCAGGGCGAGCAGCATGCCGATTGTGTGCTGGCTGCTCGTATTCAAGATCGCCTGATCGATCACCCCGACACCTGGGACAACATCGACGGCGACTTCTTGGAGGTCGAGGGCGCCCTTAACCGCGTGCGTGACCGTGAGCGCAAGGTGCAGCAAGCTCTGCGCGACGAGTCGCATCGCAAGGACGACCTAGTCACTTACCTTGCCCATGACCTGCGCACGCCGCTTGCCAGTGTGGTGGGATATCTTTCGCTGTTGCAGGAGGCACCCGATCTGCCGGTTGAGCAGCGTGCTCGATTTACGGGCGTGGCGCTCGACAAGGCGCATCGGCTCGATGCGCTCATTGAGGAGTTCTTCGACATCACGCGCTTCGACTTTCACGACATCGTGCTCACGCGCGGTTACGTCGACTTGGGGTTGTTGCTGGCACAGGTGGCCGACGAGTTCTATCCCATCCTCAACGAGCAGCAT
>FR878681.1:0-2529 GCA_000434535.1 Collinsella sp. CAG:166
TCCAGGCGGAGTCCGTTGGATGCCAGATCATTACGGTCCCCAATGCCATTCTTGCCAAGCGCAAGAATTTCGGGAAAGATTTGCTTGAGTACTCGCTTGATACGGTCAAGGGCTTTGCCCGCGACGTTCAGGCGCTTGGTTTTCATATCCTGCCCGAGGAGTAGGGGACGAGCATGCTGACCGATCTTCTTAAGCCCGAGCTTGTTGCCTGCCACGTCGAGGCCTCCGACTGGGAGGAAGCGATCAGGGCATGCGGTAAGTTGCTCGTAGACGCTGACAAATGCGACCAGAGCTATGTTGACGCCATGATTTCATCGGTTCACAAATTCGGCCCCTATATGGTCTTGGAAGAGGGCATCGCCATGCCCCACGCTCAGGCAGATGGCAATGTGAGCGAAGCGGGAATCTGTATCGTCACGCTTGACCCTGCCGTTGCGTTTGGCCACGAGGATTTCGATCCGGTTCACGTGCTCGTGGGTATTTGCGCACCCGACCCCAAGGCTCATCTTGGCTGCTTGGCGGAGCTTTCGCAGATGTTCGAGGACGAGGACTGCGTTGCCAAGCTCAGCGCATGCGATACGCCCGAGCAGGTTTTGGAGACCATGCGTTCATTCTTTTAGGCCTTAATGGCACGGCGATGCGTCGCCGTTTTTGGATAGACGGAAAACCGTCACGTGTAGGAGAGGAAGGTTGCCATGCATATCATCACCGTATGCGGAAACGGCATCGGGTCCAGCCTGATGCTCGCTGGCAAAGTCGAGGAGCTTTGCGAGGAGGAGGGCATCAAGGCCGACGTTGAGTCTATGGACCTGAACGGTGCTTCTTCCGCAAATCCGGATTTGTTCATCACCGTTAAGGAGCTCGCCCCCGAGCTCCACGGCAACGTTGTGATCGTTCGCAGCTATGTGAACAAGAAGAAGATCCGCGAAGACGCCCTCGAGGCAATCAAGGCGGCTGCCGCGAACGCCTAAAGCGGCACGAAAAAGGGCGGTTCCCTGTGGAAGAGGGAAACGCGCCCACGTTAGAGAGAAAGGAAGCGCAGATGCAAGCCATCCTTCCCATACTTGAGTTTATCCAATCGATTCTGACCAAGCCAGCGTGGATCATGGGTCTGTTTGCCTTTGTGGGCCTTGTCGCGCTTAAGCGCCCTGCCCACAAGGTGATGACGGGAACCCTGAAGCCCATTCTTGGTTACATCATGCTGTCTGCCGGCGCCGCTGTTGTTCAGGACAACCTTGCTCCGCTGGGTACCTTCATCGAGACCGGTTTCCACATCACCGGCGTCGTGCCCAACAACGAGGTCGTCGTTTCGATGGCTCAGAGCGTCCTTGGCGTTCAGACCATGATGATCTTGATTCTCGGCTACGTCGTGAACATTATCATTGCCCGCTTTACCAAGTTTAAGTACATCTTCCTGACGGGCCATCACAGCATGTTCATGGCTTGCCTGCTGTCTGCCGTTCTGCAGGCATCTGGCTTCCAGGATGTCCAGCTTGTCATCGTGGGCGGTATGTTCCTGGGCCTCGTGAGCGCTATGCTTCCCGCCGTTGGCCAGCGTTTCACCGAGAAGGTTACCGATGGCGACGAAATCGCCATGGGCCACTTCGGTTCACTCGCCTATTACATCTCCGCTGCAGTCGGTACGCTTTTTGCTAAGGATGCCGAGGAGAACAGCACCGAGAAGATTGAGGTTCCCGAGAAGTTCGCCTTCCTGCGCGACACCACCATCTCTACGGCTCTTACCATGGCCTTCTTCTATCTGGTTACCGCTTTTGCCGCTTACATCGCAGATCCTGCGGTCGTTACCAAGACCGCTGGCGGCGACAATGTGATCGTCTATGCCCTGACTTGTGCCCTGTCCTTCGCCGTCGGTGTCACTATCGTCTACAACGGCGTTCGTATGATTCTCGCCGACCTGGTCCCGGCTTTCCAGGGCATCTCCAACAAGCTGATCCCCGGTGCCATCCCCGCCGTCGACTGCGCCGTCTTCTTCCCCTATGCTCCCACCGCCGTCATCCTCGGCTTTGTCGCTTCCTTTATCGGTGGCGTGGTCGGTATGTTCATCGTGGGCGCTACCCTGGGTATCTTCATCATCCCGGGCATGGTTCCCCACTTCTTCTGCGGCGCAACTGCCGGCATCTACGGCAATGCCACGGGCGGTCGCAAGGGTGCAGCTCTTGGCGCTTTCGTCAACGGCCTGCTCATCACCTTTGCCCCTGCTCTGCTCCTGCCCGTTCTTGACGTCTTTGGCTTCAAGAACACTACGTTCGGCGACTTCGATTTCTCCGTCATTGGTATTACGCTCGGCCGCGCTGCCGAGGCCTTCGGTACCACCGGTGTCTACGCGATTCTCGCTGTCCTTTTGGTCGTCGCCTTCGTCCCCAACTTCATCCACACCAAGGGCGCTGTGATCAATCACGTTGAGGAAGAGTAATCCAGGCATACGTTAAGCCCTAATCGGGCGGAGCTCCGATAACCGGCTCCTACACGGAAGCGGTGACGTCTCAAATGAGGCGTCACCGCTTTTTG
>FR878681.1:2548-4161 GCA_000434535.1 Collinsella sp. CAG:166
CCGCTTTTTGTTTTGGAGCGGTTGTGAAAACGCACCGGTGAAGCGCTGCCTCTGAGTCGCCAACGGAATCAACCGCGATGATTGGCAAAAACGTTTTGCCGCTGGGGTATCGATATAAAATGGTAAAACCGCAAAACCGTTCGCCGAGAAGATAAAAAACCGCAGCTCACGCCTTGATAAACGTAAGTAAAGTGCTTAGCAGTTCAACGTCCATATGCAAGCGAAAGTTTTGTTGCGGTATCTGCAAGTTTTCCCATTGGATGAGAAAAACTTGCAAGTTCGACGATGGGCAGCGGTGGTTCGTCCTTTGCTGTTACTTTCCCTGCACCATGGTGAGGGAGATCTTTTTGCGGTCGCGATCGACCTTTTCAACCCACACCTTTACCGTATCGCCGACGCGCACCACGTCGCTGGGGTGCTTGACGAAGCGATTGGCCAGCTTGGAGATGTGCACGAGGCCGTCCTGGTGCACGCCCACGTCGACGAAGGCACCAAAGTCGACGACGTTGCGCACCGTGCCCTTGAGTTCCATACCGGGCTCCAGGTCGTCGATGGAAAGCGCCGAGCGGCTAAAGACCACCTCGGGCGCGTCGTCGCGCGGGTCGCGGCCGGGCTTTTTGAGCTCGTTGACGATGTCGATGAGCGTGAGGGTGCCGCAGTCCAGGTCGCTTGCCAGCGCCGAGATGCTGCCCAGGCGGCGCTCGATGTCGGGCACGCCGCCGCGGCTGAGCTCGCTGGCTTTAACGCCGGCACGCTCCAGGACGGACGTGGCCACCTCGTAGCTCTCGGGATGGACGCTTGTCGCGTCAAGTGGGTTCTTACCGCCGCTAATGCGCGTCGAGCGGGTTTTTGCCGCCGCTGATGCGCAGAAAGCCCGCGGCGTTGAGATATGCCTTGGGTCCCAGCTTGGGGACCTTCTTAAGCTGGCGGCGATCGGTAAAGGCGCCGTTTTCCTCGCGGTAGGCCACGATATTCTTGGCCACGCTCGGTGTGATGCCCGATACGTATCCCAGCAGACTTGCGCTCGCGGTGTTTACGTCGACGCCCACGCGGTTGACGACGTCTTCCACCACGTGGCCCAGGGTGCGCGAAAGCTCGGCCTGGTCAAGGTCGTGCTGGTACTGGCCTACGCCGATGGACTGGGGCGGAATCTTGACGAGCTCTGCCAGCGGGTCTTGCAGGCGGCGACCCAGGCTCATGGCGCCACGAACGGTGACGTCCAGGTCGGGGTATTCCTGACTGGCGAGCTCGGAGGCGGAGTACACCGACGCGCCGGCTTCGTTGACGATGGTGTAGCGAAGGCTGGGTGCCTGCTCGGCGATGAACTCCGAGACGACTTCCTCGGTCTCGCGGCTGGCGGTGCCGTTGCCGATGACGATGGTGTTGACGCCGTCCTTCTTGACGAGGCGGGCGAGCTCGCGCTTGGCGCCGGCGACGTCGTGGCGCGGTTTGGTGGGGTAGACCACGCCGTGGTCAAGTAGCTTGCCGGTCTCGTCCATGACGGCGACCTTGCAGCCGGTGCGGTAGCCCGGATCGAGCGCGAGCACGCGGGCGCCGCGCACGGGGCGTGCCGAGAGCAGCCCCTCGAGATTCTTGGCAAAGACATTGATGGC
>FR878682.1:0-265 GCA_000434535.1 Collinsella sp. CAG:166
AAGAGTGGCGAGAACAAGGTCGAGAAGGCCCTGGTGCCGTTCCACAACAGTTACAGCGCTACGACCAACACGCCTGGTGGCACCGCTGCTCAGGTCGTTGCCACCAAGACTCTGACCGGTCGCCCGATGGCCGACGGCGAGTTCTGGTTCGGCATCGCCTATCAGGGTGAGCTTGTGGCATACGAAAACCTCAAGCCCAATATCGGCGGGCACGTGAGCTTTGATACGCTGCACTACGACACCAAGATGCTTGCTAATCTTGAGG
>FR878682.1:284-554 GCA_000434535.1 Collinsella sp. CAG:166
TAATCTTGAGGCTGCTGGGCTTGCTTATCGTACCGATAAGGACGGCAAGCTTGCCTGGACCATTAACTACACGGCCTACGAAGATTTATTCGGGCTGCCGAATGGCGTTTCCGCTACAACGTGGAGCTTTGGCTTTAAGGTTATCGTCGTCGACAACGGTGACGGTACCCTGACGGCGACGGTCGACTACGGCGGCGTCGAGCCCTTGTTCGAGAACGTCTACGGCGCCGAAGCCGTCGATGCCGCGCTCACCGGCACCAAGAAGCTCCA
>FR878682.1:575-833 GCA_000434535.1 Collinsella sp. CAG:166
AAGCTCCAAGCTGCCGAGGGCCTGACCCCGGCTGACATCACGGGCAAGTTCACCTTTACCGTGACCGCCGACGAGGCAGGTGCCCCGATGCCCGAGCGCACGACCGTAACCAACGACGCAGCCGGTAACGTGGACTTTGGCAAGATCCACTTTACGCTCGAGGACCTCAACCGCGCTCTGGGCGTGACGGACGATGCGACCGATAAGGCCGAGGCAGACGAAGCTGACGAAGCCGAGGCCGACGAGGCAGAGGCTGAA
>FR878682.1:847-2037 GCA_000434535.1 Collinsella sp. CAG:166
GGCAGAGGCTGAAGAGGCCGACACCGATGCCAACGCCGACGAGCCCAGCGACGAGCCCGAGCCCGCAGCCCCCACCGCTCCGCGCTCGCACACCTTTACTTACACGGTGACCGAGTCCGGTAGTGCCCCTGGCGTGACCAATGACACCAACGCCACGCGCAAGGTTTCCTACACCGTGTCTGACGACGGTGCTGGGCATCTGAGCGTCAAGCGCGAAGGCGACGACGGTGCGGCCTTCACGTTCGCCAACACCTACAGCGTGACGCCCGCCGACTCTTCCGTGACCGATCAGGTCAAGACGGTTAAGCGTCTGACCGGACGCGACCTTGCAGCTGGCGAGTTCACGTTTGAGCTGCTCGAGGACGGCGTGACTGTCGCTAGTGGTACCAACGACGCCAACGGCAACGTTACGCTGAGCCCGATCCGCTACGAGGCACCCGGCACGCACACGTACACGCTGCGCGAGGCTTGCCCCAACGCGCTCGGCCTGTACAAGGGCGTCACCTATGACGGCACGACCTACACCGTCGTGACCACCGTCTCCGACAACGGCGACGGCACGCTGACCGCGACGCACAAGCTCGAGGGAACCACCGAGTCGGCTGGCTTTACCAACAAGTATCACGCCATGCCTACGCAGGTTTCCATCGGCGCGGTCAAGGTGCTCGAGGGACGCGAGCTCAAGAAGGACGAGTTTAGCTTTAAGCTCGTTGGCGAGGACATCGAGTCTACGGTTACCAACGATGCCGACGGCAAGATCAACTTTGACAAGTTTGAGTACGACGAGCCCGGTACGCACGCCTACACCATCAGCGAGGTCAAGGGCGACGAGGTCGGTATGACCTACGACAAGTCCGTCTTTACCGTGACCGTCAACGTGGTCGATGACGGCGAGGGCAACCTCAAGGCGAACGTCGCCTTTACCAAGGGCGACAAGAGCGTCGAGGGTATCGTGTTCAACAACACGTACAAGAAGCCCGAGACGCCCGTGCTGACGCCCGATCCCGGCACGCCTAAGACCGTGACGAACATCGTCAAGACGGTCAAGGGTTTCCTGCCCACCACAGGCGACCAGCAGGCTGCCGCATTGCTCATGGCATTCGTCATTGCCATGGCCGGCGTCGGTGCCCTGGTCTGGGGTATCCGTAAGCGCTAGGCACGCTGGCAGCGCCCGGGGCCAAAAGGCCCCG
>FR878682.1:2067-3081 GCA_000434535.1 Collinsella sp. CAG:166
GGGCGGCCGGCAGGGCTAAATCCCGACCTACTCCTACCCCCAGCCGCCACGGAGGCATCTCCCTCCTCCGTGGCGGCGCTTTTGTGCGTAGGCGAGAAGGGCCTGCCACGAAACCGGCCCATCTACTACGTTTAGCCCCTTACCCCCAACCATGCCGAAAAGCGCGAAAACAAAACCGCAGGTAGAACGCCTGCGGTTTTGTTCAAAACGAAGGTATGGTCAGGGGTATCGAGTCAAACGTAGTAGATGGGCCGGTTTCGTGGCGAGCGCTGCCAAATGATCCCCCGGGGACGGAGGAAAACGGATCATTTTGGTCCCACGAGGCTGGCGGAGGCACTCGTGCAGGGCCGCCCGAACAAAACTATGTCGGTTTACTACGATGAATTCGACATTCCCGACCATGACTGCATTTTTCTAAATATTGCAAGCGTTCTACCTGCGCTTTTGCAAGCGCGCAATTTGCCGTGGTCGAAGGTGGACGATTCATCGTAGTAAACCGGCATGGTTTTGAAATGGCATTAAATCGATAACAGCCATTTTGCTATGCCGGAGCGGTCGGCCGTTGGGTAATTACCCTCGCAGGTAGGCGATGGCGATTTGGGTGCGGTTGCGCAGGCCCATTTTGGCCAGAATCGAGCTGATGTGGTTGCGCACCGTGCCTTCTCCCATATAAGCCGTGGCGGCAATCTCCTTGTTGTCGAGGCCGCGGGCGATGAGCTCGGCGACTTCGAATTCGCGGTCGGTCAGGCCGGCAAAGGCCGCGGGCCGGCGGGGCGTGCCCGCCTCGATGCCCGTTCCGTCAAAATCGATGTCCTCGATCGCCTTGCCCTCGAGCACGCGTTTACCGTCCATGACCTGCGCCAGTGCTGGCGGAATGGCGGCGACATCGGTCTTGATCAGGTAGCCGCGGGCGCCCAGCTTGAGCGCCGACACAATGTACTCGTCATCCGAAAATGTCGTCAGAAACACCACGCGTGCTGCAGGATCGCGCTCGAGGATCTCGCGCGCCGCCGA
>FR878682.1:3099-3355 GCA_000434535.1 Collinsella sp. CAG:166
GCGCCGCCGATAGGCCGTCGCGTCCCGGCATCTGAATGTCGAGCAGCGCGATGTCGGGCGCGTGCTCGGCGTGGAGCGCGACCGCGTCGTCGCCGTTGGCGCCGGTGCCCACCACCTCGATCTGCGGCTGGGCGCCCAGGATAATCTTGAGCGAATCGACCACCAAGCGGTCGTCGTCGACAACTATGAGCCTCATCGACTCTCATCTCCTTGCCGTTTGGGAACGGTGGCAAACACACGCCAGCCGCCGGCGCCG
>FR878682.1:3373-12879 GCA_000434535.1 Collinsella sp. CAG:166
CGCCGGCGCCGGCGCGCGGGCCGGCGGTGAAGGTGCCGTCAAGCGCCTCGACGCGCTCACGCATGGAGCCGAGCCCCATGCCTTCTGTGGCGTTGCGGGTACTCGCCCGAACCTCGCCAATACCATCGTCGGTAACAATGAGCTGGTAAAACGACGGATGTTCCATGCACCGTACGGTGACAGCGTGGGCGCAAGCATGGCGCATGGTGTTGGAGAGCGCCTCGCGCAGGACCGCCGCAAAGCAGTTGGCGACATTTGCGGGCGCGTGCTCGGCCATAACTTCAAGCTCAATCTGCGGGCCGCCGTCCGAGCGCGTGCCTTCAACAATGCGTTCGAGCTGCACGGAAAGGTCGACGGCGTTGTCGTTGAGCGCATGGACGCTGGCGCGTACGAGCTGGAGCGCCTCGTCAACCGTGCGTTTGACGTCGGCGAAATCGGCGGCGACGCCGGGCTCGTCGGCGTGGACCACGCGCAGGGCCTCGGTCTGTAGCGAAGCGCGCGTGAGCTGGTGCCCGACGTTATCGTGGATCTCGCGCGCGATGCGGGCGCGTTCGGCGAGCGTCGCGAGTTCGACTTCGTAGTCTTGGCGGTCGGCGAGGTCACGGTTGCGTGCCTCGAGTGCCAGGGCGCGTTCTTGCAGCTTGTCGCGGATGCGACGCATGCGTTCCTGTTCGCGCTCCAGCTGCGCGGTGCGCAGCGACAGCAACGTGGCGGCGACCGAAAGGATGGCGGTCAGCAGGAGCGTTCGGGTGGTGAGCGCGTCGGCGCGTAGGTTCGCGACGAGCGCAAAAGCAAAGACGGAGCCAATGCCCAGCGCGACCCAGGCGTGCTCGCGGCGCATGCGTCGCGCGATGTCATAGAGGGCGAGAGGCGCAAACGGCACAAACGGCGGCACGAAGACAGCCGCGATGATGTAAGCGTAACTTGCGGTCTCGCTTGCGCGCCGGGTGCGTTCCCCCTGTGCGACCTCGGCCAGTGAGGTGGCAATAACGCCAAGGCAAAACGCCGCGACCAGGTGAGCGTCCACAGCAAGACCCATGGCGGCCGCAATACAGCACGCCAGCACGATCGATTTGTCGAAAAGCCTGTTCATACGGGTATTGTACGCGAAGCCGCGCATGGTGGAGGGGCCGCCTGCGCAACCGTGACATTCCTCCCGCGCAGCAAAGCGGGGGGCGTCGGCAGGCCGCACGACAAAGACCCCGCACTCGTGACAAAGCTCACTGGTGCGCGCCGGCGGCTCCTGCGATGATGCAATCGTACCGGGCCGCAATCAACGGAAGGGCCGCCTCATGACAGACATCGTTCACGTCGAAAACCTCGTCAAGCGCTATGACGATCTTATCGCGCTCGACCACTTTAACCTGAGCATCGCCCCCGGCGAGATCTTTGGCCTGCTGGGTCCCAACGGCTCGGGCAAGACCACGTCCATCAACTGTATCCTGCAGCTGCTTGCCTACGACAAAGGCACCATCGAGCTCTTTGGCGAGCCCATGACGCCCGCCCGCTACGACCTCAAGCGCCGCATCGGCGTGGTGCCGCAACAGGTGGCGGTGTTCGACGAGCTCACCGTGCGCGAGAACATCGACTATTTCTGCAGTCTCTACGTCAACGACCGCAAGCGCCGCCGCGCGCTGGTGGACGAGGCGATCGACTTTGTCGGCTTGGGCGACTTTACCAAGTTTCGCCCCGGCAAGCTCTCGGGCGGCCTGGCGCGTCGCCTCAACATCGCCTGCGGCATCGCGCACAAGCCCGAGCTCATCTTCTTTGACGAGCCCACGGTGGCGGTCGACCCGCAGAGTCGCAACGCCATCCTGGAGGGCATCTGCCGCTTGCGCGACGAGGGCGCCACGGTGGTGTATACCAGCCATTACATGGAGGAAGTCGAGCAGATCTGCAGCCGCATCATGATCATGGACGGCGGACGTGTGCTGGCGCAGGGCACCAATGACGAGCTCAAACGCATGATTCAGATGGGCGAGAAGATCGTGATCGAGGTCGGCGAGGTGCCGAGCGCGGCGCTCGGTGCCGTCGCGAGCCTGCCGCATGTCCTGGACCTGTCGGCGACGGCGGGCCAGCTCACGTTTTCGTGCGAGGCGAGCCCGCATAACCTGACGGACATTCTCGATGCGCTGCGCTCGCATGACGTGGCGCTTGGCCGCATTTATTCCGAGCCGCCGACCCTCAACGACGTGTTCCTCGAGATCACCGGCCGCGAGCTGCGCGACTAGGGGGCGCCATGTTCAACACCATTATCATTACGGTCAAGACGCTGCTGCGCCGGCCGAGTACATGGGTTTGGGGCGCGGTCTTTCCCGTCGCGCTTTCCACGATGTTTATGTTTATGTTCGCGAACTTCAGCTCCGACGGCACGGTCGACCCGGTGCCGGTTGCCGTCATAGCGGACGAGGCCTGGGACGCCTCGACCTTTAAGGACGTGGCGACGTCGCTTGCCAAGGAGAGCGACGATCAGCTGCTCGAGATTCACGAGTGCGACGACGCAGCCGATGCGAACCGTGCGCTCAAGTCCGGTGAGGTCGCGGGCATCTACACGGTCGACGACGCAGGCGTACCCAAGCTCACGCTGCTATCGAGCTACGACAGCTCGCGCGCATCATCGGTGCTCACCGATCGCAGCATTTTGGAGACGGTGGCAAGCTCGTATACACAAAATGCCGAGCTCATGTCCCAGATTGCCCAGGACAACCCGGCGGCGCTCGCCGACCCCGAGGCGGTTGCGCGCGCCCTGTCGCTCGAGGGCGGCACCCGCCGCGTAAGCCTGACACGCACCACGCCCGATGGCACGGTCATCTACTATTACGCGCTCTTTGGCCTGGTCGCGATGATGTCTGCCGAGTTTGCCGCCTTGAGCGTCGTCGATCTGCAGCCCAATCTGTCGGGCCTCGGCGCGCGTCGCTGCGTGGGCGGCCTTTCCAAGACGGCGTCGCTGGCCGGCATCTTTGTCGGCTCGTGGCTGGTTTCCTTCGCCTCGATGGCGATCGCAATCGGCTACGTGCGCCTGGTCGTGGGCGTCGACTTTGGCGGGCGCGAGGGGCTGTGTCTGGTGGGCGGCGCCGCTTCCGCGCTTGCCGCCACGGGCCTGGGACTCTTTGTGGGCACACTTCCCGTTAAGGGCGGCAAGGCGTCCAAGTCCGGCATCCTCACGGGCTTTGCTACCACGTGCGCCCTGTTCGCCGGCCTCTACGGCGAGCCGGCGATGGCGCTTGCCGACGACGTCGCCCGCGCCTGCCCGGCCGAGTGCTGGTTCAACCCCGTCAAGCTCATCTGCGACATGTTCAATCGCCTGTATTTCTTTGAGGACCTGGGGCCCTTCGCTGTTCGCGCGGGCGCGCTCGTCCTGATGGCCCTGGTGTTTGTCGCCGCCGCTACGCTGATCTTTGGAAGGAGTCGCTATGAGCACCTTTAAGACCGCGCTTCGCATGGCGCTGGCGCACCCGTTCTACCTGCTCATCTATACGGTGTTCATCTCGCTCATGGGCGTATTCATCGCGGCATCGGTGAGCTGGAACTCGTCGCAGCTCACCGAGTACAAGCCCTACGATGCCAACGTGATCGTGGTCGACCGCGACGACAGCGACCTTTCGCGTGCGCTTACCAAGCATCTGGGTTCGCGTTTTGAGCTGGTCACGGGCATCGGCGACGATACGTACGACCTTGCGGACGCGCTCTCCAAGAGCAACAGCGCCAAGGGCAGCGCCGACTGCGTGTTCTTTATCCCGGAGGAGTTTGAGGACGACCTCGTTGCGGCTGCCCGCGCGGGGGAGGCCCTGCCCAAGCTCGACGTGACCTACGGTTCCGGCACCATGGCGGCGGCGCTTTCGTCTGCCGAGGCCTCGCGCTGGATCTCGCTCGCGGGCGCTGCGGCGGCGCTTGAGCCCGCTGCTTCTAACGGCGACGTTGCCAAGGCCGCCGAGCATGCCGCTGCAAAGCGCGCGGAGGTCCAGATCGAGCAGGTCAAGGTCGACTCGACGGCTGCCGCCACGCTCGAGTCGTATTTCAACTTTGGCGCGTACGCGATTATCTCGTCGGTCATCGTATCGGTGGGGTTGGTGTTCTCGGGCATGAACGAGCCCGAGCGCGTGCGTCGTATGGATGCCGGCCCGGTCTCCGAGCGCCAGCGCTCGCTTGCCGTGTTCGCGGCTGCCGCAGTGCTCACCGTCTGCATCTGGTTTGTGTCGAGCATGATGGGCGTCGTGGGCTTTGCCGGCGCGGTTGCCGAGGTCGGCGTGGGTCGTGTGTGCCTGGCGCTGGCGGCGACGTTTGCCCTGGCGTGCACGCCTCTGGCCGTTGGCTTTGCCCTTTCGAGCCTGGGTGCGCGTGAGGAGCTGCTCAACGGTGTGGGCAACCTGCTCGGCATGCTCATGACGTTTTTGGGCGGCGCTTGGATGCCGCTGTCGCTCATGGGCTCGGCCGTGCAGACGGTGGCGCACTTTGTGCCGACGTATTGGGTGAACGACGCGATCGGCAAGGCGCTTGCTTCGGACCTGACGTCTGCCGTGTTGGGCGACATCGCCTGCGACCTGGGCGTCACCGTGCTCTTCGCCGCCGCCATCGCCGCCGTAGGCCTGGCTCTCGCACGCGCCAAATCCCGCGCCTAGTCTGAAATAAATCCTAGCCCTCGCCCCAAAATAGTTCGCCAAGGTTTACTATTACGTTCATAAAGTAGTACGAGGCTAACAATGGGGGATACCATGGCAACGCAGGAAGCCTATGTCCAGGTCAAGGATCTCAAAAAGCACTACGGCGACGGTGATGCGCGCCTGACGGTACTCGATGGCATCGACACGTCCATCAATCGCGGCGAGATCTGCGTCATGCTGGGACCCTCGGGCTCGGGCAAGTCGACCTTTCTCAACCTGATCGGCGGCCTGGAGGATGCCGACGGCGGCTCCATCATGGTGGACGGCTGCGACCTCACGGTGCTCAAGCCTGCCGACCTGGGCGAGTATCGCCGCCGTGAGCTGGGCTTTGTCTTCCAGTTCTACAACCTGGTGCCCGACCTCACCATCAAGGAGAACATCGAGGTCACGGCGCACCTGTCCAAAAACCCGCTCAATGTCGACAACCTGCTGCGTTCGCTGGGCCTTTACGAGCACCGCAACAAGTTCCCGCGCCAGGTCTCGGGCGGCCAACAGCAGCGCTGCGCCATCGGCCGTGCGCTCGTCAAAAACCCGGGCCTGCTGCTGTGCGACGAGCCCACGGGCGCGCTTGACTATAAGACGTCCAAGGAAATCTTGCAGCTCATGGAGGATGTCAACCGCACCTACGGCTGCACCATCATCATTGTCACCCACAATGCCGCCATCGCGCGCATGGCCAATCGCGTGCTGCGCCTGCGCGACGGGCACATCGTCGAGGATGAGCTCAACGAGTCGCCCGTCGCGGCCGCCGAACTCGATTGGTAGGCGGCGCCATGACACCTCTCGCAAAACGTCTCCCGCGCGAGCTGCGCCGTAATATCGGCAAGTACCTGGGCATCTTTTTGCTTATGTGCGGAAGTATCGCTCTCACCTCGGGCTTTTTGCTCGCAGCGCATTCCATCGGCTGCCTTATCGACGACATGCGCGATGCGTACACGATTGAGGACGGCCGCGTGACCACCTCCTTCGAGGCTACCGACGATCAGCTCAAGGCCGCCGAGGACGCGGCCGACGACGTCGGCGGCGTCACGCTCTACAAGAATTTCTCCATCGACGCCATCATCAAAAAGGCGTTCGGCGACGACGGCACCAAGCGCACACTACGCACCTATGCGCACCGCACCAAGGTCGATATCGCGTCCTACTGTGAGGGCAAGGAGCCCAAGACGGAAGACGAGGTGGCAATCGACCGTGTCTTCGCCACCAATAATAACCTGTCCATGGGCGATAAGGTCGAGCTTGAGGGTCGCGCCTACACCATCTGCGGCATCATGACCCAGCCCGATAGCCAGGCATTGTTCCTCAACAATTCGGACTTTACGGTGAACACCATCACGTACGGCGTGGCCGAGGTCACCGATGCCGGCTTTGCCGCGCTCGAGGATGCCGGCGGCGCACCCGCCTACACCTACTCCTTCACCTTTACCGATCGCGACCTCCCCACCGCGGACCGCATTGACGCCGAGCAAGATATGGTCGAGGCGCTGACCGACGCCGATGCGCGCGTGGACGATCTGATCGACGCCGATTCCAACCAGGGCATTGGCTATGCGCGCGATGACGTGGACGGCGACTCCATGATGTGGATGACGCTGCTCGACATCATCATCGTGATCATGGCGTTTGTCTTTGTGGTCCTTACCGACGCCACCATCGAGGAGGAGAGCGCCATCATCGGCACGCTGCTCGCCAGCGGCTATCGTCGACGCGAGATCGTGCTGCACTACCTTGCGCTTCCCGCCATCGTGGGCGTGGTCGCGGCGCTTCTGGGCACAGTACTCGGCGTTGTGTTCTTTACCGAGCCCATGCGCAGCCTCTATTACGGTTCGTACAGCCTGCCGCCTTTCCAGGTGTACTGGAGCTGGGAGATCTTCGTGAAGTGTGCCGTGGTTCCCGCTGCCGCGCTCATTCTCATCACGCTGGTGGGCCTGCTTCGCAAGATGGGCAAGACGCCGCTGCAGTTTCTTCGCCACGAGGCGAGCGGCAAATCGGGCACCAAGCGCGGCTTGCAGCTGCCGGAGCGCATGGGTTTTGTTTCCCGCTTCCGCCTTCGTATCTTCCTGCGCAATCTGGGCAACTTCGCCACGCTCTTCGTGGGCATTGCGTTTGCCTCGCTGCTACTGCTCTTTGGCCTGGCGATTTTGCCCACGATGACGCACTATGCGGACAACCTCGAGACAAGCCTGGTCGCCGAGCGCCAGTACACGCTCAAGGCGCCGCTGGAGCTCGAGGGCACTGCCGAGGAGCGCGAGCAGTGGTCGGCACTCGAGCGCTTACAGTCGGTTGACGGCGTGCTGCTTTCTGCCGCTCAGGATGCCGATGACGAGCTTGACGACGCGGCCGATGCGGCGCAGGCGGCAGCCGATGCCGCGACCAGCGCTCCGTCTGCCGAGAGCCTGGCCGCGGCGCAAGACGCGCTCGCCAAGGTCCAGGACAAGAAGGATGCGCTCTACGTACGTCTCGACGACCTTGCCGCTACCTTGGGCTGCGACCGCGATGAGGCCATCGGCCTGATCGACAAGGCCTCTAAGATCGACACTGACAACGACGATATCCACCCGGTCAATACGACCGACAACGGCGCGGGCACAATCGCACAGGCCGAGAAATATGCCGTTTACCAGCTGCAATGCGACCGCGGCGATGGAAATGGCGAGGAGACGATTTCCGTCTACGGCATTTCATCCGATTCGCGCTATTGGAAAGACCTCAACGTCGGCGACGGACGCGTCGTCTTTGGCGGCGGTCTGCTCGATAAGTTTGGCTGGAGCGAGGGCCAGAAGGTCACGCTCAGCGACAAGTACGAGGGCGAGCATTATTCCTTTGAGTACGCGGGCAAGGACTGTGCCTGGGGCTCCAAGTCGGACATGAATATCTATATGAGTATCGACGACTTTAACGAGCTGTTCGACAACGACGCCGCCTACTTTAACGGCTATGTGAGCGACGAGAAGCTCGACCTCGATGCTCGTTACTTTGCCGGCGACACCACGCCCGACGACATGCGCGCCGTGGGCGACCAGTTCATCGGCATGATGAGCAAAATGATCGGAATGATGATCGGGCTCGCGGTGTTTATCTTCCTGCTGTTTATGTACCTGCTGACCAAGGCCGTTATCGACCATAGCGCCCGGTCGATCAGCTACATGAAAGTCTTTGGCTATCGAGATGGCGAGATCTCGCATCTGTACATCCGCTCGATCACGCTGTGCGTGGCGGCGTCGCTCGTGCTGAGCCTGCCATTGATCATCGGCTCGCTCACGGCCATCTTCCGCTCGATGCTGCTCGCCTACAACGGCAATATCGAGATCTACGTGCCCGCTTGGTCCATGGCCGCATGTGTCGGCATTGGCTTTGCGACCTACCTGGTCGTGGCGCTGCTACACACGCGCTCCATCAAGCGCGTCAGTCTGGCCGAAGCCCTCAAAGTCCAAGAGTAGTCATTTAAGAACGTCCCCAACGACTGGGTTTCGCGCTTGACTTTGACCCTACTTCAGCGGGTACCATCCTCTTATGTCTGTAACGCCATATAGACCGAGGGGATAGATCTATGACCGCAGCCGCACCCGCCGCACCCGCCAAGGTGTACTTTACGAACCTGCGCACGCATGCTCGCGAGAGCCAGCTCGACAAGCTCAAGCGCCTCATTCGCCGCGCCGGTATTGAGCAGATCGACTTTGAGAACAAGTTCGTTGCTATCAAGATTCACTTTGGCGAGCTGGGCAACCTGAGTTTTTTGCGTCCCAACTACGCCCGCGCCGTCGCGGATGTCGTGAAGGAGCTGGGCGGCAAGCCCTTCCTCACCGACTGCAACACGCTCTATGTCGGTAGCCGCAAAAACGCGCTCGAGCACATCGACACCGCCTACCAGAACGGCTTTACCCCGTATGCCACGGGCTGCCAGATCATCATCGCCGACGGCCTCAAGGGCACCGACGAGGCGCTCGTCCCGGTCGAGGGCGGCGAGTACGTGCACGAGGCCAAGATCGGTCAGGCACTCATGGACGCCGATATTGTGATCAGCCTCACCCACTTTAAAGGCCATGAGCAGGCCGGCTTTGGCGGCGCCATGAAGAACCTGGGCATGGGCGGCGGCAGCCGTGCCGGCAAGATGGAGCAGCATGCCGCCGGCAAGCCGAACGTCGCGACCGAGCACTGCGTTGGCTGCCATGCCTGCGAGAAAATCTGCGCGCACAACGCTATCTCGTTCGACGACACCCGCGAGCGCGAGCTTGCCAACGGCGCTACTCGCACGGTGCACGTGGCTGCCATCGACCACGATCGCTGCGTGGGCTGCGGCCGCTGCATCGGCGTGTGCAACCAGGACGCCATCAAGCCCGGCTATGAAGCCGCGGCCGACGTGCTCAACTGCAAGATCGCCGAGTACACCAAGGCCGTCGTCGACGGCCGCCCGAACTTCCATATCTCGCTTGCCATGGATATCAGCCCCAACTGCGATTGCCATCCCGAAAACGACACGCCTATCGTCAACGACATCGGCATGTTCGCGAGCTTCGACCCGGTCGCCATCGACCAGGCCTGCGCCGATGCCGTCATGGCATCCGAGCCGCTGCCCAACACCGAGCTCACCGATAGCGCGGCCAAGATGGAGCACAATCACGAGCATCTGGAGGGCGAGCAGGCGCGCGACCCCTTCTGCATCACGCATCCCGACACCGACTGGCGCGCGTGCATCGCGCACGCCGAAAAAATCGGCCTGGGCACGAGCGAGTACGAGCTCATCGAGGTCAAGTAGCGCCTAGCTATTGGACAAAACAAGCGCATTTGTAGCGCAACGTTAGCAAAAGCCGCCCGTGAGCACAGCGCCCGCGGGCGGCTTTTCGG
>FR878682.1:12902-16842 GCA_000434535.1 Collinsella sp. CAG:166
CGCCCGCGGGCGGCTTTTCGGAAGTGCGGTGAAAAATCGAATACCGCCGACCACAAACCGATTTTTGGCAACAAAACCCCTGATAAATTGTTGGTAAAACTGTGGTCTGGTCGAGCTTCCCGAGATTTTCCCCGCACTTCCGAAAATAGGGGGTCAGATAAAGCCCCAGACGTTGCTTTTTGCCTAAAAATACTCGTCGAGGAAGTTGTTGACTGTGCTCCAGTAGAGCTCGGGGTCAACTTGCGCACTCTTGGCGTGGGTGGCGCCATGGATGGTGAGCTTTTGCTTGATCTTGCTGGCGCACGCGTCGTAGTTTTGGTCGAGCATGTCGTACGGCACAAAGGTGTCCTGGTCGCCGTGGATAAACAGCATGGGAACCGTCGCGTGTTTGAGTTGCTCCACACTGCTCGCCTTATGAAAGTCGTAGTCCGCGCGCACGTTGCATACCAAGTTTGCTACATCGAGCAAGGGAAAGCTGGGCAGGCCGAACACGTCCTTGAGCTGCAGAGAAAACTCGTCCCAAACACTCGTATAGCCGCAGTCCTCGATAATGCATTTCACGTTTGCGGGCAGAGATTCCCCCGCGACGTTCATGGCGGTTGCCGCACCCATCGACTCGCCAAAGACCAGGATGCGCGCCTCGGGGTCAGCCTGAACGATTCGCTCGATCCATGCGACGATGTCGAGGCGCTCGGGCCAGCCCATGCCGATATAGTCGCCGCCGGAGCGCTCGTGGGCGCGGGCGGCGGGTGCGAGTACGTTCATGCCGCGGTCATGGAAGCGCTTGGCGTATCGGGCCATGCCGATGGGCTCGTTGGTATATCCATGCAGGCAGACGGCGTAGTCGTGCGTGCTCTCCGACGCAGCAAAATACCAAGCGGCAAGCTCGGTTCCGTCATCTGCGGTGAGGCTGCTGCTCTCGCGATTCTCTTTAAACCACGCCCGCGCCTCGGTGTCCTCGGCATCCGGCTGCTCACCTTCTTTGTCGTTCTTGCTATCCTGCATCATCTTCATGGTGTACGGCGCTTGGGGGTTCAGGGCAAAGTCAAACAAAAAGTTGCCGGCAAATCCGAGCAGCGCAACGACAGCCACTAGCGCAGCGATGCCGGCTATCTTGAGCTTTCGATGGGAACGTGCGTTTTGAGCCATGCAGTACTCTCCTATAAGATGTTAATACATCAACATTTAATGAAAGCGCATTATGGACGTTCGCCGTTGATGCGTCAACAGGCAAAGAATGGGTAAACAAAGGGTCACGTAAGGTGCAAATTTCGCACGCACCCAGACGCTTTGATATAGTGTTGAGAACTCTTTACGTTGGAGGATGTAACCGGCATGTCCGATTCGAGCGACAGTTCTAAGCCGCGACCCAAGACCGCGGCCGTTCCACACTACACGGTGGGCGAGGAGATCATGAACTCCGTCACCCATGGCGTCGGCTGCCTGCTGGGTATCGCTGGCTTGGTGCTCCTGATCGTATTCGCTGCCCTGCGCGGCGGAGGCCCGGCCCACATGGCCGCGGCGATTGTCTATGGTGTCAGCATTATTCTCGAATACCTTGCCTCCACGCTCTACCATGCGATTCAGCCCGCGGGCGCCAAGCGCGTGTTCCGCATTATCGACCACAGCTGCATCTACCTGCTCATAGCCGGCAGCTATACGCCGTTTTGCCTCATCACGCTCGCAAACGACGGCGGCCCTATGCTGTTCTTTGCCGTGTGGGCCATCGCCATCATCGGCATCGCGCTCGAGTGCTTTTTGCGCGAGCGTCAGCCGCACTGGGTAAGCGGCCTGGTCTACCTGCTGATGGGCTGGCTCGTTGTCTTTAAGCTGCCCGAGCTCGTGGCGCTGCTGAACCCCGTCGCGCTTGCCCTGCTCGCCGTCGGCGGCGTGTGCTATACCGTGGGTGTGCCGTTCTATATCGCCAAAAACGTGCGCTATCTGCACAGTGTTTTCCACTTGTGGGTGCTCGCCGGCAGCATCTTCCAGTTCATGGCGGTGATCCTCTTCGTAATCTAGCGACCGCGTCCACGGCCCCGCTCGCACGGGCGACCGGCGCAATTGCCGTATCCGCCATCAACGTTTTACCTTAACGTCCCGAATCTTGGAGGTTCGAGAAACTCCCGATGGACATAACCATCTCCCTTATTACCACGCTTGTCCTGACGCTTATCAACGGCTACTTCTCCATGTCCGAGATGGCTCTCACCACGGCTAAGCGCGCCGTGTTGGAGCACGATGCCGAGGAGGGCGATAAGCGCGCCGAGCGCGCCGTCCAGCTCGCCGCCGACTCCGATCAGCTGTTGGCCACCATCCAGGTCGCCATCACGCTCGTGGGCTTTGCCTCATCCGCCGTCGCGTCGACGAGCCTGTCCGACCCGCTCGCCACGTGGCTCATGAGCTTTGGCATCGCGCCGCTTTCCGCCATCGCGCGCGGCCTGGCGCCGGTCATCATCACCGTCGCCGTCGCCTTTGTGTCCATCGTGATCGGCGAGCTCGTGCCCAAACGCATCGGCCTCGCTAACGCCGAGGGCGTATCCAAGCAGGTCGTGGGGCCGCTTTCCGTGTTCCAAAAGATCGCCCGCCCGCTCGTGTGGCTGACCGGTGCCTGCTCCGATGGCCTGGCCCGCATCCTGCGCATCAAGAGCGCCGACGACCGCCAAAACGTCTCGGAGGAAGAGATCAAGTACATGGTCTCGGAGCAGGACGACCTGCTCGACGAGGAAAAGCGCATGATCCACGAGATCTTCGACCTGGGCGACACTGTTGCCCGCGAGGTCATGGTCCCGCGCGTGGACACCACCATGTGCGAGGACGACGAGACGGTCGCCGACGTGCTGTCCACCATGCGCCAGACCGGCTTCAGCCGCATCCCCGTCTATCACGAGGACCCCGACAATGTCGCGGGCATTGCGCACATCAAGGACCTGATCCAGCCTGCGCTCGACGGCAAGGGCGACCAGCCCATCGCCGGCTTTTTGCGCGACGCCACCTTTGTGCCCGATACCAAGGACATCCTGCCGCTGCTGTCCGAGATGCAGACCTCGCACGACCAGATTGTGGTCGTCGTGGACGAGTACGGCGGCACGGCCGGCATCATCACCATCGAGGACATCGTCGAGGAGATCGTCGGCGAGATCGAGGACGAGTTCGATCCCGACAACAAGTACCTCACGCGCCTTTCGCGCCGTGAGTGGCTCGTCGATGGGCGTTTTTCGTGCGATGACGCGATTGAGCTTGGTTGGCCGCTCGAGGAAAGCGATGATTATGAGACCATCGCCGGCTGGATTTTGGAGCTTTGCGACTCGGTGCCCGACATCGGAGAGGTGTTTGAGGTCGCGGGGTACAAGTTCAAGGTACAGTCGATGCGTGGCCAGCGCATCTCGCTCATTCGCGTGATCGCTCCGGCCGAAACCGATAAGAAGGATTCCGAGTCCTCGGCAGAGAAGCCGGCGGCGTCGGGTGCGGGCTCTGCGGACCCGCACGATGGCGACGAGTAGGGCAAGGAAGAGTAGGGGAGAGTTATGGCAGGCCTGTTCAACATCCTTAAGGTCACCGTCAGCGAGGACAAGATTTGCGCGCATGTGCTGGTGAACCCCGGCATGCCGCTCATGACCTCGGAGGATATCGAGGCCACGGCGCGCGTGTACTACCTGGTGCCCGCGATTGCCAAGCATCTGTGCCTGGGCGATTCGGGTCGCGAGTTCCAGGATTGCATGGGCCAGACCGAGCTTTGCCACCTGCTGGAGCACGTGACGGTCGAGCTCATGAACGAGACCGGTCTCGCTGGCAGCATTTCGTGCGGCCGCACGCGCGTGAGCGAGCACGACGAGCGTGTCTTTGAGGTCGAGCTTTCGTGTCCCGACGACGCGCTGGCCATCGGTGCGCTGTCTTCGGCGACCTTTATGATGGACTGGGCGTACCTGCACGCCGACCAGCC
>FR878683.1 GCA_000434535.1 Collinsella sp. CAG:166
CAGCAGCTGTCGGCACGGTGCTTGGTGCGCATAAAGACGATAGTGCGCTCCGGGCCTTCCTTTTTGAGGAACTCGGGCAGCAGGTTGTTCTTGGCCTCGATGGACACCGGGAACACAAACTGGTCGACGGTGTCAGCGGTCGACGTGGCCGGCGCGATCTCTACGCGAGCCGGGTTGCTCACCAGGTCGGTGATCTCGCCCACGGCCTCCTCGTCGAGGGTCGCCGAGAACAGCAGCGTCTGACGCTCGGCCGGCGTCTCGCGCACAATGCGGCGGACGGCGGGCAAAAAGCCCATGTCGAGCATGCGATCGGCCTCGTCGAGCACCAGGACCTTAACCTCGTCCAGGTGGCAGGCACCCTGCTCGATCAGATCGACCAGACGGCCCGGCGTGGCGACCAGGATGTCGCAGCCGTACTTGAGGGCAGCGGTCTGCGGCTTGTAGCTCACGCCGCCCACGACGGTCACGGCGACATGGCCGGTGACGTCGGCGATCTTGCTCGCGACCTCGTCGATCTGCTGGGCAAGCTCGCGCGTGGGGGTGATGACGAGCATCACGGGGCCGTGACCGTTGCCCTCGGGCTTTTTAGCACCGCGACGGCGGTTGCGGCCGCCACGCTCGCGCACGGGCTTGGGAGGAGCGATATGCTCCAGATTGTTCATGGTCGGCAGCAAAAAGGCGGCCGTCTTGCCGGTGCCGGTCTGAGCGGCGGCAAGCAAGTCGCGGCCTTCGAGCACCACGGGGATCGAGCCGGCCTGCACGGGCGTCGGCGCCGTGTAGCCCAGGTTCTCGATAGCACGGAGTATCTCGTCGGAAAGGCCCAGCTCGTCAAAGGCGGGCAGGCTCTCGGTAGCGGACTCGACGGCCTGGGCAGCGTTGGCCTCATCGGCGGCATCGAAGGCAGCCTGGGTCATGGCCTCGCGAGTCTCGTCCAGGATCTCGGCGTCCGTGACGTCGGATACA
Source organism: Collinsella sp. CAG:166 (assembly GCA_000434535.1). Classification (GTDB taxonomy): domain Bacteria; phylum Actinomycetota; class Coriobacteriia; order Coriobacteriales; family Coriobacteriaceae; genus Collinsella. The sequence continues at coordinate 964 of FR878683.1, forward strand.
GAATTACGCATATGTTGTTGTTCCTTATCTGCACGCGCAATGGGCACGGCATGCGGCCGTGCGGGCGTGCTTGGTAGTGCGCTAATACATACAAAAACAGGTGCGCACAGAGAGGACGTTGCTCAGCACGCTGGCGATCGCTTTGGCAGCCCTATCACGCGCCGTCCAGACGCAGCAGCTCTAAGCGATGGAGCAGATTCGCCGCCGGTTAGTATACCCGTGCTTCGCATGCCCCCACGTAAACCACAGATGACGAGGCGGACGGGCGGGTCTGGGGCGATCGTCTCAATCTGTAACAGATGCAGGGCAAAACCGGGTCCAAATGTTACAGAACAAGACAGAGGGGGATTTCCGTCCAGTCCAAACCAAATCTCTCAGTCTTCCTGCAATTTCGAACATGTGGCCTATAATGTTGCTTTGGTTACGCTGTATATTGCGCAGCCATTTAATACGTCGCCCACCGGAAGCCATTAATTCCTATCGCCATATTGGCTAGGAAGCAATCAAAGGAGGTATCCGTGGCAGCAGAGACGCCTTGCTCGGTCCTCTATAACGATATCCGCTCGTTCGGCGGTCTTAAACATCTCGAGATCGCCCGAATGCTCATCAATGGAAACTCTTATCTCGGCAGTACCCTGCTCGAGAAATGCTCTTCCAACCGCTCGTATCTCACCCGTTACATCGTCCATCGCAAGCCTGACCAGTGCGCGCCCGCCATCTACAGCGACTTTACCGTCACCACGCTCAACCTTTCCGCGGCAATCTGCAGCAAGCTCGGCGGCGGCGAGTCCGCCTATCGGGCAATCGCCGAGCACTATCGCGGTCCGGCCGCCAACGAAATGATGTCGGCTCTCGCCAGCTACAAGCTGGACAGCCGCCTATATGCAAATGCCCTCAATCGCATCGACAACTTTGACGGCAATGCCGTGCGTGAGAAAAGCACGCTTTACCTTATGCTCTTTGTGGCAACGGGGGCGCTCGCCGATCCCGTTCAGGGCGTGGCCACCGTCGAGCGCTTTTGCGACAGCAAGACGGGTGGGCACTTTGGCACCACCGAAACTACCGTCGGACGTGGCTTTATGGGCAGTCTGGATCAGCCGCACGCCGTCGCTCCCAACCTCGGTCTGCTCAGGACACATGCCGACAACTGCGTCGACATGCAAATCCATCCCCTCACACGCGATCCGCGTGGCACGGTAATTGGATCCTTGCCCAAAACCTCGCCCAGCATCACCGATGTGGGCGCCGACGCATCGCGCGAACATCTTCGCATTTGGCTTGAGGGTGAGCACTGGTACGCCCAGGGCCTTGGATCGACCAACGGCACGGTGCTCGAATCGGGCGCGGGCGACGGCGATATCGTAATCGAGCCGCCGCGCGACCTACGCGAGCCCGGCAAGATCTATCCCCCAGTGGAAATCGAAAACAGCGACAGGCTCCATCTGGGTCTCTACACGACATTCCTTGTCATTGTGGACTAGCGCGGACGGCGATCGAAAGACGGTCGCCGTCCGTCTTTCGTCTTCTACCTTCTGCGTCGTAAACGACAATGCTCAGCGGTATACGTGGGCAGTGCGGCTATCATGGTACTTTACCGATATCCGCACTGCTCGCGTAAACGTGCGGCAACCCATGCCAGACAAAGGAACGCCATGGATACTACCGATAGC
>FR878684.1:0-3298 GCA_000434535.1 Collinsella sp. CAG:166
GCGCATCGCGTCGCTCTGGGCACTGGCGATGTTGGCGGCCGCCATGGTGGGATCGCGCATGACCGCGGCCTTCTGCAGGTCCTTGATCATCTGCTCGTCCTCTTGCGAGGCGGCGATGGAGTTGACGCCAAAGCTCACGATCTCAACGCCGCGCAGGTCACGCCAGTCGGCAGAGAGGACCTCGTTGAGCGCGCGGGCGAGCTCGGTGGTGTGGCCGGGGATGGCGCTGTAGCGGATGCCCATCTCCGAGATCTTGGCAAAGGCGGGCTGCAGGGCGGTGAGCAGCTCGGACTTAAGCTGGCTGTCGATCTTGTCGCGCGTGTAGCTATCGGTCACGTTGCCGCACACATTGGTGTAGAACAGCAGCGGGTTGGTGATGCGGTACGAATACTCGCCGTTGCAGCGCACGGAGATGTCGACGTCCAGACCGATGTTGTTGTCGACCACGCGGAAGGGCACGGGCGAGGCGGTGCCGTACTTGTTGCCGATGATCTCCTTGGTGTTGATGAAGTAGACGCGCTGGTCTTTGCCCGCGTCGCCGCCAAAGGTAAAGCGGCTGCCGATATTGGCAAAGGTTTCCTTGATGGAGTCGCCCAGGTTGCCGCTAAAGACGCTCGGCTCGCTGCCGGTATCGAAGACGAACTCACCGGGCTCCAGCGCGACTTCGATGATCTTGCCGTTTTGCACCACGAGCATGCCCTGGCCGTCGTTGACGGCGATGACCGAGCCGTTGGAGATGACGTTGTCCTCGCCGCGCGTGTTGGAGCTGCGGCCGCCGGTGCGCTTGCTGCCCTTGCAGGCCAAGACGTCAGCGGGCATCGATTCGCAGTAGATAAATTCCTTCCACTGGTCGGCCATGACGCCGCCGGCAGCACCCAATCCAGCTTTCAAGAGTCCCATGGTGATCTTCCTTTCTCGTCAAAGGCCGGGTGGTATTGGTCAGGATGGTTAATCGTCCTTGTCGTCCTTCATGACAACGGTGGTCTCGGTGTGGCTGAAGGTGTCGTGCTTCTCGGTCAGGTCGAGCTCGCCACAGTAGCAATCGGCGTGGGTGGCCTCGTTGGCCGTCTTGAGCTGGCCTACCAGTAGCACGTCTCCGATAATCACGATGATCAGCGGCGCGATGATGTTGATGAGGATGCCCTCGATATCAAAGGTGAGGTAATCCGGATCGAAGGCGTATTCCCCCATAAAGAGAATCTGGGAGAGGATAAATCCGATCATAAAGAACAGCACCGAGGCGATGGCGAGCTTGGGCTTGGAGCAGGGGAGCTCGCCGACCAAGCGGCCGGTCTGGCCGTTCATGGCAAACAGGTAGCTCTTGCCGTTCCACGAGGTGGAGAGCATCCAGACGGGGAACAGGGCGTAGTCGCTGTCTTCCCAGGTGTAGTCGAGCTGCTTGCTTTCGACCGTGGCATCGTCGTATTCGTCGACGACGGTCTCGCGCAGGGCCGAGATTGTGCTTTCTTCCATGCGGCGCTCGGCGCGCGCCTTGCAAGTCTCGCAGTCCTCGTCGTAACGGTTGGCGATGTAGCCGGGCATATATGCGACCGAGAACGGACGCAGTGCGTCGTAGTCAAACGGCTCGATGGCGTCCATGTGGCCGTCGGGCATCTTGGATGATCCGTCGACGGGCACGCGCTTAAACGAGATATTGCCCTTGCGATAGGCATCGTAGTGGTCGGTGGTCGTGACGGTGCGGTCGGATTCCTCGGTCACGGTCTCGTTGGTCGCGTCAAAGTACACTTCGCCGTCAACGCGGGCGCCGTAGAGCCAAAACGGCACGTAGACACCTTGGACCTCGTCGATGTGGTTGCCGGTGACAAAGCTCTTGGGCAGCAAGATCTTGCCCTTGTAGTGTTCCTTGAGTGCGGCCGTGACGTCATCGCGCCCGAGCTTAAACGGAATCACCAGGTCGGGCGAGAAGTCGCCAGAGAGCTGGCCGGGCGCCACGGCGGAGTTGCCGCAGTACGGGCAGGTGGTGACGGCGACGGTGCCGTCGGACACGAGCTCGGCGCCGCACGACGAGCAGATGTAGCCGGCGTTTTGGGCGAGTTCCTGCACCGCGTCGTCGGCGACGGGCTTGGGCGTTGCGGCTGCTGCATCGGCTTTGGCATCTGCCTTGTCCTGGCGCTCGCGATAGAGGGCCTCGACTTCTTCGACTTCAAAACGAGAATCGCAGTAGTCGCAGACGAGCTTTTGCTCGGCACTGGCAAAGTGAAGGGGGCCGCCACACGCGGGGCATTGATAGTTGATGCTCTCAAAGGCCATGATCGGTCCTTTCGCTGCCGGAGGCTATGCGCCGATGGCGCCGCCGCAGTATTCGCAGCGCCCGCTGGCATCGGGAATGGTGGTGGCTCCGCAGAAGGGGCAGGTCACCGCGGTCTTGGGGGCTTTGGCGGCCACGACGCTGTCGCGCGTCTCCTGGCGCAGCTGCACCAGCGCATCGCGGACTTCGGTTGCCTGGCGCTTGGCCTCGCGATATTCGATGGAGCCGCGCTGATCGATGGTGGAGTCGTTCACGCGCAGGTTGATCTCGGTAAAGTACGGCGTGTTGACGTGAATGGTCAGGTTAAAGTCGTAATCCAGGTCGTAGCGCGGCGGGTTGTAGCTCTCGCGCTCGCCATCTTTGGTCTCGCGATAGATCTCGGTGCGATGCTCGTCGATATCCATATCGCAGCCGAGCACCTGTGAGAACTCGATGATGTCGGGATTGGCGTCGCGCCAGCGGCTCTGCGAGGTAATGATCAGCAGACCCGCGTCTTCGTCGAGCATGATGTTGGTGCGCCCAGCAGACAGCGTGCGCGTGGGGTTGAACGAGGCCAGGCGCTCGGCATTGGCCTCGCGGTAGGCGAGTTGCTCGCGGATATCGTCCGCGGTGCTGGAGCGATAGCCGTGAAAGTAGGGGGAGAGCTTGCCGGCGCACTCTTTGCACAGGTAGCCTTCATTGATTTTTGTCTTACCTAGAAGTCCCAGCTCGGTACCGCAAATCGCGCACTCTTTCTTCTCGAACATCTTGTCAAAGAAGCCCATGGCTGCCTCCCATCAACAGGTAGCGTGTGTCACTTTTGATGATGGGGGAGTGCGCGATCTTTCACGATACCCAGACGGCTCAAGGAGTCTCCACAACTGGGACACATGGCCCATTTTTGACTAGTCATTGGGGACGTTCTTAAACGACTAGTCGCGGGGGACACTCTTCGGCCACTCATTGGGGACGTACTTAAATGAGTGGTAGTTGGAGACACTCCTGGCCGAGCTAGAGATCGCGCGCGTCCCTTCTGGTCCATGCGGCTCA
>FR878684.1:3332-3583 GCA_000434535.1 Collinsella sp. CAG:166
ATCGCGGCGTGATGTGGACGGCTGGGGTCGAATTGGCAACATTTCGAGCCTGGCTTCGATATTGAGACTGGTTCTTTATTAAAATAGATTTCCAGACAATTGAACGGCTGGGGGGTTAACCATGAGGGGCATGGGAGACACAACCGCATATTTGCGTCGGGGCATTCGGGAGATTATATGCCTGGCGCTGTTCTTCTTCACGTTTTTGGCGTGCGAGTATCTCTTTGATGTGCGCATGGCCGAGTTCGTGC
>FR878685.1:0-32927 GCA_000434535.1 Collinsella sp. CAG:166
GGGCGCAGGCGCCTGCGCCCGCACGCCCGCCGGCTTCCCCGTCTCTCCGGCGGGCACGACCTCGCCCGTTGTCTCCGCCGCGCGAACGGACGCACCTGCATTCGCGCCAGCGAACGGCGACACGACGATATCGGCCCGAGCGCGGTCGGACGCAATGTCAACCCCCTCAGGCGGCTGTCCCGAAATCGGCATGTCGGAATAGAGCGCCACGCGCCCGCCCGAAAGCAGCCGCGCCGACACTCGCTTGATGGCCTCGGGATTCGAAACGGCGAGCCCCGCACAACGCGCCCACGTATCCACCGCCCACACGCCGCGGACGTCGGTCGCCGTGGTGATGACGGGGATGGCCCCTGCCGCGCGTGCCACAGTTTGCGCAAGCTCGTTCGCACCGCCCAAATGCCCCGACAAAAGCGGGACGGCAAAGCGCCCCGCCTCGTCAATCACCACAACCGCGGAATCGGTTGCCTTCGAGGCGACATGCGGCGCGATCGCCCGCACGGCGATGCCCGCCGCGCCCACGAACAGAAGCGCGTCCGACGCTTCCCACGCGAGCGCCGTCCATGCGCGCAGGTCGGCCTTCCCCTCGCCGAACCCGCGCGAAACGGAAACGTCCCAGCCAGGGTCATCTTCACCTGTCTGCGCGCAATCGGAAAGCGCGCGTGCGGTGCGCTCCGCCAACGCATGCCCCCTCTCAGTGAACGCTATGCAGGAAACCCTCATCTAGCGCACCACCATCGTCGAGAAGTAGCTGCCCCGATCGGGCACATCGTCGAGCGAGCGGCACACGCGCTCGCCCGGAAGCCCACAGTCCTCTACGAGCTCGGCACCGTCGAAGGCGCCCTCCTCGCGAAGGATGCGCTTCGTGTCCTCAAGCGAGCGGCGCGCCTTCATGACCACCTTCGTCCCCGGCCAGCCGATTGCGCGGCGCACCCCGTACAGCACGCCTTTACTCATACGTCGCCCCCAATTCCCCGATAACTGCATCGGCACCCGACGTGCGGAAAAGCTCGCGGCGCTCGGCGTCGAACACGACCGCGGCGATGTCGCATGCGCCCGCCGCGCGGCGGTGCAACCTGTCCTCGATTGCCGCAGCGAGCGAGACGCGCGCGGCGTCCCCCACGCCGGCGGCCTCGATTACCTCGAGCGCCGCCGTGGTCGTGACCGACGACATGATCTCGCGCACGGTCTTCGCGCCCGCGCCGGCCAAGGCCGCGTGGGCGGCCAGAATCTCCGCGCGGCAGTCGGCGGTACGCGAATGGGTGTCCATGATGCCGCCCGCTACCTTCACCAGCTTGCCGATGTGTCCCACAAGAAGGACATTGGTAAATCCCTCGCGAACGCAGCAATCAATCGCATCGCCCACAAAGTTGGAAATGAAGACCACCGGCGCACCGTTTAGGTGGAAATGCCCCGAGATGAACTGCCCGCCGTAGTTGCCGGGCGTGAGCACGACTCCGCGCCGCCCCATAGCCGCATGCTGCCGGATCTCGAGCTCGATGCTGTCGCGCAAGGCAGCGAGGCTGCGCGGCTCGACGATGCCCGTCGTGCCCAGGATGGAGATGCCGTCCTCTATCCCCAGGTGCGGGTTGAATGTCTTTTCGGCAAGGGCAACACCCTCGGGCACCGAAATCGTCACAGCAATATTTCCAGAAAAGCCGTGCGCGGCGCACACCTCGCGCACCGCCGAAGTGATCATCGCGCGCGGCGTCGCGTTGATGGCGGCCGCCCCCACCGGCTGCTCGAGCCCGGGCAACGTCACGCGCCCCACGCCCACGCCGCCATCGATGGAAACTTCCGATTCGCGCGCAGGCACGCCCTTGCTGCCCGCAGCGCCCGTACCCGACCCCGCATGTTCCACGCGCGCGTACACGAGCACGCCGTCGGTCACATCGGCATCGTCGCCTGCGTCCTTTCGCACGGCGCACTGGGCGCACCCCTCGCCGATGCATGCGTCGACCACGTTCGCCTCGACGGGCAGCCCGCCGGGGGTGACGATCGACACGCGGCCGACGGGTTTTCGTGACAAGAGCATCTCGCAGGCCGCCTTCGCCGCGAGCGCGGCGCAGCTCCCCGTGGTGTAGCCGCAGCGCAAGCGGGTCGTCCCGGTATATATGTAGTGCTCGAAGGCCACGCTAGCTGCTCGCCTTCCGATACCCCGTGGCAAACGAAGGGTCGTAAAGCTTGCTGCGCTCGTACGACTCCGCTTGCGCGCCGTCGTGCGCAAGCCCGCCGCGAGCTCCGAGTACGCGGCCCACCACCACGAGCGCCGTGCGGTCGATGCCCTCTCGCGCGCCCGCATCGGCGAGCGTGCCCACTGTGCATCGCACCACGCGCTCCTCAGGCCAGGTCGCCTTGTACACGAGCGCCGCCGGCTCGTCGGAGCTGCGGCCCGCGGCCAAAAGCTCGGCGGAAAGCTCGGCGAGCATACCCGAGCTCAGGAAGATGACCATAGTCGAGCCGCTTTCCGCCATGGTGCGCATGCCCTCGCCCGCGGGCATGGGGGTGCGCCCGGAAAGCCGCGTGATCACGACCGACTGGCTGATTCCCGGCAGCGTGTATTCCTGGCGAAGCGCCGCCGCGGCACCGCAAAAACTCGACACGCCGGGCACCACCTCGTAGTCCACGCCGCGCGCGTCGAGTGCGTCCATCTGCTCCTGGATGGCGCCGTACAGGCACGGGTCGCCCGTGTGCAGGCGCACCACTTCCTCGCCCCGCGCATCTGCCGCGCACATCACGTCGAGCACTTCCTCCAAGGTCATGTGCGCGCTGTCGTAGACGATGCAGGATTCCTTGCACTCGGCGAGCAGCTCGGGGTTCACAAGGCTCCCCGCCCAAACGACCACGTCGGCTGCGCGCAGAAGACGCGCCCCGCGCAGCGTGATAAGGTCGGCGGCGCCCGAGCCTGCGCCAACGATATGAATCATCCGAGCCTTCCCTTCCCGTTTCTCATCGCAACCGTTTACGCCGCCATTCGCGCAGCGGGCAAAACACGGCGCCTGCGGCGGCAATCGGCGCAAATACGCAGGCAGGAGGCGCAATGCCGCCCGCCCTGGCTTTGACACGTTCACAAGTGCCCACTATCATAGTAAAAGATTCGGCAACGAGCATATGACAATCGGATAAAAGGAAATGACCGGCGCGGCGCCCGCACAGCCCGCGCTGGCTTGCGGAGGGAACCAGGTGGGAATCCTGGGCAAGGGACATTACTGTATAGGACGCGCGGGCGAACCGCCTCGCGCCCCAAGCCAGACTGCTTCGCCTTTTCCTCACGGCATCGCCGTGGCGTTAGCTCCCTGTGAACCCCGAGGGGTGCGCTTTTCTTTCGCTTGTGCCGACAAGCAACTGTCGCCGGGGGACCGGCAAACCGAGGAAAGGAAAAACCATGTCCGACCAGATGTCACGCCGCGGCTTCATGGGCGCCGCAGCAACCGGAGCCGTCGCGCTCGCCGGAGTCGCGCTCGCGGGCTGCTCCAACACCTCCGCGAGTTCCGAGAAATCGAGTGAAAAGGAGAAGGCCGTGAAGCCGGTCATCCTCGTCACGAGCTTCGGCACGAGCTACAACGACTCGCGCCACATCACCATCGGCGCCATCGAAGACGCTATCCGCGAGAAGTACTGGCAGGACTACGACATCCGCCGCGCCTTCACCGCGCAGATCATCATCGACAAGCTGAAGAAGCGCGACGGCATCACGATCGACAACATGACCGAGGCGCTCGACCGCTGCGTGGAAGACGGCGTGAAGGAAATCGTCGTGCAGCCGACGCATCTCATGGGTGGCCTGGAATACACCGACGTGAAAGACGAGCTCGACAAGTACGCCGACAAGTTCGACAAAATCTCGCTCGGCGACCCGCTGCTCACCTCCGACGACGACTACAAGAAGGTGGCCGCAGCCATTAAGGAGAACATGGCGTCCTTCGACGACGGCAAGACGGCGCTGTGCCTCATGGGCCACGGCACCGAAGCCGATTCCAACGCCGACTATGCCAAGATGCAGGAAGTGTTCAAGAACGAGGGCTTGACGCAGTTCTTCGTCGGCACCGTCGAGGCTGAACCGACCTGCGAGGATGTTATCGCCGCCGCGAGCGCCGCAGGGTACAAGAAGGCCGTGCTCGCGCCGTTCATGGTGGTCGCGGGCGACCACGCGAACAACGACATGGCAGACGAGACCGACCCCGACAGCTGGGCTGCGAAGTTCGTGGCCGCCGGCTTCGAAGTGACGTGCCTGCTCCAGGGTCTGGGACAGAACGTCGCGGTCGACGACATCTACGTCTCGCACGTGGACGACGCCATCGCCAAGCTGTAAACTCGCCGCGCACGGGGGCGCCGGTCGCGTCCCCGTGCAACGGGCATGCGCCTTCCCCGACTGACGGCGCATGCCCGTTGCATTCGCATCCCGCCCGCCCACCGCACGGCGCGGGCGGTCGAAGCGATTGAAAGGAACCCCTTCATGTTGAAGAAAACCCTCGCCTTCGCCCTGTCGGCGGCGCTTTTCGCGTTCTCGCTCGCCGGCTGCGGCGGAAATTCAATCGACAGCGCAAAGGCAAGCGATGCCGATTCCCAGGAAAAGACCGAACAGGCGGCCGATGCGCCCGAGGGCGCAAGCGCTGCCCCCATCACCGCCGACAAGGTGGCCGACGGCACCTATCCGATCACCGTAGATTCCAGCTCGAACATGTTCAGGATTGTGGACGCCCAGCTCATCGTGGAAAACGGCTCCATGCACTGCGTGATGACGCTTTCCGGCACGGGCTACGGCAAGCTCTTCATGGGCACGGGCGACGAGGCTGCCGCCGCGAGCGAGGCCGACTTCATCCCCTATGTGGAAAACGCGGAAGGCAAGTACACCTACGACGTGCCCGTTGAAGCGCTCGACGAGGACACCGCCTGTGCCGCGTGGAGCATTAAAAGGGAGCGGTGGTACGACCGCACGCTCGTATTCGAATCCGCCGGCGTCGATCTGCGCGCCGACGCACTGAAGTAACGCCATGCGGTCGATTCTTCCCAAGGGGGAAAACAGGAAGCGCCACAGCATCGCGGCGCGCGCGATCGCCTGCGTTCTCGTCGCCCTGCTCGCGCTTCCCTTCGCGGGGTGCAGTGCGAGCCCGAACGCGACCGGTGGCACGACGGGCTCTCAGGAATACACTGTGAGCGTCTCGCTTTCCGGTGGGTCAGGGCGTGCAAGCATCGCCTCGCCCACCACAATTATGAAGGATGGCGACACCTACACCGCGACCATCACCTGGTCGAGTTCGAACTACGACAAGATGACCGTCGACGGCGTAGACTACGCGCCCGTAAACGACGGCGGCAACTCCACGTTCGAGATACCCGTCACGCTCGACGAGGACATCGCCGTGTCGGCCGAGACCGTCGCCATGTCGACGCCGCACACCATCGACTACACGCTCTACTTCGACTCATCCACCATGAAGGAGAAATCGGGCGACGAAGCAAGCGGCGGCTCCCCTGCGGGAACGGCTTCAAGCGCCGCGGCCGACTTCCACAACGCCGATTTGGGCTGCGGCTGGAAGCCGACGGGGACGCTTCAGCTTGAATACGCCGAGCACTTCACTGTCGACGAGTACGAAGGCGGCCTGCGGCTTATCTGCGTTTCAAACGGGGAGCGCTTCCTCGTGGTGCCGCAAGATGCGAAGGTACCTGATGGGTTGAGCTCCGACATCGCGGTCATAAGGCGCCCCGCCGACAAGGTGTACCTCGTGTCGTCGGCGACGATGTGCCTGGTCGACGCGCTCGATGCGAACGACAATATCATCATGTCGGGCACGAAGGCCGACGATTGCTCGGTCGCGGGCTTCAAAAGCGCACTCGAAAGCGGGGCAATCGCCTACGGCGGCAAGTACAGCGCGCCCGACTACGAGCGAATATCGGCCTCGGGCTGCACGCTCGCCATCGAGAACACCATGATCAACCACACACCCGATGTGAAGGAAAAGCTGCAGAAACTCGGGCTCGTCGTGCTCACCGAACAGTCGTCGAGCGAGCCCGAAGCACTCGGGCGCCTCGAGTGGATTAAGCTTTTCGGCGTCCTGTTCGACAAGGAAGACGAGGCCGCGCACCTGTTCAACGAGCAGAAGGCCCGCGTCGAGCAAACGTCGGGGCTCGCGTCGTCAGGTAAAACCGTGGCGTATTTCTACATTAACTCGAACGGGGCCGCCGTCACGCGGCGGGCGGGCGACTACGTGGCGCAGATGATCGAGCTTGCAGGCGGCAGCTACGCGCTCGATGACGCGCAGACGGCGTCGACGTCAGGTTCGTCAGTAACGCTCGAAATGGAGCGCTTCTACGCGACGGCGAAGGATGCCGACATCATCGTCTACAACGGCACCATCGACGAATCGGTTGCCACCTTGAACGACTTCGTAGGCAAAAACGCGCTATTGTCGCAGTTCAAAGCCGTGAAGAACGGCAACGTCTGGGTCACAAACGCCGACATGTACCAGCAGATGACTTCCACCGCCGACATTATCGACGAGCTGCACGGGGCGTTCACCGGCGATGACGCGAGCGACTTCCATTATCTGAGGAAGCTCGGCTAGCACCATGAGAAGCCGACTTTCCATATCATACGACGAATCGGGGCGCGCCGCACGGTGTCGCGTCGTGACGGCGCTGCTCGCTGTTGCCCTCATCGTGCTCGTCGGGGCCAACCTGTGCATCGGGAGCGCGCTCGTGCCCGCAGACCACATCCCCGGCATCCTTTCGGGCGGCGCGGCCAATTCCATGGAAAGCCAGGTCATCTGGGAGATTCGCCTACCGCGCGTGCTTTCAGCCGTGCTTCTCGGCGGGGCGCTTTCCCTCTCCGGGTTCCTGCTGCAGACGTTTTTTAACAATCCCATCGCCGACCCGTTCATCTTGGGCGTCTCCTCGGGCGCAAAGTTCGTCGTCGCGCTTACGATGATCGTACTTCTGGGCGCGAACCAGGCCATGTCCTCGCCGGCCATGGTGGCCGCAGCGTTTCTGGGCTCGCTTATCACCATCGGCTTCGTGCTCCTCATCGCACGGCGCATAAGTTCCATGGCCATGCTCATCGTGGCGGGCGTCATGGTGGGATACATCTGCTCGGCGACGACGAACTTCCTTATCGCCTTCGCCGACGACCAGTCCATCGTGAACCTGCACAACTGGTCTTTGGGTAGCTTCTCGGGTTCGAGCTGGGACGACATCGCGGTCATCGCGGTCGTGGTGATCACCGTGAGCGCATGCGTATTCGCGATATCGAAGCCCCTTTCCGCCTTCCAGCTGGGAGAAGCCTACGCGAAAAGCGTCGGCGTGAACGTCGCACGCTTCCGCGTGGTACTCGTCCTTCTAGCGAGCATGCTCTCCGCCTGCGTGACCGCGTTCGCTGGTCCGGTGTCGTTCGTAGGCATCGCGGTTCCGCATCTCGTGAAGTCGGCGCTAAAGTCGTCGAAGCCCATCCGCGTGATTCCTGCGTGCTTCTTGGGAGGCGCCATCTTCTGCGCGGGCTGCGATTTGATCGCGCGCACGCTGTTCTCTCCCGTCGAGCTTTCCATCAGCGCCGTCACCGCCATCTTCGGCGCGCCGGTGGTTATCGCGCTCATGTTGAAGAAGCGGGTGAGGTAGATGGGGAAATTCGTGCCGCGGCCCAAAACGCAGACTGACGGAGCGCCGCTTTTCCGCATAAGCGACCTGTCGGCGGGCTACGACAAGAAGGTCGTAGTCGAAGGTGTCGATCTGGAGGTTCGCGCGGGCGACGTCGTGGCGCTCATCGGGCCGAACGGCTCGGGCAAGTCGACCATCTTGAAAACCATCACACGCCATCTTGCACCGCTTGCCGGCGCGGTCGAGCTCGACGGACGGGAGATTTCCCGATGGAAGACGGCGGAGTTCGCAAGGAACCTTGCCGTTATGCTGACAGATCGCCCCCGGACCGAGCTCCTCACCTGCCGCGATATCGTAGAGGCGGGAAGACATCCCTACACCGGGCGAATGGGCACACTCTCGCCCGACGACCATAGTCGGGTCGACGAGGCAATGAAAACCGCACATGTGGAAGAGCTCGCCGAGCGCGACTTCATGCAGATAAGCGATGGGCAACGCCAGCGCGTCATGCTCGCACGCGCCATCGCGCAGGATCCGCGTGTGCTCGTGCTCGACGAGCCCACGTCGTATCTCGATATCCGCTACCAGATCGACCTGCTGCGAATACTTCGCCACCTTGCGAAATCGCGGAATGTGGCTGTCATCATGTCCATCCACGAACTCGAGCTCGCGCAGAAAAGCGCCGACAAGGTGATTTGCGTGAAGGACGGCCGGGTCTTCCGCGCCGGCGCACCCGAGGACATATTCACGCGCGAGACAATTGGCGAGCTCTACGGCCTTCAGCATGGCACCTTCAACGAGCGCTTCGGCAGCGTGGAAATTGGGCGCCCACACGGTGATGCGCACACGTTCGTCATCGCCGGCGCAGGTACGGGGTCGGCTGTGTTTCGCCAGCTCATCCGACAGGGCAAGGCGTTCTACGCGGGCGTTCTGCACGAAGGGGACATCGACTGCGAGCTCGCGCGCGACCTGGCGACGGAATGCGTGGCCGAGCGCGCCTTCGAGCCGATCGGGGATAAAACCATAGCCCGCGCCAAAGAGCTCCTCGTCCACTGCGCGCGCCTTATCGTGTGCCCCGCCGCCTTCGGCACCATAAACGCCCGTAACGCAGAGCTCGTCGAGTTCGCACGCTCACATGGTATCAAGGTCATGCGAGCGTGCGAAGGCGCATCGGAGGATTCCCAATTGGAATGGGAAGGATAAACTGGACTTTCTTTTAAGGATCCTCAGGCTACAGCTCCTACGCCGGCGAGGTCTCCAAGGCGCCGGAGAACCTCGTGAACAGGAATTTCCACGCCGACGAGCCCAACTAGACCTAATCCAAGCGAGATTCCAAACTCGAAAGACCGCTCAACGTCAGATTATTAGCAACCTCCGAGACACGCTCGATAGGAACCGAACCGTCAGACAGCGCCCACGTGCGATAGATGCCGATGATACCGGACAGCAAAAACGCCAGATAGTAGTCGAACATCTCGTCCTTGAGACCTTGGGGCAGCAGATCGCGCTCGGCAATCTCGTGCTCGAGCGGTGCACGAAGACGAGCCATAAAATCATCGAGCGGAATGTTCTCGATCAGCTGACGATTGAGCACCAAGTTGTTGCACAGTGCCTCGTTAACGGTTTTAAAGAAGGTCGCCGCCGCGCCCAGGGCGCGCTCGTTAGTGTCGCCGTCCATGGAAGCAAGCGTTTTCTCGACCGAGTCGACAATCATCTCCACCACATCGACGGCAATGGCATCGAGCAGGCCGTCAACCGTGCCAAAGTGCACGTAGAAGGTTTTGCGGTCGACATTGGCCTCGCGTGCGATGGCACTCACCGTAATGTCTGCCAGCGGCTTTTCCATGAGCAGGCGCTCGAAAGCCGAAAGGATGGCATTGCGGCTGCGAACGATGCGGCGGTCAAGACGCGGTTTGCTGGTTGCCATGGGCGTGTCCCTTCGATATGCGAGCATTCATCAACAGATGAGAGATAATCTACGTAAGAGGATTATCCCCCATGCAGCACAAATATGCCCCGCATCATGAAGAACGCACGACTGCCCTACTGCGACTTAGGATGCTTCTTCTTATTGAGCGCCGACGGAGATACGCGAATACCGTCGCCTGTCTGGCGCACATAGGCCTTATGAGCCGGCTTAGCGGTCCCAGAAGCCTTCTGAGCGTGCTTCTTGGGATCAACGGTAACAGCATTCGTGGGGTGCGGCTTAGTGGGCGCAGAGGACGTCTGAGGCGCGCGGCCGAGCTTGCGCATCACGCGATCCCAGCGCGCATGGATGCTCTCGTTGTGGGCGCTCTTAAGGCCCAGCAGGGGCGCAGCCAAAATGGTCGGCGCAATAAACGTAATGAGGCGCCACAGCAGATAGCCGGCGGTCGAAGCCGACCCAAAGAAATGACCCAAGAACAATGCAAAGCCGCCCTCAGCGCCACCAGTTCCACCGGGCAAGGGGACCGCAGAGCTCAGAAGCTGGACAAAGGCGCTCGCGGCCATGACCGAGAAAAAGTCGACCTCGTGGTGGCCAAAGGCAAGCATCAGGAAATACGGCACCAGATAGAAAAACGCGAGCTGCAGCATGGTGATAAACACGGTGAGCAGCATGGAAGAAAAATGTCCGGCCGAAAGCTTGAACTTCTCGGAGAAGGAGTAGATCTCGCCATCGACAAACGTGCGCCATCCCTCGATCTTAGTAGCCGAGACACCAATGCGCTCAAGCCAATTGATGATGCAATGGGCAACGCGCGTGACGGTCTTAGGCATGAGCGCGACGGCGAAGATGCCCAGCAAGATGCAGCAGTGCCCACCAAAGCTAAAGACGCACAGCAGCGTCATGTCGCCATAGCGCTCGGCAAAAAACGGCATGCGAGCAAGCAGTAGGATAGCGCCCCAGGCAACGAGGCCAAACTGGTACACGATAAAGCGCGTGAACTGCGTGGCGCCAGCCTCGCCGACATTTTGGCCCGCCTTGGTCAGGCGGTAGATCTGTGCGGGAGTCGAGCCCATCATCATAGGCGTAAGGTTGCCAAAGAAGATGCCACTCGCCTCGACCGAGATCAGGTCGCGAATGCCGACGGGTGAATTGGGGTCGAGCCAGACAGCGATCGCATAGGCCACAATGCCAAAGAACAGGTACAGGAACATGCAAAAGCATGCAGCAGCGAGCCAAGGCGCCTGGACGCTCGACATTGCGGCCCAGAACTGCCCCATCTGCCCGGTTACCACCAGATAGACGATATAACCCACCAGCACGACGCCGATAAAGATGGCGCCGCGGCGTGCGCTCTTATTGTCATCGCCGCCCGAGGCCTCAACCTCGACCTGGGGCTTAAACGTATGCTGAGAGGACTCCGTCATGAGGCTCCTTCTAACAGTCAAAATTTCTTGGATATTGTACCCGTAAGGACCATAGGCAGAACGCAAAGCTCTGGTTCAAACGGGAATTGCAGACGGTTGTTTGAAAATAAAAAACCCGGCCTTCCATGGGAAGTCCGGGAATCAGATGCGTGGTAGCCCGTACCAGATTCGAACTGGTGATCTCCGCCTTGAGAGGGCGGCGTCCTAAACCGCTAGACGAACGGGCCACATGACATCTGCGCTGCCGTGCTGCGAAGAAATATATTACGGGACAAAAAACGTCAGCGCAAGAAGAAATTCCAAATTGCCGAAAAATTGTCGGCAGGTTATGGAACACGCAGGTAAAATGGGTAGCTAATTCAAGTTGAGATGAACCAAAAGAGCTTCGCGCTCGTTGGGGATGTTGTCCTCGATAACGGCATCGAGGGCAGCGTTGAGTAGTTGGCCTAGCTCAGGCCCCGGCTTCACACCGGCGCGAATCAAGTCGCCGCCATTGATGGCGAGCATCCTGAGTGTATAGGGCTCCCCCGCCTTCAGCAGCTCGTGCGCCAGCGCGCGCATCTCCTCAATCGTCTCAACGTAATAGAAGCACGACGGAGCCTTGCCGAGCGTGTCGGCACGCTTAAGATCCATGAGCTC
This sequence comes from Collinsella sp. CAG:166, assembly GCA_000434535.1. Lineage (GTDB taxonomy): Bacteria > Actinomycetota > Coriobacteriia > Coriobacteriales > Coriobacteriaceae > Collinsella. The sequence goes on from FR878685.1 coordinate 11,578, forward strand.
GTCCATCAAACGCGGCGTGTCGACGCCCTCGCCCGAAAGCGCGCGCATCATATTGAGCAGGCAGGAGCGCTCGGGGCGCAGCGGCTTGTCGTGATATTTGATGAGCAGGCACACGTCGCGCACCAGGTCGTGCGAGAGCGCCAGGCGATCCATAATGACGCGCGCTTTCTTGGCGCCGAGCTCGGGATGACCGTAGAAGTGTCCGCTGCCGGCGTGATCGACCGTGAAACAATCGGGCTTGGACACATCGTGCAAAAACGCCGCCCACATAAGGCTCGACGAGGGCGCGACGCCGTCGCACAGCGCAAGCTCCCCTGCCACCGTCAGCACACGGGCGATATGCTCGTAAACGTTAAACGCATGATAGACACTTCGCTGATCAAAGCCGCGACCCGCTGCCAGCTCAGGCACAGAGGCACAGATGAGCTCGGGGTAGCGCAGCATCGCGTCTCCCCCATGACCGGTCGAAAGAATGCCCTCAAGCTCAATACCCACACGCTCGCGCGCCACGGCGTCGAGCAGCGGCGCGCACTCGGCAAGCGCGCGCTTAGTCTCGGGCTCAATCATAAAGTCCAGGCGACAGGCAAAGCGCACCGCACGCAACATGCGCAGGGCGTCCTCGTTAAAGCGACGCTTGGGATCGCCGACAGCGCGAATCAGCTTGCGCTCCAAGTCACCCTGGCCGTCGTAGCGGTCGACAAGCCCGCGCTCGGGATGCCATGCCATAGCGTTGACGGTAAAGTCGCGGCGCGCCAGATCGTCCTCGAGCGAGGCGGCACGCTCCACACTCTGGGGATGGCGACCATCGGTGTAAAAGCCATCCAGACGGTACGTGGTGACCTCGATACGCTCGCCATCGGAAATAGCCGTGATTCCGCCAAATTTAATGCCCGACTCCACGACCGCGATACCAGCGGCCTCGAGCGCCACCTTGGACTCCTGCCACAGGCCGCTACAGCACATATCAACATCGTGGCTGGGGCAACCCATCAGGGCGTCGCGCACCCAACCGCCCACGTACCAAGCCTCAAGACCAGCCGCCTCAAGCGCGCGCAGGACGCGCAGGGACGCATCGGACGGTTGAGTACCGTTGAGCGAAACATTGCACATGCCTATGGCCTCCTGCACTTGTGAGCGTTAATCGATGGTTCTCAAGAAGTCTAACAAGAAACGAGAAAGCGCGCACACGCAATCGCGTCGTCGATTAGATAAAACGAGACAGCAGACGCCACATACGTTCAGCGAACAAAAAACACCCGCCTCGGAGATCCAAAGCGGGTGTTCGGCAACGATTTTTCGATGCGGTTAGCAGACCTGGCGAACCTCGATGTGCTTCTTATATTCGTCCACCTTGGCAAAATCGCCCAGACCGGGGCACTCGACCACGTTGGCGCCGGTGGCCATCGAAAGACGCAAGGCATCCTCGACTCGCTCGGGGGCGTCGTGCCACACGGACAGGAAGGCGGCCAGCGAGGAATCGCCGGCGCAGACGGTCGACAGCAGCTTGACGTCGAAGGTGCGGTTGGCAAACCAGATATGCTCGCCGTTGGAGAAGTACGCACCGGCGCCACCGAGGGTCAGCAGCACGTTCTTGGCGCCCTTGGCGTGCAGCTCGGCCATCGCGCCCTTGACGGACTCGTCGTCGCCACCGCTCACCTTAATGCCAAAGATGTCGAGCAGCTCATCGTCATTGGGCTTGATCAGCAGCGGCTCCATGGCAATGAGGTCTGCCAGCTGATGGCTCGAGATGTCGAGGACAAACTCGGCCCCCTTGGCCTTGACGCGGCGCAGGACCTCGGCCAAGAAGCCCTCGGAAGTGTTGGGAGGCAGCGAGCCGCTGATGACCAGGCAGGTCATGTCATCGAGCGAATCGATGAGCTCAAACATCTCCTGCTCGTTGGCCTCGTTGATGGCGGCACCGGCGTTGACCATGTTGTACTCGGTGTCGGGGCCGGCGTTGAGGAACACATTGACGCGCGTGATGCCGTCGGTCCACACGGGCTTGACGGGCACGCCCAGGGCCTCGGCGCCCTTAACGATAAACTCGCCCGAGAAACCGGCGAAAAAGCCCAGGATCGTGGTGTCGACGCCGTAGTGGTCAAGCGTAAACGAGACGTTGAGGCCCTTGCCGTTGGGCGTGTAGACCGCGTTGCGGGTACGCGTGACGGTGTTGGCAGCAAGACCGTCGCAGGCGATGTTGTAGTCAATGGCGGGATTTGCAGTGAGCGTGTAAATCATGAATGTTCCTTTCACGAAACAACGTGTTAATGAAAGTATATTCCACGTATCGAAAAAAGCCTATAACAACTCGGTGAACGGTGTGGAAGCGGTGAAGGACGGCGATCGTCCCACTCCCCTTCAGACAAAAAACGGCACCCCGGCAAAACCGGGGCGCCGCATGCGCACGTATATGTCGCGTTTCGCTTACTCGCGATCGAGCTTACGAACGGCGACGCGCTTGCTGTACTCGTCGACGTGACCAAAGTCGCCGATACCGACGGACTCGGCAACGTTGGCGCCGGTGGCCATAGCGAGCTTCATGGCCTCCTCGACGTTGTCGCGGTCCCTGTACCACTTGTGCAGGAACGCAGCGAGGGTGCAGTCGCCGGCGCAGACGGAAGAAACCAGCTTGATGTTGAACTCACGCTTGGCGTACCAGATGTCCTCGCCGTTGGAGAAGTAAGCGTCGCCGCGGCTACCACGGGTGAGCAGCACGTTCTGAACGCCAGCGTCGTGAGCCATCTTCATGGCAACGCGGACCTCGTCGTCGGTGTCGACCGGCACGCCGAAGATGGCCTTCATCTCGTGATGGTTCGGCTTGATGAGCAGCGGCTTCTTGTGAGCGAGCTCCTTGAGCTTGTCGGAGGACAGGTCCAGGACGACGTCGGCGCCACGAGCCTGAGCGTGCTCCATGACCTGAGCCAGGAAGTCGGGCGTAGCTTTGGGAGGCACGGAGCCGGAAACGATCAGGCACTCGAGATCGCCCGCGGTGTCCAGGATGTTGTAGAGCTCCTCCTGGTGCTGCGGCGTGATCGGAGCACCCGGGTTCAGGATGCCGTACTCGTGCTGGCCATCGTTGACGTAGGTGTTAATGCGCGTGATACCGTCGGTCCAGACCGGGCGGCAGAGGCAACCCAGATTCATGACCTCCTCAACGATGAACTTGCCCGTGAAGCCAGCAAAGAAGCCGAGTGCGACGGTGTCAACGCCCATCTTCTTAAAGGCGAAGGACACGTCAAGGCCCTTGCCGTTAGCCGTGTAGCTGGCCGAGCCGGTGCGGACGTTCTCATCGGGCTCGAGCGGAGAGCTCGAAACCGTCATGTCGACAGCCGGGTTAGCGGTTAGCGTGTAGAACATTTACAGTACCCCCTGTATATGTGAGGGCCGCGTGGCCGGCCCATTCCAACCACGCGGTTACCTCTGATACCAAATTAGCGAGCTGCGGACTCGAGCAGTGCCTTGACCTCGGCTGCGGTGTTGCAGGCGAGTGCCTTCTCGGCGAGCTCGTCGCACTCGGCCTTGGTCCACTGGCTGATGGTCTTGCGGGCGCGCAGGATCGACGGAGCGCTCATCGAGAACTCCTCCAGGCCCCAGCTGATCAGCAGCGGCTCGAGCAGCGGATCGGCAGCGGCCTCGCCGCACATACCGACCATGATGCCGGCCTTCACGCCGCTCTCGATGATGTTCTTGAGCGAGCGGAGCACGGCGGGATAGTACACCTGGTACAGGTTGGAAATGGTGTCGTTACCACGGTCGGCGCACATGGTGTAGCCGATCAGGTCGTTGGTGCCGATGGAGAAGAAGTCGGCGACCTCGGCCAAGCGGTCAGCGAGCAGCGAGGCGGCAGGCGTCTCGACCATGATGCCGACCTCGATGTTCTCGTTAAACTTGCGGCCCTCTTCGGTCAGCTCGGCCTTGCACTGCTCGACGAGCTCCTTGACGGCCACGACCTCCTCGACACAGGTGACGAGCGGGATCATGATCTTGACGTCACCAAAGGCGCTGGCGCGCAGCAGGGCACGGAGCTGGACCTTGTACTGGTCAGGGTTGGCCAGGCAGTAACGCACGGCACGGAAGCCCATGAAGGGGTTATCTTCCTTGACCATGTGCAGATACGGAATCTCCTTGTCGCCGCCCACATCGAGCGTGCGGATGATGACCGGAGCGCCCTTAAGCGCACTGGCGACCTTACGGTAGGCGTTGAACTGCTCCTCCTCGGAAGGAAGCTCAGCGGAGTCCATGAACAGGAACTCGGAGCGGAACAGGCCAATGGCCTCGGCATCGTGATCGAGCGCGTTGGGCACGTCATCGGGGTTGCCGATGTTGCAGGCGATGATCTTCTTGATGCCGTCGGCAGTCTCGGACGGCTTGCCGCGGAAGGCCTCGAGGGCTGCCTTCTCGGCAGCGAAGGCCTCGGCCTTGGCGGTGTAAGCAGCGAGCGTCTCCTCGTCGGGATCGGCCTCAACGATACCCTTGCCACCGTCGACGACAACGGTCATACCGTTGCGCAGCGCGGTGCAGCTGTTGGAAACCGAAAGGACAGCCGGGATCTCAAGGGCGCGCGCAATGATCGCGGAGTGCGACGTGCGGCCACCGGTCTCGGTGACGATACCGGCAACGTGGGCCTTATCGATCGTGGCGGTCATGGACGGCGTGAGGTCGTGCACGACAACGACAGTATTCTCGGGCAGGACGGAGAGGTCGACGACCTCCTTGCCCAGCAGCTCGGCCAGAATACCGGTGCGGATGTCGGCGATGTCGGCCGCGCGCAGACGAAACATCTCGTCGTCCATGGACAGGAACATGTTCTCGAACATGGTCGAGGTGTCCATGAGCGCCTGCTCGGCGCAGGTACCGCCGTCAATGGCGGCGTTGATGGCGTCAGTCATGCCCGGGTCCTGAGCCAGGACAATGTGTCCGCTCATGATCTCGGCCTCGGCCTCGCCCACCGTCTCCTTCATATGGTCGGCCTGAGCCTGGGTCTTCTCGCAGAAGACCGAAAGAGCGGACTGATAGCGCTCCTTCTCTGCTGCCGAATCAGCAACCTCGTGCGGCTCAAACGTCAAGTCGGGATCGACGGCGACCATGACGGTGCCGATACCGATGCCCTCGGAAGCGTTGACTCCCTGATACATTCCCATTCCTCTCTCCGTGTCATGTGATAAAGCGTTTTGCCATATCCATGACAAAAGAGCGCAGCTACCTTACAACAGGTCACTGCGCCCCCAAATATGAACTTAGTTGTTCAACATGCGACCCGTTTGAGTTCTACTCGCCAAGACCGCTCTTGATGAGCTCGATGGCGGCAGCCAGAGCCTCGGCCTCGTCAGCGCCGTCGCACTTTACCTCGACCTCGGTGCCGCAGGGGATACCAGCAGCCATGAGGGCCATCGGGGACTTGCCGTTGACCTCCTTCTCGGGGGTAACGACCGTCACGTCACAGGCGTACTTGCCCATGGTGGAGGCAAACAGACCAGCCGGACGCATGTGCAGACCCTGAGGATTAACGAGGGTAGCCTTCTCAGAAACCATAATTGACTCCTTTTTGTGTTTAACCCCTGTCAAGCATGTGGCAGGAGTCAGATTCACGACGTTGTTTATATTAACTCACATCAAACGGTTTTTCATTGTGTTTCACACGAATTGTTGGACAGATGTCGTATCCCTGCGCTCGCCCGCCGGGCGGGACGGTTAAGTTTGCTGCTCTACAGTCCTGCGCAAGACGGAAAGCACATTAAGTGCTTTCCTTTGCGTGCGGAACTCGCGAAAAACTTAATCGCCCCGCCCGGCAGGCGAGCTGCGGAAACTCGGTCGGTCCAGAGCAATATCGGCGGAACGGAATTCTGGCTGAGGATCTGTTCGCGACAAAGACTCAATGGGCAGTTCCCTCTATGTCCTTCTGTAAGTTGCGGTGAAATAGGGACTGATTTTGCGGTTGAAACGTTTAAACAGTCCCTATTTCACCGCAACTTACAGAAGGGAATGAAAAAAGGCGGGGGCTCCGGGTGGAGTCCTCGCCTTTGTTACAGGGGGCGATGTTATTCGCGTACCGTGGAATTAGACCAGGCGGGCGTTGATCGTCTTGGCGATCTTGGCGGCGTCGGTGGAACCCTTGACGGTGGCACGGAAGTCCTCGTCCATGAGCGCCTCGGCGACCTTGGACAGGATCTTGAGGTGCGTGGTACCGGCCTGGGCACCGGGGATGAGCAGGGCGATAGCCACGTTGACGGGAGCGCCGTCCATGGTGTCCCAACCGGTCACGCCGGACTCGTCCTTGACGACGATGACGGCAGCCTCGGTAATGGCGTCGGACTTGGCATGCGGGATGGCAAAGCCCTCCATCATGCCCGTGGTGCCCTCGGCCTCGCGGGCCAGGAAGGCGTTCATCACGGCGTCGGCGTCGCTGGCGATACCGGCCTTGACGGCCTGGTTGGAAACGAAGCTCAGGGCCTCGTCACGAGAAGCGAAGTCCTCGGCGACAAAGACATTCTCGACCTTCACGAAGTCGGAAGCCTCGGCCTTGGGAGCCTCGACGGCAGCGGCCTTGGGGGCTTCAACCGGCTTGGCGGGAGCGGCAGGAGCGGCCTTCTGGTTCTTCTCGAAGTCATACTTCTTGAAGGCCACGAACAGGATGCCACCGACCACAGCGCCGATGAGGATCGCGAGGACCCACAGCGGACCGTTCTCAACAACGGGCAGGACCAGGAAGCCACCGTGAGGCGCCGGATCGTGAACGTTGAACATAATGGTCAGGATCGAAGCGATAGAGGAACCGAGCATCATGATGGGCATGACGGGCCAGATGTTCTTGGTCATGAACGGAATGGCGCCCTCGGTGATGTGGGTGCAACCAAGGATGAGGTTGACGACACCGGCGTCGTGATCCTCCTGGCTGAAGTACTTCTTACCGACAACGACGGCAAAGGTGGTGATCAGCGGCGGAACGATGCAGGCGGCGGAGACGGCAGCCATGAAGTTGGTGCCGAAGTTATAGGTATCGGTGCCAACACCGGCGGCCAGAGCCTCGGTGAGCATAGCGGTACCGGTGACGTAAGCAGCCTTGTTGACCGGGCCGCCCATGTCAAAGGCGCACATGCAGCCAATGGCAAGACCCAGGACAACGGCGCCAGAGGCGGACAGGCCCTTGAGGAAGTCCATCATGGCGGTGTTGATGGCAGCCATGGGGCCGGAAATGCCGAGCATGACCAGGCCGACGATAGCCGTCGAGAACAGCGGGTACAGGAAGATAGCCTTGAGGCCGTCCAAGTTCTTGGGCAGACCGGCAAAGACCTTCTCGAGCAGCAGGATGACATAACCGGCGAGGAAGCCGCCAACGATGCCGCCCAGGAAGCCGAAGCCCACGCCGGCGCCACCGGCGTCGATCATGCCGGTCTCGGCGTTAACGGGCAGGCCCTGGATGGCGATCATACCGGCAACAAAGCCGGGGACGAGCGCCGGGCGCTTGCCGATGGATTCGGCAATGTAGGCGGAAAGCACCGGAACCATAAGGTTCATGGCGATGCCGCCGATGATCTTGAGCATCGCAGCAAAGCTGTTGTAGTCAGACGCCGTCGAATCGAAGGACGTAATGCCCCACAGGAACGAAACGGCGGTCAGGACACCACCGGCAACGACGAAGACCAGCATATGGCTGACGCCGTTCATGAGGTGCTTATAGATGACGTGGCCGATGGACTCCTTCTCCTCGACTTCGTCCTCGACATCGGCAGCGGCTGCAACCGTGCTGTCGCCCTTAGCGGCGAGCGCGCGGTCAATCAGCTTACCGGCGGCCTCAACGGACAGGGCCTTGGAAACACCAACGGAAACCATGGGCTTGCCGGCGAAACGCTCAGCCTGGACATCCTTATCGGCTGCGACGACAACGGCCTTGGCACCAGCGATCTCGCTCTTGGTGAGCTCGTTCTCGACACCGACCTGGCCATGAGTCTCGACCTTAATGGTCAGACCGCGCTCGGCAGCTGCCTTCTCCAGCGCTTCCTTCGCCATGAAGGTGTGCGCAATGCCGGTCGGGCAACCGGTGGCGGCGATGATGTCAAACTTAGCCATGTGTCCCTCCTTCTTGAGTACAGCGCCCGCGGGCGCTCCCCTACACGCGCTTCGATGCGCGTTTTTCCACAACTGAAAGATACCAACCTACCGTCCGCGTGAGAAGAGACAAGGTGCAATTCTCCGGTGAAAGGTTCTTTCATAACCGTAAACGGTAGGTGAAAGTTTACCATCAACACTTGAAACGGCAAGGTGTATCTTGTAATTGGAAATGCCCGTATACTATGGCATTGCAAATCAAATTAGATTTTCATGCCAACCAGGAGCCATCCATGACCGATAGTAGCAAGAGCGCACTTTCCCTCATAAGCACCCATCAGGGATACAGCGAGTCCGAGCAGCGCATTGTCGACTATATATTGGAGCACCAGTCCGAGGCGCCGCGCCTCACGGCCGCTCAGCTCTCACGCGCCGCCACCACGTCCGAGGCGACCGTTTCGCGCTTCTGCCGCAAGCTTGGCTTTGGCAGCTTCCGCAGCTTTCAGTTTTCGTTGGCGAGGGATTTGGAAAGCCAGCGCAACGAGGGCCTGACTGACGAGGTCTCGCTCGACAATATGGAGCAGAGCCTCAAGAACATCTTGGCTGCCAAGGTGAGCGAGCTTAATGCGACCATCGACGGAATCGACCACGATACGCTGGCGGCTGTTGTGCATGCCCTTAAGCATGCAGGGGTTATTGAGTTTGCAGCTGTGGGCAATACGAACGCGGTCGCGCTCGATGCGACGTTTAAGTTTTCGCAGCTGGGCCTGCGCTGCATGGCGAGCACCATTAGCGAGACATCAATCGGCTTTGCGCTCACGTTACGCCCGGGTGACGTCATCGTGCTAATCTCAAACTCCGGCAAATCGCGCCGACTGAATCGCATGGCAAAAGCGGCTCGCAACTGCGGCGCAACCGTAGTCGTCATCAGCAGCGACAGCAAATCCCCGCTCGCACGTCTGGCAGACTACACTTTTAATACCGTCAACCACGAAGCGCTGCTGACGACAGGCGACTTTGCGTTCTCTAAGATCAGCGCCACGATGATCATCGAAGTAATCTACAACTTCCTGCTGCCCGAGATTGAAGACGCTCGCGAGCATATCAGCTACTACGAGGAGCTCATCCAGCCGGATAAGGTTGTGGAGTAAAAAGCGTAGTGGGACAAAAAATTCAGTCTATTTTGTCCCACCAACACCGGTGATACAACCTAGCCTCGAGCTTCTTCAAGCATCTGCTTGGCGTGGGCCAAGCTCGCCTCGGACTGATCGCCGCTCAACATGCGGGCGATCTCGGCGGTACGCGCTTCGCCGGTCACCTCGTCCAAATGCGTCTGGGGAACATCGCCCGGTTCCTTGCTGACGACATAATGCTTGTCAGCCATGACGGCGACCTGCGCCAAGTGGGTTACGACAATCACCTGATGCGTAGCGGCGAGATCTGCCAGCACGCCCGCAAGCGCACGCGCCGTGGAGCCACCGACACCAGCATCGACCTCGTCAAACACCAGCGTATCAACACCGTCCGCGTTACCGAGGACAACCTTACTTGCCAGCATGACGCGACTGAGCTCGCCGCCCGACGCAATTCGACGCAGGGGACGCGGCGTCAAACCAGCACCGCTGCGGTATAGCAGCTCGTAGCTCGAAGGACCAACGGGCGTCCACTCAGCACGGGGAAGATCGCGCGACTCCCAGACGAGCTCGGCGCCGCCCATCTCCAGGCGAGCCATCTGGCGGCCAACCTCGTGACAGAAGCGCGGGGCCGCCGTATTGCGAGCGCGCTTAAGCGCCTTGGCGGCAGCAAACAGTTCGCGCTCCGCCGCGCCAAGCGCTTCACGCGCCTTTTTGATCTGTTCATCGCCATCATCGACCAAGGACAGCAGTTCTTGCGAGCGATCGCGCATGGCAAAAACATCGTCCATGGTGGGACCCCACTGACGCAACAGACCCTTGAGGTCGGAATACCGCTCACGCATGCGAGCGAGCTCGCGCGGGTCGAAGGCGACGGCATCGCGATAGGTACGAAGCTCGTTCGCGCAATCCTCAAGGGAGATACAGGCATCCGAAAGTGCATCGGCAATGTCGCCCAGTTTGCGATCGACGGTAGCCATTCGGGAAAGCTCTGCCACAGCACTGTTCACGGCATCGAGCGCTCCCCCTTCAGAGGCAAGCGATGCATGGGCATCGTTAGCGGTGGCAACCAGTACCTCGGCATGTTCGGAGCGCGGCAGCAGTTCCTCGAGTTCCTCATACTCGCCCGGCTTAGGGTCGACCTCGCCGATGCGCTCGAGGGCAAAGCGCGCCTCCTCGACGCGGCTCCCCTGCGCACGCGAGGCCTCTTCGACGCGACGGACCTCCATAGCGGCCGCGCGCGAGGCTTTAAAGCAAGCACGGTAGTGCTCGAGCGCCTCGAGCGCAGAGCGCCCCGCCCACGCATCGACCATCGCAACGTGATGCGCCGGATCGAGCAAGCGCTGGTGCTCGTGCTGGCCGCACAGATCCATCATCACGCCAACGCGCTCCGAAAGCTCGCGCACACTGGCAATGCGGCCGTCAATCTTCACGCGGCTGCGGCCCTCGGCAGAAAGACTGCGCTGTACGGTAAAGCCTTCCGTGTCGTGTGGACCGTCGAACAGCCGCGCCTCGACGCTGGCAAGCGCCTCACCCTCGCGCACCGTCGACGAATCCGCGCGCTCGCCCAAGATGAGCTTAAGGGCGGAAAGCAGCGCGGTCTTGCCGGCGCCGGTCTCGCCGGTCAGGACAGTCAGGCCGGCACTCGGCACCAGCGTCGCCTCGCGAATGAGTGCAATGTTGGAAACCTGCAGCTCATCGATCATGACGGACTCCGTAGAATACGCGGCTCACCGAGTTATAGAAGCTCTCGGGGCCGTAATCGAGAAGCAGCACATCTCCGGGCCCGCGGCGCACAGCCACGCTCTCAACGGTGCCATCGCAGGTAATAAACTGTCCATCGATAGCGATCGCCGGAACGCTCGGACGGTCATCAGACATAAAGATCTCGACGACATCACTCGGCGAAGTCAGGAAGGCACGGGCCTGAATGGTGTGCGGCGCAATGGGTACGCAGACCATGCCCGTATAGTCGGGGCTCACGATGGGGCCACCCGCACTGAGCGCATACCCCGTAGAACCAGTCGCCGTGGACACGACCACGCCGTCGCCACGCAGTCGGTCGATATGGTGGCCCGACACCGTGATGTCGAACTCGACCATATCGGACAGCGGACCTCGAGTAAGCGCCATGTCGTTGAGGGCGAAGGTGCGCACGACATCCTTCGTACCGTCTTCGCGCACGGACACGATATCCGCGGCGATGGTGGCGCGACGGCTCACGTGCAGCTCGCCGGACAGGGCGTCGCTCACGACCTGCAGGATGTCGCGTTCCTCGGGGCTCGCAGCAGTTAAAAAGCCCAGGTGACCATAGGAAAGACCGAGGATAGGAATCTCGCGATGGTTGAGAATGCGGGCAGCGCGCAGCAGCGTACCGTCACCGCCGAGCGTAATGACCAGATCGGAGCCGTCAATATCAGGCGTGCCTTGAATCTTCGATCGCTGGTCGGCAGCCCATGCGACCTCATAGCCCTGACGCGTCAGCCAAAGCTCGAGCATCAGGCCGCTCTCGACCGCCTCTTGCTTGTAGTAATTGGGAACCAGAAAGACCTTCATAGCGTTGCAGCTTTCTCGCTCATAACCGATACCTGGGATTGCAGCTCGTCTTGCGTGCGGTCGCCGGGGGCAAACCTCGTGCCGTACAGGAAAAACTCAACGTTTCCCTTGGCACCATGAATGGGCGACACGCACACATCGACCGGGAACAGCCCCCTGGCAGCAAAGAGTTCAACTGCCGCAACGAGTGTATCGTAGCGCACGGCGGGATCGGTCACAATGCCGCCCTCGCCCACCAGCGCCGCCGGAGCCTCAAACTGCGGCTTTACGAGCGTGCAGAATGCACCCGTAGGCGCCAGGCACGCCATCACCGCATCGATAATGTTCGCGATGCTGGTAAACGAGACATCACACACTGCCAGGTCGATGGCGCCGGCATAGCCAAGCTCAGGCAGCTGCGTCACGTTTGTGCGCTCATGCAGCGTCACGCGATCGTCCTGACGCAACGACCAATCGAACTGGGCGCGACCCACGTCCACAGAGACAACGGTCGCAGCTCCGCGCTTGAGCAGGCAATCGGTAAAGCCGCCGGTAGAGCAGCCCACATCCAGACAGGCAAGGCCCGTCGGATTGATGCCAAACGCATCAAGCGCGCCTTCGAGCTTAAGACCGCCGCGGCCAACATAGGGAATGCGCCCCTTCACGTGCAACGGCAGGCCCGGGGTCACCTTAAGGCCCGGCGAAGTCAAACGCTCGCCGCCACTCGAGACCAAGCCGGCCATAAGAGTGCGAAGGGCATCCGCGCGATCGGCGCAGATGCCCTGTGAAATCAGTTCGTCATCAAGACGCACGCGTTTCATGAATGCCATCAACCATTCGTATCCGGAGATGCGGCCTAGCTATCCTGGGATTCGTTTGCCGCATCCTCATCGTATTCCTGCTCGAGCTTGTCGGCCTCACGCGGCGTCAGCTCAAACTTATCGACCATGTCGACCGCGCGGGAGCCCAGCTCAATCGCCTCATCAAACAAATCGAGCGAACGCTCCAAGGAGGTATCCTTGGAGCGAACGGTAGCAATGATCTGATCCAAACGGTCCGAGATCTCATCAAAGTTGCGGACAGAACCCTCTGGCATGACTACTCCTCGACGGAGTCGGCCTCGACGGCCTCAGCAGCGTCCACGTCCTCGGATAGCACGCCAGCCTCGGCCTGAGCAGCCGCAACCTTTGCGGCAGCCTCGGCAGCCTGTGCCTCCTCGCGAGCGCGATCTTCGGCCAGCAGTTCTTGGTACAGGTCCTCGCCCGGCAGATTCTCGCTGCGAGCGATCTTACCCAGCACGCCGTTGACGAACGACGCGGACTGGTCGGTGCCATAGGCCTTGGCAAGCTCGACGGCCTCGTTGATCACGATGGCGTCAGAGACCTCCTCGTCGGTGAGGAAACGCATCTCGTAAACGGCGATACGCAACAGGTTGCGGTCGGCGCCGGGCATGCGCATAAGATCCCAGTTCTTAGCAACGGAGCGCAGAGCGCAGTCGATGCGGTCGATATGCTCGTAGGCACCGCGACACAGCTCCAGCGCATAGGGGTCGAGGGGACCCTTCGAGATCAGGAAATCGCCCTCGAGGACGCGCTCGAGCGGGCTGTCCGTGGCCTCGGCCTGGAACAGCAACTGCAGCGCCTGACTGCGGGCAAGCGTACGCCCGCGATAAACCTTAAGGCTCAAAGGTTACTCCTTGGGGAAAACGAGGCCGTCGATGCAAACGTCAACACGCTCAACCTCGACGCCCACCTGGGCATCGATGGCGGCGACCACGGCGGCGCGAACGGCCTCGGCGAGTTTCTTGAACGGATAGCCAAAGAACACCACGACACGCACGGTGAGTGCGAGCTTGTCGCCGACGACCTCGGCCTCGACCGCCGGCTCGGAAGCCGGGGCCTTGGACGAGAGCATCATGGAGACAAGGTTGGTGGCAAGGTCCTTGACGCCAACGGAGGCGATGCCCTCGACATCGGACACGGCGCGCGAGACGATGGCGGTCAGAACATCGGGCGAAATGCCGATGCCGTCAATCTTGATTTCCTGGGGCATGAGTCCTCCTAGAAGATTTGGTTGCTAGACGCGGGAGACGAACTTGCCGTCGCGGGTGTCAACCTTGATGACCTCACCCTCGTTGAGGTACATGGGGACCTGGATGACAGCACCGGTGTCGATCGTGGCCGGCTTGGTGGAACCCTGGACGGTGTCGCCCTTAAAGCCCGGGTCGGTCTGGACAATGGTGGTCTCGATGAACATCGGCGGGGTCACGCCCATGAGCTCATCGTCGGCGAAGAGCAGCTGGCAGATGTCGTTCTCGCGCAGCCACTTGGAGTTCTCGCCCACCATGTCCTCGGGAACGGGAACCTGCTCATAGGACTCGTTGTCCATGAAGATGTAGTCGGTGCCATCGTTGTAGAGGTACTGGAACTCACGGGTGGTGAGCATGACGCTCTCGAACTTGGTGCCGGCGTTGCAAGTGTTCTCGACGACGCGGCCGCTCTTGATGTCGCGGGTCTTGTAGCGCACAAACGCGCCACCCTTGCCCGGCTTGACATGCTGGAACTCGACGATGGTGTAGACCTTGTCCTTGATGCGGAGACCGAGGCCGTTCTTGAAGTCGGCGGTGGAAATGGTAGGCATAGCGACCTTTCTTGTTATGGGCAGAACGCACAAGCGTCCAAATTACATACGACAGAAATTATACACTTGCAGACGGCGCCTGCGGCGAGCGCATAAAAAGAGAACGCGGGGCGTCCGAATCAATCCGGACGCCCCGCCCCAAACTATCTACTGAAGTAAACTAGCAGTCGATAACGTGCAGGTCGTGCGGGGTCTTGGTGAAGGGCTCATAGCCGTTCTCGGTGACCACGCCGTAGTCCTCCAGGCGCACGCCGCCCACGCCGGGCAGGTAGACGCCGGGCTCCATGGTGATAACCGAGCCGACCTCGATGATATTCTTGCTGCGGTTAAAGTTGGGCAGCTCATGGATGTCGATGCCCACGCCGTGACCCAAGCCATGGTTATAGTAATCGCCATAGCCGGCATCGCCGATGATCTTCTTGGAGAGCTTGAAGATGTCGTTGCCCTCAACGCCCGGATGGATGGCGGCGACGCACTCCTCGTGCGTACGGCGCACGAGTGCGTACAGGTCGAGCTGCTCCTGGGTGGGCTCGCCCATCACGACAGTGCGCGTCATGTCGGAGCGGTAATCGCAATAGCCCGCGCCGTAATCCATAAGAACGAAATCGCCCTTCTCGATCACGCGGTCGCTCGGCACGGCATGCGGGTTGGCGGTGTTGGAGCCGCTCGCGACGATGGAACCGAAGGCCAGGCTGTCGGCACCGTTGGCGAACATAAAGTTCTCGAGCTCGTTGCGTACCTGCTTCTCGGTCATACCGGGCTTAATAAAGCCGAGCATGTGCTGGAAGGCGGCATCGGTGATCGACTGCGCATGGCGCATGAGCTCGATCTCCTCGGCATCCTTGATGGCGCGCATCTTGCGGATATCGTCGTGCATCAGCGGCAGCATACAGGCGACGGAACGGTCCTCCAGGCCGCGCTGAATACCCTGGTAGAAATTAATCTGCATATCGTCCTCGACAGCGCAGACGCGGCATTTGTTGGCCGCGATCTTGCCGGCGACCCAACCGGGGATGGTGCCCTCATCCATGTCGTAGACCCAGGGGCTGCCGGCTGGCGTGTTCTCCTCAAAGCTGTTGAGGTAGCGCGAGTCGGTGTGGAACAGGCACTGGTCGGCCGTAATAAACGCAGCGTGCGGGAACTCGAAGGTGTAGTCGAAGACGCCCTTCACGCCCGTAAGCCAACGAAGGTTGGCCTCGTCGCGCACCACGATGGCGTCGTAGCCACGCTCGACCATCAGGGCGCGGACACGCTCGATACGACCGGCAGGACCGGCAGCAAACTCAGACATGCAGATTCCTTTCTTGTTGTCTCAATATAGACGGGACGGGTCTCAACCGAACGACGGAATCGCATGCGATCCGCAACCGATTGAAAACCCGCCCCTCAACATGATACGAAAGACGATGGAAGTCAATAAATCTTAGAGAAGTTCTTTACGAGAAGCCAAGTAGGCGTGAGCATGGCGCTCAAGAACCTCGTCCTCGACGCTCGTTAGGCGAATGGCGCCGAGCGCCGCGGGCAGCGGCAGCATGCTGCGGTTCGAGCGGACAAACTGCTGTCTGCGGAACTCCTCGATATATGCGGCAGGCTCCAAGTCGAAGGCAAGCTCCTCGATGCCAAAGTCCTCCAGGCAGTCATCGAGATCAAACACATAGTCGATATCGAAGTCGCAGGCATCGTGTGCTAGGCGCGCCTCAAAGCGCATGCCCTCGGACAACAGCTGGTAGGCAGGGACCTGCGAAGCGGCATCGCCCAAGCAGGCGCGCAGGGTGCGCTCCCCCGTCTTGCCAAAATCGAGCGCATGGCGAGCGCTCGGGTTCGTGGCCATCAGTACGTCCTTGCAGGCAGTCTGAGACCATTGAACGGCATTGACGAGCGCGACCTCCTCGCCCGCGAGGATCTCGGGGACGGTCTCAGTAAACTGATTCCAGCGGGACTTACTGCTCGAAAGCATGGTGCCAACAAGCACCACAAAGCCGAGCTTGAGGTCCTCGGGGTCCGCCTCACGAACAAGGTCGAGGTCACACACGACCAAGCCCGGTTCGGGACGGAACGCGATAGCGGGAAGCGCATTGGAAGACGAGGCGACGAGCGGCTTCATGGTCGTCGCGACCGTGAGCATGGCGTCGAAGGTCGTCGGCAACAGCGCGCACTCGGTTCGGCCGCACCACTGGTTGGCGCACCAGCTAACAACCGAGCAGGTTGCGGCATCGCCAACGGCGACAACCAGATCGTCGCAGGTAACGGCGTTGGCAGACAGGGCGCCAAAGATAGCATCAGCATCGGCCAGCGTGGCACCAGCAGGCGAAACCTCGAGGACTAGCGGCGACACGGCAAAACCGGCGTCGACCAGCGCATGCTCGACGACTTCACCAAAACGCTCGGATGTGGCGGTGTTCCAAACGACCATCGCGCGCTTAGGCTTGCCCACGGCCGAGGCAAACATACGCGACAGTTCATCGAACGCACCCAATCCGACACGGACATCGACGCTGCGGTTTTGGAAATTGATCAGTTGACGGCGAATCATAGCAGCCCACGCTCCAAAAGCATCTCGGCACAAAGGTAGGAAACGTCCTCGAAGGACTTGTTGCGAATATCAAGGGTAAGGTCGGCGGCCTGGCGATACAGCGGACGGCGATGCTCAAACAAGCGCGCGGCATGCTCGGGCGAGCGGAAATCGGGGCGCGTGTCGGACCGACGGATCTGGCGAATCGAATCCTCGAAGTCGCCCTCGAGGTACACGCACGTACCCATTTCGTGCATCAGCTCAATATTCACCGGCGTCTCGACAATGCCGCCCCCGCACGAAACCAACAGGCTGCGCTCACTTTGGAGCGAACGGAGCGCCGAGGTCTCGAGCTCACGAAAACGATCCTCGCCCTCGGTCTCAAAAATCTCGGTTACCGACTTACCGCAACGGCGCACGACCAGTCGGTCGGTATCGATAAAACGCCGCTTGAACATAGTGCCGACGTTGCGCGCGAGCGTCGATTTGCCCGCGCCCAAAAAGCCGATAAAGAAGATATGGTCGCAGCCGTGTTTGGTGTGCTGGGACATGACGAGACCTATTCCTCGCAGGGAAGGTCGCGCAGGGCCCGGCGCTCAAAGATACGGAAGATCTGCGTATACCACAGGTCTTGCGTCGCCTGCGGCTTAACCAAGATGGTATCGACGCCGGCGAAGTTGCCGCTCCACACGTCCGTGTAGAGCTGATCACCGATCAGCACCGCCTCGTCA
This sequence comes from Collinsella sp. CAG:166, assembly GCA_000434535.1. GTDB lineage: Bacteria > Actinomycetota > Coriobacteriia > Coriobacteriales > Coriobacteriaceae > Collinsella. Next base: position 29,175 of record FR878685.1, read on the forward strand.
GCCGTGGCGCCGAGGCGCTTAAGACCCGCCCTGAGGGCAAACGGCGCCGGCTTCATGGCGTGGCTGATGGCCTCGAGTCCCAGCTCGCGTGCCGATGCCATGACCTGGTCGCGATGCCAGTTATTGGACACCATGCACAGCTTAAAGCCTTTGGCGCGGGCGGCGTCGAGCCAAGCGGAAATCGCGGCGGGGACCTGCTCGGTGTCGCGCGGCACCAGGGTGTTATCGCGATCGAGCAGAATGGCGCGTTTGCCGTCGGCCCACAGGGTATCGAGATCGATGCGATCGACCGAGGCAACGTATCGTTTGGGGCTAAAAATCCTCATGCTAATTCCAAGACTGTTGATGCTCTTCGTAGGTTTGCGAGAAGTACTCCTCGTCCTGCGTAATGTAGAAATACAGGTCATCGGAGTCGGTCGGCTCAAGCGTGGCCTTGAGTGCCTCGAGCGACGGAGAGCAGATGGGCGTGGGCGGTAGGCCCTCGTGCTTATAGGTGTTATACGGACTATCGCTCTGCAGGTCGTCGGCGGTAACCTCGCCACCGGTGACATACATCATGGTCGCATCGCTGTTGAGATAGCGCAGACCGTCGAGTTTGCCGGCAAGGCGGTTGTAGAAGACCGAGGCCACGTGCGCACGTTGATCGGCGTTGAGGCCCTCGCGCTCAACGATAGAGGCCAAGTTGACGATGTCGTAGTCGGACATCTCCACGCCGTAGCGTTCCTTGATCTTGGCTTCGCAGCTCGCAAAGTCAAGCGACTTGTACTCGGTCTTAAACTGATCGAGCATGGCGCGAATCACGTCATCGGCCGTCGGCGAATCGCCCAGCGAATAGGTCTTGGGGAACAAGAAACCCTCGAGCGAATCGTTGGCGGCGCCCTTAAGGAAGCTATAGTCGTCAACGTAGTTGGAGGCCTTGGCCTGGTTGAGGAAGTCTTCCTTAGAGATGCTGTCGTAGGCCTGGGCCACACGGTCGGCGACTTGATCGACCGTTAGGCCCTCAGGGATAGTCAGCGCATTGGAGCCCGCGTTGGGGCCTTCCATGAGCTGCTGAACAACCTTGGTCGCATCCATGAGTGTGGTGAACGAATAATCACCAGGCTTGAGCGACATATCGGCGTTGAGCTTTTTCACCGCCGCATAGTAATCCTTGGGATTTTCGACGATATGGTTCTCAGAGAGAATCGAGGCGATAGTATCGCCCGAGGCACCGTCGGGAATCGTGATAGTAACTTGCTGGCCAGCAGCGACTTTCGCATCCTCACCGCCAAAGAAGCCCTTGACGGCTGGCACGACAAAGAAAACGATCGCGACAAGCGCAAGCACGGCGACGACGCCACCGATAATCATAGGCACCGGGGAGCTTTTCTTTTGAGCACCGCGACGAGCATGCGTGTTGTAGCTCGAGCGGGTCGCCGGAGCAACGCCATGCGAACCGCGAGCGTGATGCGAATGCGATTGGGGGGCCTGCGTACGCCGGGTAGGTGCCTGCTGCTTAAAGCGGGTGCCGCCTGCAGGCTGGGCCGTACGAGCAGTGGGCTGCTGAGCCGCGTGAGAAGCCGGTTGCTGAACCGAACGAGCAGAAGGCTGCTGACCCGTCCGTTGAACAGGTTGGCCCGAATGAGAGAAGGACTGCACCGGGCGCGCGGCAGGCTGTGTTGGGCGCTGCGTCCGCTGTGCCGGACGCTGGCCAGGCTGGGCTGGGCGCGACGCCGGCTGCTGCGTACGATTCGGCTGGCGCGGATCGGAAGCGCTAGGCATGCTGGACCTCCTCGTTTTTACGATCGAGCCACGTCTGCAAAAACAGGCTGGCGGCAATCATGTCGATCTTGCCCCTCATCTGCTTTTCGTTGAGTCCCTGCTCGCGCAGGATACGCTTGGCCTCTTGCGAGGACAGACGCTCGTCCTCAAACTCCAGCGGAAGATCGAGCTCGTCGGCAATCTTTTGCGCCACAGCGGCAACGCGCTCGGCCTGAGGGCCGGGCTCACCGGCCATGGTCAGGGGACGTCCGCTTACCAGGATGTCGGGCTCATAGTCCTCGACCAGGTAGCGGAACGTCTTGGCCATACCGGTGACCTCGGCGGCCGGGAGCACCTTGACGGGCATCGCCATCTTGCCATCACGGCTCGAGACGGCGATGCCAATCCTGGTCTCCCCTATGTCCAACGCAAGCGCGACCACAGTGACTTCTTAGATTCTTAGGCGCCGAGCGCGGTCTTGGCGGCCGCGAGGGCATCGGCGATACCGGCGGCGTTCTTGCCACCGGCCTGGGCCATGTTGGGACGGCCGCCACCGCGACCGTCGACCAGGCCCGCGATCTGCTTGATCACATTGCCGGCGTGGAAACCGGCCTTGACGGCGTCATCGGAACCAGCGGCGAGCAGGGCCGGGGTGCCCTTCTCGGTCACGCTCGCGACGACGCAGGCGACAGGGCCGGCGACCTTCTGGTGCACGGTATCCCATACGTTGCGCAGGTCGGCAGCCTCAAGGCCCTGCAGCTCGGCGACGACGAGCTTGTAGCCATCGAGCTCGACGGCGCCCTCGATGGCGCTGGAGATGGCGTCGGAGGAGCCACCGGTCAGCGCCTTCTTGAGCTTGTTGGACGTCTCGCGCAGCTCGGCCTGCAGGTTCTCCACGCGAGCGGGAACCTCGTCGACGCGGCACTTGAGCGCAGCGGCGGCGGCGTCAACGAGCGCCAGGCGGTCGGCCATATAGTCGAGGGCACCCTTAGAGGTCACGGCCTCGATACGGCGGACGTTCGAGCCCGTAGAGGACTCGGAAATGATCTTGAACAGGCCGATCTCGGCGGTGTTGGCAGCGTGCGTGCCACCGCAGAGCTCGCGGGAGAACGGCTGGTCCTCGGCGCCCACGGAGACGACGCGGACGACATCGCCGTACTTCTCGCCAAACAGAGCGACAGCGCCGGCAGCCTTAGCCTCGTCGATGCCCATGACACGGGTCACGACGGGCTTGGAAGCGAAGATCTGCTGATTGACCAGGTCCTCGACAGCCTTGAGCTGCTCGGAGGACAGGGCCTCGAAGTGCGTAAAGTCAAAGCGCAGGTGCTCGGGCGTCACCAGCGAGCCGGCCTGGGAGACATGCTCGCCCAGGACCTGCTTAAGCGCAGCGTCGAGCAGGTGTGTGGCGGTGTGGTTGCGACGCAGGAAACCACGGCGCTCGGCGTCGAGCGCGGCGGTCACGGTAGCACCGACGGTCAGCGTGCCCTCGGCAACGTGCGCGACATGGGCATACAGGCCGTTGTGGTTCTTGGTATCGGCAACGGTAAGAACAACGCCCTCGGCGGAAAGCTCGCCGGCGTCACCCTGCTGGCCGCCCATCTCGGCGTAGAACGGGGTGCGGTCGAGCACGACCTCGACGTCCTCGCCGGCGGCAGCGGACTCGACCGACTCGCCGTTGCGAACGATGGCGACAACCTTGGCACCCTCGATCGCATCGTTGTCATAGCCGTCGAACTCGGTCGCGGCGACCTTGTCGGAAAGCTCGACCCACACGTCGTTGAAGCTGCCCCAGGCATCGCCCTTGGCGTTGGCACGAGCGCGGGCCTTCTGGTCCTCCATGCAGGCGGTGAAGCCGTCCATGTCGACGTCGTGGCCAGCAGCGCCGGCGATCTCGACAGTCAGGTCAATGGGGAAACCAAAGGTGTCGTGCAGCTTAAAGGCAACGTCGCCCGGAAGCACAGCGCCCTCGGCAAGCGCTGCCAGGGCCTCGTCCAGGTAAACACGGCCGTTGTC
>FR878685.1:32955-33507 GCA_000434535.1 Collinsella sp. CAG:166
TCGAGCGTCGTGGAGAAGCGCTCCTCCTCGGAGGCGACGATACCCTTGACGAGGGCGACGTTCTTGAGCAGCTCGGGATAAGCCTCGCCCATCTGAGCGTTGACTTCGTCGATGAACTTGGTCAGGAAGGCGCCCTCGATGCCCAGCAGGCGACCGTGGAACACGGCACGACGGAGCAGGCGGCGAAGGACGTACTCGCGACCCTCGTTACCGGGAAGGATGCCGTCAGAGATCATGAAGTCGACGGCACGGGAGTGGTCGGCGATGATGCGCAGAGAACGGCTAGCACCGGAGTAATCATCGGCGTCATAGGTCTTACCGCTGATCTCCTCGCCCAGCTTGATGAGGTGCTGCATCAGATCGCCGTCGTAGTTGGCGGTCTTATGCTGCATGATGGCGGCCATGCGCTCCAGGCCCATACCCGTATCGAGGTTGCGGTGCGGCAGCTCCGGCATGGAGCCGTCCTCCTGGCGGTCGTACTGGGTAAAGACGAGGTTCCAGAACTCCAAGAAGCGGTCGCAGTCGCAGCCAGGCTTGCAGTCGGGGCTGCCG
>FR878685.1:33524-45599 GCA_000434535.1 Collinsella sp. CAG:166
GTCGGGGCTGCCGCAGCCGACCTCCTCGCCCATATCAAAGTAGATCTCAGAGCACGGACCGCAGGGGCCGGTGGGGCCAGCGGCCCAGAAGTTGTCGTCCTCGCCCAGGCGGGAGATGTGATCCTCGGCAACGCCCAGGGAGCGCCACACATCGTGGGTCTCGTCGTCCTCGGTAAAGACGGTGAAGTACAGGCGGTCGAGCGGCAGCTTGAACTCCTTGGTAATGAGCTCAAAGGCCCAAGCGCAGGCCTGCTGCTTGGAAACGCCGCCAAAAGAGAAATCGCCGAGCATCTCGAAGAAGGACAGGTGACGGCCGTCCTCGCCGATGCAATCGATGTCGTTGGTGCGGACGCACTTCTGGCAGGAAATCGCGCCGATCTCCTTCATGGTCTTCTTGCCCTGGTAGTACTCCTTAAACTGGTTCATGCCGGCGTTGGCAAGCAGCAGCGAAGGATCGTCGGGGACGAGGGACGAAGAAGGATAGAGCTTAAGACCGCGCTCCTCAAAGAAGTTGAGGAACTTGGAGCGAATCTCGGCCGTAGTCATTGACGGGTAGTCAGCACTCATAGAGGGAATCTCCTCGGTTTCACATCGAAACAGTTCAAACGTAACGATATTACCATCCCGCCGCGCAAGTGCAAAAAAGAGGGCCGGCACAATGCCGGCCCTTCAGCGAAATTGCATGTTAGCGCGTATGAATATTAACCCGAATTACCCCGCTAGTTGTCGTCATCGTCCATGGAGCCGTCGATGCCGGTTTTGGTGTCGTCGTTCATATTGAAATCATCGTCTTTGGCGAAGGGATTCTTGAAAAAGCCCGTAGCATCGGGCTGAAGGCCCGAGAGCTTCATCCAGGGATTATCGAGCTCGGGTTTGGGCATGGCCTGGGCCTCGGGCGCAGTCTCGTTACCGATGAGCTCGGACTCGTAAATGAAGGTGTCGTCGCCGAGCGCGTCGTAGGCGGCGACCGGGTTGCCATCGGCATCGCGGTACGGTGTGCCCTTAAACACGGCGCCGTCATAGGCCACAAGCTGGCGGCCGGTCTCATTCTCGAAGTAGTACACGAAGATACCCTTGAGGGCCGCGCACAGCGGGATGGCAATAATCATGCCGATAGGGCCCATGAGTGCCGAGCCAATAACGAGCGCCGTGAGGCTCATGATGGGATGCACCTGCACCGAGCTCTGCATGACCTTAGGAGAAATCACGTTGTCGGTGACGTTTTGCGCGACCATCGTCACGATGAGCGTCCATAACGCCAACATGGGGCTGAACATGAAACCGAGCACCGTGGCGATTGCTGCGCTCACCCAAGGACCGACGACCGGAACCAAATGCATGATGCCGGTAAAGATAGCCATGAGCGCCGCATACGGATGGCCGATGATCATAAAACCAATAAAGGCGAGGAAACCACCGCAGATGGACGTCACGACCATACCGCGCATGTAGCCGCCGACAGAGCGAGAAAGGATGGCGACCATAAAGCGGTACGAGGTCTCCTTCTCCTGACCGATGATGGTGCAAATCTCGTGGTGCATGCGAGGGTAGTCGCAGGCCATCCAGTACGCAAGCACCAGACCAAGGAAGATAACGAACAACTGCGAAGCCGTATTGGTGATGAGCGGGAACACACCGCGGCCAAGCTCGGCAGCGATCTGAGACACATACTTCGATGCCACGGCAACCAGCGACGAAAGATTATCGTCCAAATACTCCTTGAGCGGCGTGTTGTTGAGCGTCTTGGCATGCGAGATCATCTCGTTGAGATCGCCACCCGCAACACGAAGCTGCTCGGGCAGGCGGCTCAGGACTTCCATGATCTGACCAAAGAGAATCGGCGACAAGATGCAAACGACACCGACGAGCACGGCAACAACAACAATTAGCGCAATAAGCGAACCGATGCCGCGATTCACGCCATGGTGCTCGAGCCAGTTGGTGATCGGGGACATCACAAAAGCAATGATGGAGCCAACGGCAAGAAACTCAATAACCGGTGCCAGGATGCCCATAAGGTTAAAGATGACAGCAGCAATAACAATGCAGCCGACAACAGCCCAAATGCGCAGCGTCAGAACGCGGGTGTCGCGCAGCACGCGATCGGTTTGTTGGGGGTGCTCACTCATGAACGAATCATCACTCCGTCGGGGTCGATCTTGTCCTGAATCTTCTTAAGCGTGCGGCGCAGCAGACGCGAGACCTGCACCTGCGAGATGCCCAGCTTCTTGGCAATCTCGATCTGGGTCATGCCCTTCACAAAGCGCAGCTCGATCACCTCGCGCTCGCGCGGCGAGAAATCGCGGATGGCTTCCTCGATCACCAGGCGGTCATCGGTAAAGTCGAGCTCGTTGTCATCGTCGGCGTAACGGTCGAGAATCGAGGGCGCATCGTCGGAATCGGACGCACCAGGAGCCTCGATGGGCACCGAGGTATAGGCCGAAGACGATTCCATAGCCTCGAGGACCTCATCGACAGTCACATCTAGATACTCAGCGATCTCCTCAACCTTGGGCGAACGCTGCAGCTCGTTGGTAAGTTTGTCAGTAGCCTGGTTGACCTTGGCCGAGAGTTCCTGCAGACGACGCGGTACGCGCACGCTCCAGCCCTTGTCGCGGAAATGGCGTTTGATCTCGCCCAGGATAGTGGGTGTCGCAAACGTCGTGAACTCGAGTCCGCGCTCGGGGTCAAAGCGGTCGATAGCCTTGAGCAAACCCAGATAGCCGACCTGCATGAGGTCGTCGAGCGGCTCGCCGCGATTCTTAAATTTGTTGGCAAGAAACCTTACCAGGTTCATATGGGACATGACGAGCTGTTCGCGGGCGTCCGGATCACCGGTCTCCTTGTAGCGACGAAACAGCTCGCGGGTTTTCTCCTTGTCCCAAGCGGTCTTGCCGCTCCGGGAACGTTCGGTCATATTAAATATCCGCCTTGAGGTCGAGGGAAAGCGTCAGGGGCGCCGCAGTCTTTTCGTAGGAGTCGCACACGCTCGCCAAAATAAGCTCGGCATAAACAGCAGCCTGGTCATCCTCGTCGACGGTGGCCTGATCGCCAAAGGTAAAGGTCATGCCAACGTGAGATTCGTCGACATCGAATTTGATCGAGATGTCATCGGAATCAACAGCCGTGCAGCCGAAAATAAATGCTTCCTCGGCAGCCATACGAATGTCCTCGATGCGATCGACGGACATGGAGCAGAGCGCACCGACATTTGCCGCCGTCATGCGCACAAGGCGCGCCAGACGCGGGTCGCCGGCAACGGTCAGCGTAATGGGGCAAGTTGCTTCGCTACTCATCGCAGGACTCCTCAGAGGTCTCGGCGGGCGTGTAGGTGTAATACTGGGCTGCTTTAGCAGCAGGCTTCTGTGCATCATTGTCACCAGCAGCGACATCGTCCCCGGCTTCGCCAATCAGGACACGCTCGGTCGGCTGCTCGGCTTCTTCGGCAGCGGAAAGCTTGCGCTCAGCGTCGGCCGCGGGAGCCTTCACCTTGTTAAAGAGTTTCTGCACGGCACCTGCCGCAGAATCAGTCACGCTCGACACAGCATTGCTGGCCTCGGCCATGCTGCCCGTAACCTCGGAAATGTCGCGAACCACGGCTTCAACCTCTACGAGATTGGAGGTAAGGGCATCAACTGCCGTCTTGCTCGACTTAAGCAGCGGCTCCATCTGGGCAAGCGCCGGCGTAAGCTCATCGACAGCGCCATCGAGCTTTGCCACCACAGGCTGAGCCTCGGCGATGGTGTTGTTGAGGTCGTTCACGGTCTTATCGAGCGAGTCGACAACATTGCGGGTCTTGCGCAGGGTAAGCGCGAGCTCAGCGATGGCCCACACGCCGGCAACGGCGAGCAGCAGCAGGGCGATTTGAATGGGACTCATACAAGCCTCCCGGAAGAATCGAAATACAGACGCTTTTCATGGTACCCCAAAGGGGACCGAACATGCCAAGAGCAGCAACGTGGGACAAAATTATCAGCAGCTACTTCGGTGCATTCCCGCTGCGGTCGCGTTCGCTTTGCTCTACGCGCCACTCTTCCCAGCCGCGCCCGGCAGGCTGCCAGAACGCACCGCGCTCCAGCCCCTCGGGCAAATAGCGCTGATCGACCCAGCCTTCGGGATAATCGTGCGGGTATTTATACACACCGTAGTCGTCGCTGCCTGGGCGATGGCGATCGCGCAGATAACTCGGCACCTCGCGAAGCCCACTAGAGTGGATATCGGCAAGCGCCGCATCGATCGAAGCCTCACACGCGTTGGATTTTGGCGCCAAGCACACATAGAGTGCAGCCTGAGCCAGGTTAATGCGGCACTCGGGATAGCCAATGACCTCGGCAGACTTAAACGCGGCATGTGCCACCAAAAGCGCCTGTGGGTCGGCGTTGCCAACATCCTCAGAAGCATGAATCATAATGCGACGGGCGATAAACTTAGGATCCTCCCCCGCATCGATCATGCGCGCAAGCCAGTAGACCGTGGCATCGGGATCGCTACCACGCATGGACTTAATGAACGCACTGATGATGTCGTAGTGCATGTCACCGTTTTTGTCATACGTAAAACCGCGACGCGGATTGGCAATCTTTACGTCATCCACGGTGATGGGATAACGCTCCCCCGCCGCCGGCGCTGGCGTTCCCTCGGTATCGGGACGCGTGACGGCAATCTCGCTCGCAAGTTCGAGCGTCGTGAGCGCCGAGCGAGCGTCACCCGCTGCCAGCGTGCAGATGGTCTTAACCGTATCCTCATCGGCCGAGAACTTGCCGTTCAAACCCTGCGGAGCCTCGAGTGCACGCTCGATCAGCGTGGCAATGTCCTCGTCTTTAAGATGCTCAAGCTCCACCACGCGACCGCGCGAGAGCAATGCCGAGTTGACCTCGAAGTACGGATTCTCCGTCGTGGCGCCAATCATAATAACGGTACGGTTCTCAACCGCATGCAGCAATGCATCCTGTTGTGACTTCGAAAAGCGATGAATCTCGTCGATAAACAGGATGGTGCGACGGTCGTACGTATTCAGACGCGTCTTGGCCTCATCAATCACGCGGCGCAAGTCCTTCACGGTGCCCGTCACAGCGCTGACCTCGACAAACTCGCTCTTAGTATGGTTGGCGATAATATGGGCCAGCGTCGTCTTACCCGTACCGGCCGGCCCATACAAAATCACACTGGAAAGCACGTCGTGTTCGATCGCGGCACGCAACCATGAGCCCTTACCGACGGCCTTTTGCTGGCCCACATACTCGTCGAGCGAATTGGGGCGCATACGCACCGCAAGCGGCGCATTCTGAAAGGAACGCTCGCGCGTCGAAGCAGAAAAAAGGTCGTCCATAGCCATCCCGTGTATCAATCAAAAACGTTTTCCACTAACAGTATACCGAATATATACGAACTACCGTTCGTTAATATAGGTACGGTGCGGAAACTCCAGACCGGGGAACAGCTTGCTCGTCAGTTCGCAGAAATAACCGTCCGTCATGCTCGCGATATAATCCACCACGGCTTGATCCTTGTCGTCCTGCCAGGCATAGGTGCGATCGTAGTAGGAAAGCTGCTGCTCAATGCGCGAAATATGGTGCTTAAAGATGTACGAGGACTCGTCACCACTGTTTAGATCCCGCAGGCAACGGTCGTAGAGCTTTTCGAACGCCTCGCGCAGCTCCACCTCGGAATCGCCTTCGATACCGCCCTTGCTATAGATCTTCTCGTAGTTCTCGCGCTTGGCTCGGCGGATTTCCTCAAACAGGTCCTCGCTCATCTCGATGCGCGGCTTACCATAGCTGTGCTCAACGATATCGATGGAGGCATGCGTGAGGATCCAACTGTTGTAGGCACCGCCCCGGCCATCATCAAAAGCGTCGGGTGACAGCAGGCCCGCCGCGATCGCATCCTGACGGTCACGACCGACGTAGGCAAGAATATCCGAGATGCGAACGACGCAGCCCTCGAGCGTCATGGGACGCAGATGCCCAATTGCGCTATAGCCCGTGGCAATGCAATCCTCAACCGTCTGGTCAAACTGGTCAAAGGAGCTCATGTCCGAGAGCTCAAACACACGCTGCTCGTACTCGCCGTTATGGCATAGCACGCCGTCGAGCGTCTGGAGCGACACGTTGCGGCCGTACAGTGTGTCGAGCACGCGGACCGACTGCACGTTATGGAAAAAATAACGCCCCGTACGCTCATGATAGATATCGTTGAGGAAACGCTCGCCGGCATGGCCGAAAGGCGTGTGTCCCAAGTCGTGACCCAGGCCAATCGCCTCGATCAGATCGCAATTGAGCCCCAGGGCGCGACCGATATCGCGCGCAATGCGGGAGACGAGCTGCACGTGCAAACCGCGGCGTGACAGATCGTCATTGCTACGGAAGCTAAAGACCTGCGTTTTGCCTGCATAACGGGTGTACGCCGGAAGATGAAGTATCTTTTCGGTATCGCGCATAAACGCCGGACGCATAAGCGTACCTTTGTCGGCGGCGCGATCAATACGACGAATGACCTGATCGTCGTTGCAACGATACGGGTTGACATAGCCCGAAGCACGATCGGCGGCAATGCGCTCGACAAGTTCGGACGACAACGCCGAGGGAATACGGTCCATGCGCGCCTTAATGACGGCCGTTTCTTGATTAGTTGCCATGGCATGCTCCTTAAGAAGGATGCGCAATCGGTTACAAAGTGCAGCCCACAACCTCGATTATGGCAAAAATCGGCACCAAAAACGGGAGCAATGGCAGGGAGCGCGATTTCGTGATGAGGCAAGCGACGGCAAGGGTCAGGAGCGCAACCGCAAACGCGACAACGCCGCCCAGGGGATCGAAGGTACAAAGGGCAAAGAGTGCCTTGACGTCCCCCATGCCAATGCCAGGAGCGTGGCGAACTCTACGCCAGAGCGACTCGGTAAGCACAAGGCCAAGGTAGACGATGACCGCAAGACCGGCGTGGTCAAGCGCTGTGTTCAAACCGAGATCGAGCCAAACGCCCGCCAACGCCGTCACGGCACATGCGCCGGCAAGCCCATTGGGAAACCGTCGCTCTCGGGCATCAATTGCCACGCCGGCAAAGATGCAAATCCAAAACGGGATATAGACCATCGGACTCCTCCTCGAGCTGCATCGCAAAAGCAAAAACCACCACAAAGGTGCCCCTTTGCGGTGGTTTTGGTGGTGGCTATTTGGCGCCTTGCATGACCTCGTCAAGGGTAACGTTGACGGCGTGCTGCGTCGGCACCCAGTCGACCTTCAGGAACAGCGCGGCCACCGTGATGGGGATATAGCTGAACATAAAGATCGGGAAGGTAAACAGGTTAGTCACCAGACGCCACTTTTGCGCGCAGTGAATGTGCTTGTACTCAAAGATAGTCGTGAGCAGCGCCAGGATAAAGAAGGTCTGATACATCATGGCGAAGGTCATAATGAGCGAAGCGGCGCACGCCTGCATCTCGACTTCGGTAGCCAAGAAACCATGCGAAAGGCCACCCACAATCAAGAACGTCGCATTAGCGAGCATCGAGATCAGCGATAGCAGCATACCCGGGGCGATCGTCATGAACATGTCGTAGGCGGCAAAGCGATGATAGCGGAACGTCGACTTGACAAGATGCTTGCCATAGGTAAAAAAGACCTGGTAGAAGCCCTTGGTCCAGCGCATACGCTGCTTCCAGGATGCCTTGAACGTCACGGGTTGCTCGTCAAAGAACTCCGCAGGCGCATAGCCAATGCGAATACCGTGAATAGCGCAGAACGTAGTGAACTGAATGTCCTCGGTCAGCGTGTGGAACTGCCAGCCGTGCATGCCCTCAATAACACTGGCGGAGATGAGGTAGCCCGAACCCGAGACGGCGCAAGACGTCTTACAGATATTACGCGCATTGTTAAGGAAGCGCGCCTCGCGCAAATACCAGGTAGCATTAGCTGCCGAGATCCACGAGCTGCCAAAATTCTTGGAGTTACGATAGCTCGTGACCACATGGAAGCCCTGGTCAAAGGCATCGTTCATCTTGGAGACGTAATCGCGGGAGATGACGTTATCGGCATCAAAGATAAAGTAGCCCTCAAACGTGTCGGGATACTCGTTGAGAATGCGATCGAAACCAAAGTCCATGACCCAGCTCTTGCCCTTTCGGGCCAGGTCATTGCGCTCGTAAACAATGGCACCGGCCTCGCGTGCGAGCTGCGCGGTGTTGTCGGTGCAGGCGTCGGCAACGACAAAGACCTCGATAAGCTCGGACGGATAGTCCTGGTCCTTGATGGAGCGTACGAGATTGGCAATTACGGCTTCCTCGTTATGCGCAGCAATGAAGAAGGCATAGCGGTGAAGTTTTTTGGCCTTGGGAGGCGCGACCTCGCCACGAAGAGCGCCAATGACAAAGAAGACCACCTGGTACAGAAAGCAGACCGTGAGCAGCGTGACAACAATCTGGTTGAAGATCACGATGGGTGTGTTGGTTTGTAAAAAGGCGAGCATGCAGGCTCCCGAGAACGCGTTACGTAAACAACCGTATATCTTACCGCAGGCTTACCGAGTTCAAGAAACCACCTAATACTGGCTAGGCTTCGAGCAGACCGAGCTGCGGAACGATTTCGTCGCCGGCAGCGGTGCGGCCAAGCGAGCGCGGGGCCAGGTCGTCAAGAACCGCGGCGAGATCCCACGGTAGCTCGTCGCGGCACTCAATGCGCTCCCCCGTCACGGGATGGTCGAATGCAACACGCCAGGAATGAAGGAATTGCCTGGTCAGACCCTGATCGGCGCGTGCATCGCACTTGCCGTAGAGCGGATCGCCCACGCAGGCGTGGTTGATATGGCGCATATGCACGCGAATCTGATGTGTGCGGCCCGTAAACAGGTGGCACTCGACGAGCGTATAGCCGTCGTCAAAACGCGTGGAATCGAAGCGCTCGAGGACCTTAAAGGTCGTAATGGCCTGGCGCGCGAAAGGATCGTCCGAAACCGCCATCTTGACACGGTCACGCGTAGAACGGGCAATGCCGGTGTTAATGGTGCCCTCATCCATAGCGATATGTCCGTGAACGAGCGTGATATAGCGACGATCGAGCGTGCGCGTGCGAATGAGATTTTGGAGTGCGCGCTGCGTGTCGTCGTCTTTTGCCGCAAGCATGAGGCCCGAGGTATCGCGATCCAAACGATGCACGATGCCGGGGCGGTCCTCACCCTGCACGGTACCAAGATGGTCGATGCCACAGTGATAGACCAGAGCGTTCGCAAGAGTGCCGCTCTCGTGGCCATGGGCGGGATGGCACACCAGGCCGCGCTGCTTGGAGAGCACGATGAGGTAATCGTCCTCGTAGCGGATATCGAGGGGAATGGCCTCGGGAATCACGTCAGTCGGATCGTGAGGCTCGGGCAGGTCAACCGAGATGCGGTCACCGGCGCGTACGGCATACTTTTTTGACAAACAGGTCTCGCCGTTCACGATTACGGCGCCGCCCTCGATCAGATGCGCGCAGGCAGAGCGCGTGGGGCAGCCGTCGTTGGCACCCAGAAAGGCGTCGAGACGCTGGCCAGAGCAATCGTCGGCAACAAGAATATGGATGTCGGCCATTAACGCTCATTCCTTTCGCGAATCTTGCGGGCACGCTCCCCACGCTGCTTGGCTTTGCGCTTGGCGCGAGCCTCATCACGGGCATTGAGCTCGGCAGTCGCATCAACATCGCGGGCCGCAGGGCTCAAGAACATGTAGCCGATGAGGGCAAGCACGACGCCTACGGTGATGCCGATATCGGCCACGTTAAAGACGGGAAAGTCGATGAAGGTGGTGGCAATAAAATCGGTCACAAAGCCAAAAGCCAGGCGATCGATCGCGTTGCCAATGGCGCCACCCACGACCATGGCCATGCCCACAACCTCCAAGCGAGCAAGCTGGGGCGTGCGAAGCAAGTACACGGCAATGGCGACAATGACCGCAAGCGCCAGCAAAGCGAACGCAACGCCATGCCCCTCGCCCATGCTAAAGGCAGCACCGATATTACGGACAAACATAAAGTCAATGACACCGGGGATGACGGTCACATGCAAAGCGTCGCCCACGGCACGAACCGCAAGCTTGGTCAGCTGGTCAAGAAGCAGCACAACCAGCGCCACCCCACCAGCAACACCCAACCGCCAACGCAAAGGCGGCGTCATACCCCCAGCACGACCCAAATCAATCCCCTACCCTCAAGAACATCGAATTCCGTTTAACGCAATTAACCATCTTATATTGCCACACGCAGAGCGCACGACATATTCGCTAACGCCAGATAAATAACCAGCATAAAAAGAAAGCGGCATTCCGAATAACGGAATGTCGCTTAATAGCTTTCGACTAAAAGCGCAAGTCGAAAGAAAGCCTCTTGCTCCAGCAATGGAAACGCCGCGTTATCGTCACCAACAGCGAAAACGTCCCTAAGCGAGCAAGGTGACGTGAAAGAGAAGGGAAGCGTACTTTGGTACGCGACCGACGATTGAACGTCAGATTGCCGCTTAGGGGCGTTTGCAGCGTCGGTAGGTTACGGCGTTCTACGAACGCCGTAACCTACAAAGCGTCGGCGCAGCGCTTGCAGATATGCGCGTGGCCGTTGTACTCGCCGACAGTGGTGCGATAGTTCCAGCAACGGTCGCAGCACTCGCCCTCGGCAGCCTCAATGGCAACGGAAAGCTCCTCGCCCTGGGTCAGCTCAACATCGGAGACGATGTAGAACTCGGCCAGGTCGACGGCCTTGTCGCCGGTCAGCAGCGCATACATCTCGGCGGGAACGACCGCCTTGACGCGGACCTGCTGGCTTTTGGTGAAGGTGCCGGCAGAACGGGCATCCTCAAGGGCCTTGGTCACGGCGCTACGGAGCTCGAGCGAAGCCTCGAGCACGCCCTCAAACTCATTGGCCTCGTCGACCGTGATAGGCGACTTGTACCAATCGAGCAGCGCGGCGTACTTCTGGTGATCGACGCAGCCGGCGGGCGCATAGGCCATGGCCTCGTCGACCGTGTAGGACAGGATCGGCTGCAGGTCGCGCATGAGCATCGAGAAGAGCTCGGCCAGCACGGTTTGGGCGCTGCGGCGCTCGAGAGAGCCGGGCTTCTCGCAGTACAGACGGTCCTTCAGGGCGTCGAGATACACGTTGGAGAGCTCGGTAACCACAAAGTCGTAAAGCGCACGGTAGGCGCGCGGGAACTCGTAGCTGGCGTAGGCATCGTCGACCTCGGCCTGGACCTGGGTCAGGCGGGCAACCATAAGCTTGTCGAGCGGCAGCAGGTCGGCAAAGGCGACGCCGTCGGTCTCGGGCTCAAACTGACCCTCGAGCTCGGAAAGCAGGAAGCGCAGCGTGTTGCGGAAACGACGGTAGGCATCGGACGTACGGGCGAGAATCTCGTGGTCGATGGAGACGTCGGAGCTGGTATCGACCGAGGCGACCCACAGGCGGATGATGTCAGCGCCCATCTCGTCGCAGACCTTGTTGGGGTCGATGACGTTGCCGAGCGACTTGGACATCTTGCGGCCCTGGCCGTCGAGCGTGAAGCCCTGCGAGACGACCGCCTTGTACGGAGCGTGACCGTTGGCACCCACCGAGGTCAGCAGCGAGCTCTGGAACCAACCGCGGTGCTGGTCGGAGCCCTCGAGATACACGTCAGCCGGGTACTCAAGCTCGGGGCGATACTCGCATACGGCCTTCCAGGAAACGCCGGAATCCCACCACACGTCGAGGATGTCCTTATCGGCCTTGAGGTGATGGCCGCCGCACTTGGGGCAGACGCAGGCCTCGCCCAGGTAGCTCTCGGGAGCGTCGGTGAACCAGGCGTCGGAGCCCTTCTCATGGAAGAGCTTGATGACGGCGTCGAGCGTGGCATCGTTCATGACCTTCTCGCCGCAGTCGGCGCAGGTGTAGCTCGGGATGGGCACGCCCCAGTTGCGCTGACGGCTGATGCACCAGTCGGGACGCTGCTCGACCATGGCACCGATACGGTTGGCCGCGTGGGCCGGATACCACTTGACGTTCTCGCGGACCTCTTTGCCAGCCTGTTCGCGCAAACCGGTCTTGTCCATCGAGACAAACCACTGGTCAGTAGCACGGAAGAGCACCG
>FR878685.1:45620-49204 GCA_000434535.1 Collinsella sp. CAG:166
AAGAGCACCGGGTGCTTGCAGCGCCAGCAGTGCGGATAGCTGTGCGTGATCTTCTTCTCGAGAACCAGGGTGCCGCGCTCGCGCAGGAACTCGATGATATGCGGGTTGGCCTCATCGGTATCCATACCGCTGAAGGGACCACCGGTGCCAAACTCCTCGCCGGTGTAGAACTTGCCGTCGTCATCGACCGGCATGCAGATGTCGGTGATGCCCTCCTTGAGGCAGGCAAAGTAGTCGTCGACGCCGTGGCCGGGCGAGTTGTGGACGATACCGGTACCGTCGTCGACACCGACGTAATCGGCCAGCAGCGCCACGCCCTCAACACCGTCAAAGATCGGCTGCTTGTAGTGGATGTGGTGGAAGGTCTCGGCGGGAACCACATAGGGCTTGCCGTCGACCATAACCGGGGTGTACTCCCAGCCAAACTCCTCGCAGCACTTGGGAGCCAGGTCCTCGAGCATGACCTCGGCACGGCCATCGTGCTCAACAGCGACATAGGCGGCGCCGGGCTTAAGGGAAACGGCCTGGTCAGAGGGGATGGTCCACGGCGTGGTCGTCCAGATGATAAAATCGACCGGGCCGTCGAAGTTCTCGAGGCCGGCGGGCTTGGAGGTCATCTCAAAGCGCACGAAGATGGAGGGGCTCGTCTCGTCGGAGTACTCAATCTCGGCCTCGGCCAGCGCGGTGTGGCAGTGCTTGCACCAGTGAACCGGCTTGTGGCCGCGATAGATCATGCCCTTATCGAACATGGCCTTGAAGACCTCGATGTCGGCGGCATCATGCTGGTGATAGAGCGTCAGATAGGGGTTGTCCCAGTCGCCGAGCACGCCCAGACGACGGAAGCCGGCCTTCTGCAGCTCGATGTTCTCGACAGCGAACTCGTTGCAGAGCTCACGAATCTTGGCCGTGGGGGTCTGGTTGAACTTCTCGGTGCCGAGCTTCTCCTCGACCTTGTGCTCGATCGGCTGACCATGGCAGTCCCAACCGGGGACATAGGGAACCTCATAGCCCTGCATCATCCAGTAACGGTTGATCATGTCCTTGGAGATCTTGTTCATGGCGTGGCCGATGTGGATCGGGCCGTTGGCGTACGGAGGACCGTCGTGCAGCACGAACTTCTTGTGACCCTCGTTCTTCTTCAGAACCTGCTCGTAGACCTTGTTGTCCTGCCAGTCCTTGAGTCGCTTGGGCTCGGACTTGGAAAGACCGGCACGCATGGGAAAACCGGTCTTGGGCAGATTCATCGTCTGCTTGTACTCGTTTGCCACGGTACCCCTTTCATGTCGTGGGCGCGCACGCCCTCTGGGCACCAAAAAAAGCGCCCGTCCCTGCAAGCTGGGACGAAGCGCCACAAAACGGGCTGTGCGCCCGCAAAAGCTCTTCGCTTAACCACCCAGCTTAGATGCCCTCGCCCGCGTATTCGCGCGCTCGCACCCGTTACTCGGCTGGCCTGTATCGACGACCATCTCGGCGATATCTACTAAGACGTGCCTGTGCGGCACGTCCGTTGGGACCGCAGCTCCGGGGTGATTTTCATCGGTCGCATGCACGGGCTCTCAGCGCTCCCCGCTCTCTGTAGCATGCGGATGGCCGACTACTCGTCCCCATCAACGCTTATGCGGTGTATGCTAGCACGTTCCTCGCCGGCGAAAAACCCTCAACACTGGTTTTATACGTTCGAAATTTCTCGCTATTACAGCCCTGCTCTAGGAGCAAAATACCTGAAAGCACTCTATCGAACGAAAGAAGGTTGCTATGCGCACGATTGGAATGAGCGACTACACCGTTGGCGAGGATTGCTTTGACGAGCTGCCCGCCGCACTGGCGGAGTACGGCGCGACAAGGGTCGCGATCATCGGTGGCAAGCGGGCACTGGCCGCAGCACTTCCCGGTATCGAAGCTGCGCTGGCAGGTACCGACGTCGAGATTCTGGAGACGCGCGTCTACGGTACCAACAGTACGCGTGCCAATATCGCCAAGGTCGTGAACTCCCCTGCCTGCCAGAAAGCCGACGTGCTCATTGCCTGTGGCGGCGGAAAGGCGCTCGATACCGTGAAGACGGCGGCCATCGAGCTCAAGAAGATCGTCTTCACCGTCCCGACGATTTGTTCCAACTGCTCCGCCGCGACCGCCATTGCCGTCGTGTACAACGACGACGGCTCGCTCGAGGGCTATTCGTACCCCAACCGCCCCGCTCACATCTTCATCAACCCCAAGATCATCGCCGAGGCACCGGCAGAATACTTCTGGGCCGGCGTGGGCGATGCCCTGTCTAAGCAGCCCGAGGTCGAGTACGCCACGAGCGCCGGCAACTTGGAGCACACCGCCGGTCTTGGCCTGGCACTCGCGCACACCTGCTCCGAGCCTCTATTTACCTATGGCGTCCAGGGTCTTGAGGACGTGCGCCAGAACCTGTCGAGCGAGGCCGTCAAGCAGATCGCGCTCGATATCGTGGTCAACACGGGCTATGTCTCGAACCTGACCAACCAGAACGATTACTACTACAACTCAAGTGTGGCGCACGCGTTCTACAACGCCACCTGCAGCATTCCGCGTGAGGGCACCTACCTGCACGGCGAGGTCGTAAGCCTGGGCGTGCTCGCGCTGTTTGCCTATACGGGCGATACCGAAAACCTTGAGCGCTACGCCGCCTTTAACAAGCAGATGGGACTGCCCGTGACGCTTGAGCAGGTCGGACTTTCCGAGGCTGATATCCCGGCCCTGTGCGAGTTCGCACACGCCACCAACGAGTGGAAGCAGGGAAACCCCGAGCCCTTCACCGACGAGAAATTCGCCGCCGCCATCAAGGCCGCCAACGCCTACGGCCACACCCTCTAGCTCTAACCCAAAACCACCACAAAGGGGACAGGCACCTTTGTGGTGGTTTTTTATTGCTCCAACATTCAGTTCGCACTCGAACCCGATTCTATACGAGAAAGGGTCCGGGTACGTTTTTTGTTTATCGGTAATTCTGCGGAAGGACCACTCGGAACGGTAAACAGAAACGAACAGAGGCAGAGTACCATCGTGGTGATGGTATCCTGCCTTTTGTTTTGCGGAACCAAGGTCGCTTTATGCGAACTTGATCGCCACTTATATGGCGCATTGATAGCAATTGCTGCGTACGTGCGTACCGGGAGCCTGTACACCTCTGGCAAGGCGTAACACACTAGACTTTGTTCCAAAGTCCGCGTGCTAAGGGGGCAGGGCCCTTAGAATTCCTGTGGAGTGTGTACGCACGTACGCAGGAAAACAGCAAATTACGCTATATCAGGGCGTTCTTTCATTGGTGAGTATGGTATACACGGCTTAGTTCAACAAATAAGAATTTATATATAAAGGAGAATATTGATGAAACTGTTTTTATGTTCGCACTTTTCAAGTGTAGGAAGTCTGATAAAGGAAGAAATTGAAAATAAAAAAG
The DNA here is from genome assembly GCA_000434535.1 of Collinsella sp. CAG:166. Classification (GTDB taxonomy): domain Bacteria; phylum Actinomycetota; class Coriobacteriia; order Coriobacteriales; family Coriobacteriaceae; genus Collinsella. The sequence goes on from FR878685.1 coordinate 49,045, forward strand.
TCGCATTTATTCCAACAGCTTCGCTGCGTGAAGGCTACACCGGTTATGTCGGCTCGGCTCGAAAATTATTCAAAAAGTTGGGAGCAATCGTAACTGAAATTGATATTTCAACGGAGGCTTATTCAACGATACAGTCTCTTTTTGAAGATGCGGATGTAAT
>FR878686.1:0-3994 GCA_000434535.1 Collinsella sp. CAG:166
TGCCGGCATGGGCGGAGCCGCCGCGACCGGTGCCGCCGTGGGCCTAGGCGCCGCGGCCGGTATCGCCTCCAACATGGCGAGCACTCGCGCCCCGCAGCGCCCGCTCGCCCAGCTCGTCGACGTCGTGAGCGGCGAGAGCCATAACATCACCTCCGCACAGGTGACCATCGGTCGCGAGCGCTCGGTTTCCGACATTGCCCTGCGCGACCCCAACGTGTCGCGCCGCCACGCCCAGCTCACCTTTACGGGCTCGGATTGGTCGATCGAGGACCTCAATTCCACCAACGGCACGCTCGTCAACAACCGCCGCATTACGCGCTGCCCGCTGCGCAACGGCGATCTGCTGACGTTTGGCCTGAGTACCTTTGAATTTAGGGGATAGTCGCTTATGAACATCGATATCGTCCTTTTTGCAGGCCGCATCGTCCTGGTCGCCCTGCTCTATATCTTCCTGTTCGCCGTCATGAAGACCGGCGTGGGACTTGTGCGCGGACAGCGCCGCGACTCGGCTATCTGGACGATCGATGTGGACAAGGGTCCGCGCGGTATCCGCGGTATCCACGTAGACATGCTCGGCCCCGTCATCGTCGGTCGCTCGCCATCTTCGGACATCTGCATCAACGAACCGTTCGTCTCGGCCTCGCATGCGCGCTTTTCGCTGCAGGGCCCGGCGCTCATCATCGAGGACCTCAACTCGCTTAACGGCACGCTCGTCAACGGCCGCCAGCTCGTGGAGCCCGCGACGCTGCGTGAGGGCGACGAAGTCCAGATTGGCGACGTGGTCATGAAGGTGAACCGTCGATGATCGACGAGGAGAACAAGTCCGCAACTATGACCGAGGCACCGGCCGCCGCCACAGCTGCACCGGCCCACGCCGCTCCGGCGGGCTCCGCACCCGTGGAGCCCGAGGACACCGTGTTCTCCCTGCCTCTTTCGCATGTAACGCATGATATTTCGGATCTCGCCGATAACGAGGACGAAGAGGATACCGTAGCGGCGCCCATCGGCGCACATGCTGCGGAACAGCCCACAGCGCCCGAAGCAACCCCGGCGCCGGCTCACTTTGCAGAGCCCGTCGCCGCGGCAATCAACGAGAGCGCTGCGGTGTTTGCGGCACCCGAGCCCGCCGCGCCGGCGTTTCCCATAGCCCCGGCATCCGAGGTTGCGCCCGCGTCTACGCCGGCGCCCGAGCCTATAGACGTCAGCCCGCAAGACGACGAGTCGACCGCCCGCGTTTCCGAGGAGCCCGACTCCCCGGACACCGGCGATTCCGAATCAAACGCCGAGACCGACACCGTCTCTCCCGGTGACACCGCCGAGATCGACGTTGCCGCCGTTGAGGCCAAGCTCAAAGACCCCGGCTCGACCATGAGCTTTGAGCCCCTGACCGAGGAGCGCATCGAGACCGACTCGACCTATGATGCCGGCACCACCACGCAACTCATGTGGGGCGCCCGCTCCGACGTTGGCTGCGTGCGTCCGCACAATGAGGATTCCTACCTGGTGCAGTCGCCGCTCTTTTGCGTATGCGACGGCATGGGTGGTCACGCCGCCGGCGAGGTGGCCTCTTCTATCGCTGTCGAGACCATCGCCAAGACGGCCCCGCAGTCTGCCGACGCAGCACGCCTGGCCGCAGCCGTCGAGGCAGCCAACGCCGCCGTAATCGAGGCGGCCCTGAACGGCCTGGGCAAGCCCGGCATGGGCTGCACAGCCACCTGCGCCTACATCGAAAACGACACGCTCGCCATCGCTCACGTGGGTGACTCTCGCGCCTACCTGCTCCACGAGGGCACGCTCATCCGCGTGACCCGCGACCACTCCTACGTGGAGGAGCTCGTGGACGCCGGCGAAATCACGGCAGACGAGGCTCGCGTCCACCCCAACCGTTCGGTCATCACCCGCGCGCTGGGCTCGGACCCCGCTATGTATGCCGACCACTTCACTCTGCATATCGAGGAAGGCGACCGCCTGATCCTGTGCTCCGACGGCCTTTCGAGCATGATTCCCGATAGCGATATCGAGAACATCGCCACGCAGTCCTCAACCGCGCAAATCTGCGTCGACAACCTAGTGGACGCGGCGCTTGCCGCCGGCGGCCACGACAACGTGACCGTAGTAGTCGTTGACCTGGTTGACGATGGCGTTATGCGCGAGGCGCAACGCGTGCGTCGCCGCAACATTACTATCGCCGCCATCCTGGCCCTCGTCTTTGTGCTGGCAGCTGGCATCTGGGCCTACACGGGTGTCACCGGCTCGTACTACCTGGGTACCTACCAGGGCAATGTCGCCGTCTGGCGCGGCCTGCCCGGCAAGCCGCTCGGACTCAAGCTCCACTGGCTCGAAAGCGAAACCAGCATCAAGCTGTCCGACCTGCCCGAAGACACGCAAAACCGCCTCAAGGCGGGCATTCCGCAAACAAGTGTCGACGATGCGCAGGACACGATATCCAAGTACCGCCACCAGATCGACGAGGAGCAGACCCGCCAGGTGATCGACGCGCAAACGATTCGCGACAACACCAATCAGGGATCGACCTCCGAATCAGATTCCGAGAAAACCGCCGAACAGTCCGCCGAGGCCGAAGCCTCCGATAAGAATTAGAAAGGGAGTGCCGCTTATGAGTCGCCGCAACACCGAGCTGCTCTTGCTCATCGCCTCGGCGTTCCCCGTCATCCTGCTGTATGCGATGTACGTCCTCACCGCGGGCGCTGCCATCTCCTTTGAGACGCTCGCCGTACCGATCGGCCTCTTTGCCGCCTTTGCCGCGGCCCACATTGCCGTGCGCATCTTGGCGCCCGGTGCCGACCCCGCCATCCTGCCCATCGTATTTATACTTTCGGGCATCGGCATCACGTTCGTGACGCGTCTCGCCCCCGCTCTCGCCATCTCACAGCTCATCATCCTGTTTGTCTCGGTGGCGCTCATGGTGGGAACGCTCGCACTGGTCAAAAACCTCGACGTGGTCATGCGCTACAAGTACACCTTTGGCATCATCGGCATCATTCTGCTGATGCTGCCTATCTTTATCGGCACCACGATCTCGGGCTCCAAGCTGTGGATTCGCATCGCGGGCTTTACCATCCAGCCCGGCGAGTTCGCCAAGGTCTTTATCGTGCTGTTCCTGGCCGGGTACCTGGCCGAGAACCGCGAGCTGCTCTCCATCTCCAACCGCAAGATCCTGGGCTTTAAGATCCCTCGCCTGCGACTGCTGCTGCCGCTGTTTGCCGTGTGGGGTGTGTGCCTGCTCGTCGTCGTCTTCGAACGCGACCTGGGTTCGGCCGTGCTGTTCTACACCATCTTCTTGCTGATGCTCTACGTTGCCACGGGGCGCTTTTCGTATGTCGTTATCGGCCTTGCGCTCTTAGCCGTTGGAGCCGTGGGCGCCTACAAGTTCCTGTCGCACGTTCAGGTGCGCTTCCAGGTTTGGGTCGATCCGTTTAAGGACGCCCAAGGCCAGGGCTACCAGATCGTCCAGTCGCTCTTCTCGCTTGCCGATGGCGGCCTGGTCGGTGTTGGCATCGGCAACGGCATGGCCAACAACATCCCTGTCGTCGAGTCCGACTTTATCTTCTCGGCCATCGGCGAGGAGATGGGTCTTTTGGGCGGCGGCGCCGTGCTCATCCTGTTTATGCTCTTTGCCGTTCGCGGCCTGACCACAGCTGCCCGCGCAAAGTCCGACCTTGCCGCCTTTAGCGCCACCGGTCTTACGGCAGCCATCAGCTTCCAGGCCTTCTTGATCGTGGGCGGCGTAACCCGCCTGATCCCGCTGACCGGCGTCACCCTGCCCTTTATGAGCCAGGGCGGCTCCTCGCTGCTGGCAAGCTTTATCATCGTCGCGCTCCTGCTACGTGCCGGTGACGAGGCGACCGGACGCGAGGCGGAGCTTACCGGCACCGGCACCATGGCCGCCATCACCGATGATCAGGTCGCATCTGCCGCCGCCCCGACGGGCACGCGCTTTGCCACCTCGTCTTCCTACGGCAGCGGCAGCCAT
>FR878686.1:4003-7692 GCA_000434535.1 Collinsella sp. CAG:166
CCTACGGCAGCGGCAGCCATTCCGTCGGTTCGCGCATGCGCCGTCGCCTGCTCGACACGCCTGAATCCGGTGTGCTCGGCCGCGTTGCGCTCGCCAACCGTCTAACCCGTGCGGTACTCGCCTTTACGGCGCTGTTCGCCATCCTTATCGGCAACCTCACCTATGTCCAGGTCATCAAGGCCAAGGACTATCAGGACATGCCGACCAACAACCACACCATCGCCCGCTCCAAGTACATCCAGCGCGGCTCCATCATCACGTCCGACGGCGTGACGCTGGCCGAGTCGCTGCAGCAGGAGGACGGCACCTACGTACGCTCCTACCCCAACGGTAACCTGGCAGCACACGTGGTTGGCTACGTGAGCCAGCAGTATGGCACCACCGCCATCGAGAGCGTCATGAACGACACGCTCACCGGTTCTAAGGACTACTCCAGCTGGAACAACGCCATCGCGTCGCTCGCGGGCCAGACCCAGCCGGGCAACACCGCCAAGCTCACCATCGACTCGCGCATCCAGACGGCTGCCGAGCAGGCGCTCAAGGGCTTTAAGGGCGCTGTAGTGGTCATCGACCCGCGTACCGGCGCGGTTCTCGCATGTGCCAGCTCGCCCACTTACGACAACACCAACATCGATGCCCTGCTGCAGTCGGGCGGCGGCGAGGACGGCTCCATGTACAATCGTGCCATGGACGCGCTGTACACGCCGGGCTCAACGTTTAAGGTCGTTACGCTTTCCGCGGCACTCGAGACCGGTACCGCCAGCCTTACCAGCACCTACCAGGCGCCCGGCTCCATGGACATCGGCAACGCACCGGTCACCAACTATGCCAACGAGAGCTACGGCACCGTCAGCCTGCAGCAGGCCTTTGCCGTGTCCTCCAACGTCGTCTTTGGCCAGGTGGCAAACGAAGTTGGCGCAAACACGCTCGTGCAGTTTGCCAACGCCTTTGGCTACGGCCAAAAGCTCGGCCAGGACCTGACCTCCGCGGCCTCCATCATGGCCGACCCGTCGCTCATGACCGAGTGGGAGACCGCTTGGGCAGGCGCCGGCCAGCCCGTCGGCATGGACCACACGCCTGGCCCGCAGACCACCGTCATGCAAAACGCCGTAATTGCCGCCGCCATCGCTAACAGCGGCGTGGTCATGGACCCGTACTTTGTAGCCCAGGTACTCGCCCCGGACGGAACCGTGGTCAAGACCACGCAGTCCCGCTCGCTGGGTCAGGCCGTCAGCTCCGCCACGGCCGACCAGGTCAAGCAGGCCATGCTTGCCGTCGTCCAGTCCGGCACCGGCACCGATGCCCAAATCCCCGGCGTCAAGGTCGCCGGCAAGACCGGCTCGGCCGAGATCGGCGGCACCAACGTCAACTCGATGTTCGTTGGCTTTGCACCTTACGATTCACCCACAGTCGCTATCTCGGTGGCCTTAGAGGATTACGACAAGCATGACGTCAAGGCCGCCAAGATCGCCGGCATCGTCCTGACCGCGGCGCTTGCCGCACAGGGAGCGTGATGCCCATGATTGAATCGGACACCCGAGGCGCGCCGCGGCCGAAGAGTTAGCGGCAACGCGCCACACGGCCCCAGCGGCCACATCGTAGGTACTACACACATCGTTGAGCGAATAGTTATGTTAGGAGCAGGAATGGAACAGAGGGTCCTCGGGGGAAGATACCTCCTCAAGGATAAGGTGGGGACAGGCGGCATGGCGACCGTCTACCGTGCACAGGACCAGGTCCTCGACCGCACGGTAGCCGTCAAGATCATGCTGCCACAGTATGCTGGCGACGCAACCTTCGCCGCACGCTTTAAGCAGGAGGCACAGGCAGCAGCCGGCCTCTCCTCCCCCTATATCGTGGGCGTCTACGATTGGGGCAAGGACGGCGACACCTATTACATCGTCATGGAGTACCTGCGCGGCACCGACCTTAAGAGCGGCATCAAGAGCCACGGCGCCCTCGACCCCAAGAAGGTCGCCCAGATCGGCTCGCAGATCAGCTCTGCGCTTTCGGTCGCCCACAAGCACGAGATCATCCACCGCGACATTAAGCCGCAGAACATCATGGTGCTGCCCGACGGCAACATCAAGGTGATGGACTTTGGCATCGCGCGTGCCAAGAACAGCCACCTCACGCAAGATAACAACGTGCTGGGAACCGCCCACTACGTCAGCCCCGAGCAGACCCGCGGTCAGGACCTCGGCCCCACCTCGGATATCTACTCGCTGGGCGTCGTGATGTACGAGTGCGCCACCGGCCGCGTTCCCTTTGACGGTGACGACGCCATCTCGGTCGCACTCAAGCAAGTCAACGAGTTGCCTATTCCGCCGAGCCAGATCAACTCCGGTGTCGACGCCGACCTTGAGCGCATCATCCTCAAGTGCATGGAGAAGGACCCGGCAAACCGCTTCCAGACCGCCGACGAGCTTCGTCAGGTGCTCAACAGCTACCTGTCGGGCCGTGCCGTCAACGTCTCGGAGCCCACGCGCATCATCGGTGCCCCCGGTGAGCTGGGCGCCACCAAGACTCGCGAGCTTTCCGATCAGACGCGCGCCATGGTGCGTCCCGTCTCGGGCGTGAGCGGCCAGAATACCGCCCGTAGCTCGGTTTCGGGCTCCACCGGCTCCTACGAGGTCGAAAAGCCCAAATCCAACAAGAACAAGATCATCGCCGCCGTGGTGGCAGCCGTTGCCGTCATCGGCATCGTGGTGGCCTTTGCCACAGGACTCTTTGGCGGCGAGCAGGTCACCGTGCCCGATGTGCTGGGCAAGGACCAGCAGACTGCCGTCGAGCTGATCAAGGAAGCCGGCCTGGAGGTCGGCACCGTCGACCAGAGCTACAACGACGACGTCGACGAGGGCAAGGTTGCCGAGCAGACCCCCAACGGCAACGCCAAGAAGCCCAAGGGCACGCGCGTGAACCTGGTGGTCTCCAAGGGCCCCAAGCCCTCCGAGAAGGTTGAGGTTCCGCAGCTCGTTGGCCTGACCAAGGACCAGGCCGAGGCAGCGCTGGCAAGCGTTGGCCTTAAGGGCAGCGCTTCCGAGGAAGCCAACGAAGCCGAGGAAGGCCAGGTCTTTGAGCAGGGCACCGATGCCGGCAAAGAAGTCGAGAAGGGCACGACCATCTCGTACAAGGTCTCGAGCGGCCCGGATACCACCTCTGTTCCCGATCTGACTGACATGACCGAGTCCCAGGCGCGCAATGCGCTCGACATGGCCGGCTTTGGCGTTAACGTGAGTTATCAGGAGAACGACTCGGTTACCGAGGGCACGGTGATTAGCTGGAACCCCAGCGGCAAGCAGAAGCCCGGCGCCACGATTACCGTCGTCATTGCCAAGAAGTCCGGCAAGGCGAGCGTTCCGGGCAATCTGTACGGTAAGAGCATCTCTGCCGCCGTCACCGCGCTCAACAATGCCGGCTTCTACAACATCGCGTTCTGCGACCAGAACGGCAACCCCGTGAGCGGTAACGAGGATGCCACCGTTACGGGCGTCTCCCCCACCGGCAAGCAGTCCACCGACAGCACGATCACGCTAACAGTCGCACTTTCTGGCTCGGGCTCTGGCTCTGGCTCGGGCACGGGTGACGATTCCGGTACGACCAACTAGTCGCCACCCCACCGCTCATCACGGCTTTCGCCGCAAACATATTCGCTCACAGGCGCCCGCTTGCTCCCCCAGCAAGCGGGC
>FR878687.1 GCA_000434535.1 Collinsella sp. CAG:166
GCGGGTCCGAGCAGATTCGGGCCCGCCGTCTTTTTCTATCGTTACTCGGTAAAGGCGTTGCCGACGCTCTGGCCGCCAACATACGTCTCGACGAGGGTGAGCTCATGGTCGAACACGACAAAGTCGGCGTCGCGACCCGGCATGATGCTGCCGCACTTATCCTCGATGTGCGCGGAGCGTGCCGGCACCTCAGTTGCCATGCGAATGGCGATATCGGCGCTGGCGATGCCCCAGTCGACGATGTTCTTGACGCCCTGGGCAAGCGTGAGCACCGAGCCGGCAATGCTCTTGCCGTCGGCGAGCCAGCACAGGTTGTCCTTCATGATGACGTCCATGCCGCCACTGGTGTAGCTGCCCTCGGGCATGCCGCCGCAACCCAGGCAGTCGGTGATGAGTACCGTGTGCTGCCAGCCCTTTGCCTGTAGCAGCGCCTTGATGGCGGCAGGGTTTACGTGCTTGCCGTCACAGATGATCTCGGCGTAGGTCTCGGGCGTAGACATGGCAGCACCCACGACACCGGGCTCACGGTGATGCAGACCGCGCTGGCCGTTATAGGTATGCGTAAAGCAGCTGGCACCGGCATTGATAGCGGCGATGCACTCATCGTAGGTGGCGTCGGAGTGACCGATGCTGGTCACCACGCCCTTGGCGTTCAGAGCAGCCGCATAAGCAGCGGCACCGTCGCGCTCGGCGGCCATGGCGCTCTTAACGATGCGACCGCCCGCAGCCTCCTGCCACTGGTCGAAAACCTCCTCGGAGGGGTCAATCAGGTAAGCGGGGTTCTGCGCGCCCACGTGCTTCATGGTAAAGAAGGGGCCCTCCAGGTAGATGCCCTGAATGCGGGCACCGCAGAAGTCGGGGCCGCGGCCCTCGTCCGCCTGGGCGATAGCAGCGCAGGCGTCCTTGATCTGTTCGACGCCATCGGTGAACGTCGTGGGCAGCCAGCTGGTGGTACCGCGACGGGCGAGCTCGGTTGAGCTGATATCGATGCCCTCGGGATCGTTATCGGTAGTTGAGTGGTTGTAGAAGCCATGGATGTGAGTATCGACCATACCCGGTGCGATCCACGATCCCGTGTAGTCCTTAATCTCGCAAGAGGGCTCGTCGGCCTGCCAGGCGCCAAAGACGCCATCCTCGACCATAAGATAGCCGCCCAGTTGCGGGCCTGCCGGCAAGAAGAACTTGTCAGCCTTAATTGCGTACGTGCTCATATGCACTCCTTGCTTCTAAAGCAGTTGACTGTGGTGATGCTTATACCCAGCTCACGTAAAACAAAAAGCGCCCGCCCGCCGTTATGAGCGGACGGGCGCCCTTACAGGGGGACGCGATTAAGCGGTGAAGGGGTGAATCGTCACGCCCTTGACCACGCGGTTAACCGTGCCGGTGGGGCTCGGCGTATCGGGCGTGTTGCCCACGCGCACGGAGTTGAGCAGGCTGATAGCCTGGGCGAACATCACGAACGGCAGAGCAAGGTAGCCCTCGGGAAGCGCCTCGTAGCCCTTAAAGGTGAAGGACTCACCCTCATAGACGGTGGCACCTTCCTGCTGAACGGCGACGGTGTGCTGTGCAATATCGTCGCCACCGATCTCGTTAAGGATGTCGATGTCGTACTGACGGGTGTAGGCGTCGTTGTTGACGAACACGAAGACGAGCGTCTTATCGTCGACGAAGGACTTAGGTCCGTGACGATAGCCCATGGAGGTGTCGTAGGAAGTAGCGACCAGACCGTGAGCGAGCTCAAGAATCTTGAGCTGGCTCTCCTGGGCAAGGCCACCGAAGGAGCCAGAACCCAAGTAGGTCACGCGGTTAAAGTCGCCAGCCAGGTAATCGGCGATCTCGGGCTCACGGGAGATGACCTCCTCGCCCATCTTGGCAATCGTCTCGACCCACTCGGCCTTCTGCTCGTCAGAGGCAGTGTCGAAAATAAGGGTGGAGAGCAGGGTCATGCAGGAATAAGAACCGGTCATGGCGAAGCCCTTGTCGTTGGCGCGCGGAATGAGCAGCGTCAGCGCGTTGGGATCATCGGCAGACTCGACGGCGAGCTTGCCCTCGGGAGCGCAGGTGATGTTGAGGAACTTGACGTTGTGGACGAGCTCCTTGGCAACAGCAACGGCGGCAAGGCTCTCGGGGCTGTTGCCAGAGCGGGCAAAGGAAACCACGAGCGTGGGATCCTCGGCGCGCAGGAAGTCACGCGGGGCGCTCACGATGTCGGTCGTGGCGATGGGCTTAAAGTCGTAGAGATCAGTGTTGCCAGCGTGACGCAGGTACGGGGCGCAGGTATCGCCAACGTAGTCGGACGTACCGGCACCGGTGAAGACAACGGACAGACGACCCTCGCCCATAGCGCGAGCCTCGGCCAGGAAGGCCTCGATGGCCTCCTTGTTCTCGCGATAGATGTTGAGCGTATCACGCCAAAGCTCGGGCTGCTGAGCAATCTCGGCCGTGGTGATCTGGGCGCCGAGCTCGGTGAGCTCCTCGACACTCTTCTCGAACATTTTTAATACCTCTCTCTAGAAGTAATCCTCTGACGTGCAATTATACACTTCGGTTGGTTATCTGGTAGTAACCAGTTAAATGCAAAGAATCACCATATGGAAACGATGCGAGCACTAGTTACTGCGCTGGTGGTAAACCTTGTATTTAAACTGATCGGCACGAGCAACCGAGAGTGTGTACTCCACTACCTCGTTTGACTCGTTATACGTAGTCCTGACCAAATCGAGCACAGGCGAGCCCTCGACAATTCCCAAAAGGTGGGCATCGGTGGGACGGGCTATGCTCGCATAGAACTCCTCTTCGGCCACGCGAATCTTTTGCTGAAAGTCCTGCTCAATCACATCGTAAAGCGGCTTACGCTCCAGCAGCGGTCGCTTTAGGGACAGAAATTGACGAACCGGTAGATAGCTGCGTTCGACCATCATGGGCATGTTGTCGGCAGAACGAAGGCGCTTGAGCTTAAAAATGCGATCACCGATGCGCAATCCCATATGCTCGGCCAGATTCTTATCGGCCTCCATCTCGCAAAACTCGAGAATCGTGGTCTCGGGTTCTCGACCCATCGCGCGCATCTGCTCGGTAAAGCTGTAGGACTGCATAAGATTGGTTGCTTTTGCCGAACGGTCGGTCACAAAGGTACCGCGACCGTGCTGCCGAACCACCAGTCCTAAACGCTCCAGTTCCTGCAGAGCCAGGCGTACCGTAGTGCGCGAGAGACCATAGCGCTCCGAAAGTTCGCGCTCGGAAGGAATCATGTCACCGGCGCGATATTCATGGTCAATCTTTTCGGTCAGAATATCGACCAGCTGATCGTACAGCGGTTGCTTACGCGCTCCGATCGCCATCCTATCCTCCCTTTTGCTCGAATTCGGCTAACTACCTAGGGTGTTATGCATTATCTGTCTGCCACACCCGAATCATTAAGAAAACAAAAGCCGCGCGCTCTTTCGAGCACGCGGCTTTTAACATACACATGGCTTAAGGGGTCGGGGTGTGAGCCGCGTAGGGACACACCCCTCAAGCTAGAGCCTTACCAGATGCTCGGCCAGAGACCAAGCGGGCCAGCGCCCAGGATGCCAAGGACGAAGAGCAGGAGAATGCCCTTGGTCGGGGTCCAGCTGTGCTTAGCGAACATGTAGTAAAGCAGCAGCGTAAGCATAAGCGGGACGAGCTTCGGGACGATGGTGTTGAGGGTGTCGGCAACAGAGAAGTTGACCGGATCCTCGGTAACGGTGCCGTAGGTAACGGACTCCATGCCGTTGCCCAGATCGGTGACGCCGCACTCGACAGCGTTGCCGTCGGCATCGGAAGCGGTGAGGGCGTTGCCGTCCTCATCGGTCATGGCGATGGTACCGGCCTCAGCGGTCTCGGTATCGATACCCTCCATACCGGTGAAGTTCTCGGCCTCCTTCTCGGAGACGATCACGGTAGTAGCGGAGAGGCCACGGGTGGTGCCGTTGGGGATCTGGAGGTTGATCTGGGTGCCACCCATGGTGACGACCAGGCAACCGACGACGAAGACGCCCATGATGGAAGCGGCACGCGTGAAGGCCTGCATGTTGGCGGTCAGAGCGTCAATAGCGCTGGTGCCAAGCTTGTAGGACCAGTTCATGAGCCAGAAGCGCAGAGCGAACTGGACGACGTTGAAGATCACCAGGAAGATGATCGGTGCAGCGGCGTTGCCGTTGATGGCCATGTTGGAGGTGATGCCGGCCGTGATAGGCACGAGCGTCAGCCAGAACAGGGCGTCACCGATACCACCGAGCGGGCCCATTGCGGCGACGCGGACGGCGCGGATCGTGGGGATGTCAACCTTGTTCTGCTCGAGCGAAAGCACGATGCCCATAACAAAGGTGACGAGGAACGGGTGGGTGTTGAAGAACTCCAGGTTGTGGCTCATGGAAGCCGCGAGGTCGTTCTTGTTGGTGTGGATCTTCTCCAGACCGGGGATGATGGAGTAAAGCCAGCCAGCGGCCTGCATGCGCTCGTAGTTGAACGATGCCTGCAGGAAGCAGGAGCGCCAAGCCATCTTGTTGAGGGTCTTCTGGTCGAGCTGCGGAGCAGGAGTGAGATCCTCGTAGTGCTCCGGGATCACATACTCATTAGATGCCATCTTCGAAGTCACCTCCGTCAGAAACAGCTGCACCCTTCAGCTCGGTCTGCTGCTGGAAGTCCCAGAAAGCGATGCCGAAGCCGATGAGAGCGAGGATGAGCAGAGCAGGGGTTGCCAGCGAATCGTTGGCAACAGTGATGAGCGCGAGGCCAAAGCCCATGAGGAAGAAGCCCCACATATCGCGGTTCATCATAACCTTGAGCAGGACGGCGAAGCCGACGAAGCGCATCATGCCGCCTGCAGCGGAGAGACCGGTCTGCAGCCAAGTCGGGATGGCAGAAGCGATGGTCTGACCGATGGTAGCGCCAGCGATGAAGAACAGGGTGACGACGACAGCGAAGATCAGGCCGAGCAGAGCCATGGCGAAGTAGTTCAGGCGCTCGATGCCCTTGGTGTCCGCGTTGTGAGCCATGTTATCGGCCGTGGACATAAGCGGGGACATAAGCGTGAAGACCAGGGTAACGCCAAGCTGGCCAAGCAGAGCGAACGGAATGGCGAGGCCGACTGCCGCGTTGGGCTCGAGGCCCGTGGCGATAGCGAGAATGGCTGCCATGATGCCGCCGATGACGGCGTTAGGCGGCTGAGCGCCTCCAATCGGCATGTTGCCGATCGTCATGAGCTGATAGGTACCACCCACGAGAAGACCGGTGTTGAGGTCGCCAAGGATAAGACCGATGACGGCGCCGGTGACGATGGGCTGATAGAGAGACTCGAGGAAGTCAAACTGGTCGATTGCCGCGATGAACGTGACGACGAAGACCAGAGCGATCTGGATGATCGAGTATTCCATCTTGCTCCTCCTTTCAAAATGTATGTACGCACTTTGGATTTCACGTACAGAACGTCAGGGTTTCACTCCTGACAACGTGGATCACGAGGATTACGAGAAGAGCTTGCTCGTGTCCTCAACAGGCGTGCTCGGAACGCGCCTGATCTCCAACTCCACCCCCAATTCCTGCAGCTCTTTAAACGCAGCGACATCCTCGTCGTTAACTGCGACGGAGGTGGCGACTTGGCGCTTTCCTTCCGACATGTGCATGTTGCCGATGTTTACCTTCTTTATAGGCACACCGCCCTTGACGAGCGTAAGCACGTCTTCCGGTGTTTCGGCCACGATGAAGATCTTCTGGCGCGGGCTCGCCTTGCCAATGACGTCGATGGTCTTCTGCAGAGAGAAGAAACGCGTAGCGACGCCGGCGGGAGCGGCCATCTTCATGAGGTTCTGGCGCATGGTGTTGGACGCCACGTCGTCGTTGGCGACGAGGATGAGGTTGGAGCCCAGGGTGGAGTTCCACTGGGTGGCAACCTGACCATGAACCAGTCGGTTATCGATGCGGGTAAGAAGAATGTTGGGTTCTGCCATGTTGATCAGCTTCCTTTCGTTATTTGCTGACGACAGTTACTTGATCTCCTGAATCGCGTAACGCGAAACATCTACGACGGCTCCGGATCGGACTTTGATCTGGACCTTCTCGCCTTCGATGCCTTTGACGGTTCCGTAGATACCGCCGGCGAAAAGAACCTCTTGACCCGGCTTGAGCTCGGTGTGCAGCTCCTTGAAGTACTTCTGCTTCTTCTTCATGTTGATTTGCGACCAGATGGTGTAAATCAAGCCCATGATGACAAGCAGGCCTAAAAGGGCGACCGAGGAGCTCAGGACGTTGGCTCCGAAATCGGCCATTAGATGCCGTCCTCGTCGCCGAAGATATCCTCTTCGTCGGAGCCGGCAACGGATGCGACCGTCTGGGCGGTGATGCCCGTCTGGCCAACGGTCACGGCCTGCTCGCCAAGCTCGGCGAGCGTGGCGTTGCCGCGGAGGAACAGAAGCTCAATAACCATGGGAAGGTTGGTGCCGGTCAGAACCTCGACGTTGTCGACATCCTGGGCAATCATCATCGCCTGGTTGAACGGGGTGCCACCAAGCAGGTCGGTAAAGACGAGCACGCCATCGCACTCCTCGCGCATGGCGGTAATAGCGGCGCGGAGATCCTCACCGTAGGAAGCAGCCTGGTCGCCCTCAAAAGGAACGACGGTAAAAGCGGGCTGGTCGCCAGCAACCATAGCGATAGCGCTTGCGAGGCCGGGTGCGAACTGTCCATGACCGGTAAGAATAAAGCCAACCATTCAAATTTCCCTTCCGAAGGTGTGTACGATCTGAGTCCGATGATTTTCGGAAGCCAGCGGGCGCTCGCCCTTAAAGCTTCTTAGAAAGCGTACTTTGAAGACCAGTGGTTTCTAAACTGGTAGTAACCACGTGACGTGTTGTTGTCACTATATCACCCCAGAAGAGGTCGCTTTCGTTGATTCATACGGTAAAACGTTTTTGCACCGCTCACGGTGATAAATCGACCGTTTACCGGTCGTTAACACTTCTACCTGCGGTTTTGAAACCGTTCCGAAATGCTTTGGCAAAAGATCGGATCTTTTCCTGTGTCTAAACAACGCAGGGCGGCTAAAAATAGCGTGTAGAAAAATTGCAGGTCATTGTGAAGATATGTGAATTGGTCTTTTTGACTTAATACCAGTTAGAACCAGTTTTGAGATTATCGGTGAACGGTAGTTTTCGACCGTTCACCGGTTACTTGCAATCGTTTGCAGTCGTTTTCCCAGATGAATTAGGGGAGCGCGATGGAGCGCTTGCGCGGGCGCAAGGCCTACCCCAGTGGTTTCGGCAGCAATAAGCCCGCTAGAACGTTGTCCGTTCTAGCGGGCTTAATCAGGTGATCGGTTAACGCGCAGTAGTGCAGGCAAACCTTACGCAAACAGGCCGTAGATGCTGATGTTGGCCTTGGCGTAGAGGCCGTTAGCATACTCGGTCCACTTGGAGCTGGCGCTCGAAGCCTGCGAAGAGTACTGCTGGTAGGCGGTGTAATAGGCGGTCATGGCCTGCTTGTAGGTAGCGCTATCAGCCGTAAAGGCATCGTCAGCGAAGGCCTTAGCGTAGGTGCTATCGGCGTCCTTCCAGGTGCCCTTTTCGCTATCCCACTCGTCGCCGGCAAGTTTGATGATGTAATCGGCGTAGTCCTTGCTCGCGGTCTCCTCGTTGCCGTCAGCAGGCTCGGTCGGGGCGGTCGGCATGCTTGCGGAGCTATCGCCCACCTTCTTCTTGTAGAGCTTCTGCAGCGTCGCGGACTGACGGACGATCTGCTTGGCCTGGTCCTTGGACACGCCATACTGCGTGGCCATGGTCTTGTAGTCCGAAGTGCCGATGGAATCCTCGGCGTACTTCTTCATCTCCTTAGAAGAGACGGTGATGCCCTCGTCCTCGGCAGCGTCGAGCAGGATCTTGTTGCGCACGTAGGACAGGATGACGTCGGCAGAGGGAGCGGTGTAGTTGCCATCGCCATCCTTGACGGTGTCGAGGCTGTACTGGCTCTCAATGGCCTCGCGCGCGGTGATGTCGCTCTTCTTGCCGTTGTAGCTGTAGCTTGCCACGGTCGAATCGAGCTGGTCCTCGGTGAGGGTCGCCGAGCCGACACCCTTGCCGCCAAAACCACCATTGCCAATAAAGAAGCCAATCACGGCAGCAATCACGACTGCAACCACAAAGGCGGCAATCATCGTCTTCTTGTGCTTGGATGCGCGGTCGTCTTCGTCGGAACCCAGGATATCGTCGTCCTCGTCCTGCTCCTCGGGCATGAGGTTCTCGTCGGCGGCGTCCGCGGCGATCTTTGCCTCCAGGCGAGCGTCCTCCTCCTCGGCCGTCGTACCGGCGGCAATATGTTCGGCAGACGTACCGGCGACCAGATCGATCTTCTCCTCCTCATCACCATCGGGGCCTTCGCCGCGCTCGATGATCTGGATGCCGTCGATCTCGTCCTTCTCGTCCTTCTTTTGAATCAGACCCATATCAGTTACTCCTTGTTAGGAAACATAGTCCGCAATAGAATACGCCCGACAAAGCGCCGGGCGTATTGATTCTCAGGTTATACGCAAACACTTAAGTACTATTTAGGCGTTTGCAGTCTGCATGCCTTAGGCCAGGTGCGCGATAACGGCATCGGCAAAGGCCTGCGTGCCCACAGCGCCCTCAACGGAGCCGGTCTGGGCACGACGAACGTCGCCGGTAACCTGCTCACCCTCGTCGAGCGTGGCAGAAACGGCGGCGCGAATGCGATTGGCCGCGTCGTTCTCGCCCAGGTGATCGAGCATCATAGCCGCGGACAGAATCTCGGCCGTGGGGTTAGCGATATCCTGGCCAGCGATATCGGGCGCGGAGCCGTGCGTCGCCTCGAAGATGGCGCAGTCGGCACCGATGTTGGAACCCGGAGCCATACCCAGTCCACCTACCAGACCGGCGCACAGGTCGCTCACAATGTCACCGTACAGGTTGGGCAGCACCAGGACATCGAAGTCGTTGGGGTTCTGGACCAGGCCCATGCAGGTGGCGTCGACAATCTTGTCGTTGAACTCGATATCGGGATAGTTGGCGGCCACCTCGCGCGCAACGCGCAGGAACAGGCCATCGGTCGCCTTCATGATGTTGGCCTTATGCACGGCCGTCACCTTTTTGCGGCCGCAGCGGCGGGCGTACTCAAAAGCGTACTCCACAATACGGCGGCTCTTGGCGATAGAGATGGGCTTGATCGAGATCGCGGAATCCGCGGCGAAGGTCTTTTGGCCCGAACGCTCAACGAGCTGCGAGAGCTCCTCGACCTCGGCAGCGCCCTCATCGAACTCGATGCCGGCATAGAGGTCCTCGGTGTTCTCGCGCACGATGACCAGGTCGACGTCGCGGAAGCGCGAGCCGTCGCCCGGCTGCGACAGGCAAGGGCGCACACAGGCGTACAGGTCAAAGTGCTTGCGCAGGGCGACGTTAACGCTGCGGAAACCCGTGCCAACCGGCGTAGTAATGGGACCCTTGATGGCAACCTTGGTCTCGGCGACCGCATCGAGCACATGTTGGGGCAGCGGCGTGCCAAACTCGTCCATGACGCCGGCACCGGCCTCCTGGACGTTCCAGTTGATCTGGACACCAGTGGCCTCGACCACGCGGCGCATAGCCTGCGTAATCTCGGGACCGATACCGTCACCAGGAATCAGGACTACATCGTGCGCCATAATCTGTTACTCCTCGTCTTCGGCGTCGTCAGATTTTTTTACGCTAGCACGCTTCTTCTTTTTGGAGAGATCCAGGCCAAAACGTTTAACAAGCATTTCGCAAATCTCGCTCGAACGGGCCTTGAGATAGCTACCCTTGCCGTTCTCGGCATCGAACTTAAGGCGCAGCGCGAGCTTCTCGGCGACCTCGGCGTCAATCTCGCCCCGGCCAAACTCGTACAGGCAACCGAGCATGTCGCGATACTCGAGGTCGCCGTGGTAGCACTGGATGGCCTCGTCCAGGATGGGCCAAGCCTCGCGCGAACGCTCGACGCTCGTGGCGCCCCACACGCACAGCAGGCGGAAGGCGGCATAGCGCAGCGTGGACGAAATCTCATCGAACAGCGCGGTCTCGGCGCCCTCAAAGGCATCGCCCAGCTGCTCGGGGCAGGTGGTGGCGAGCGCCGCCAGGGCATCGAGAGCCTCCCAGCGGGTCTGAGCCTCGGGGCGGTCGAGCGCCTCGATCAGCGCGGGCACGCAGGGCACGACGCGCTGCGGATCGCGCTCGGCAAGCAGGTGCAGCACGCGGGCGGCAAACTGACGGATGCGGCGCGTGGGGCAGCCGAGCTCCTGGACCAGGCGGTCGACGGCGTTCTCGTTCTCCTCTGCCAGCTGGAGCTGTGCCAGCTCCTCGTCGGTGAGCTGTTCGTCTTTGTTTTCTGCCATAGTTACCTCTTTTTACTATTTCTTAGCGTGCTTGTCAGCACCCTTGCTGTCATCGGTGACCGAGATGAGCTGTCGGTCGGCCGCGCCATTGCGACGCGCACGGCGGCGCTCCTCGGCATCGCCCGCGTCGGCGGCGGCGCGGTGAGCCTTGTTAACGTTAAAGACCTCGTCGTGTTTGCGCCACGGACCGACGGACTCGCCAAAGCTCATCTTAAGGCCGGCGATAAAGCCGCCGAGCCAGCCGATCGGCGCAAACTGCACCAGCGGGAACAGCGAGAACACCCAGGTCAGCAGGATGACTGCCGCCGCTCCCGCAAAGTTGGCAATCCAGTAGTCGCGCTTGGTGATGACGCGCTTTTCGCACGCCCACTGGCCGCACAAAAAGCCAATGTAGATCGCGAAGAGAAAGAGCACCAGCGCAAGCACCACGAACGTCCAGCTCATGGGCGCTACTCCCCGTGATGGTGGCCGCAGCAGCACTCGTGGCCATCATCATGGCCGTGGCCGCCGCAGCACTCGTGGTCCTCGCCATGGTGGTGGCCGCAACCGCACTCATGGTCGTCGCCGTGCTCGCCGCAACCGCAGCCGTCCTCGTGAGCACCGTGCTCTTCGGGACGATACTGCGACCAGTCCAGACCGGCGGCGATGGCGTCGGCCTCCTCCTTATAGAGGACCGTGATGGCCTGGGTGCCCAGCTTGGCACCACCGATGGCATCGAGCATGTCGTAGAGCGTAAAGGCCACGTCGGCGCCGGGCAGCGCAAGCTCACGGTCGTCGGCATAGGCGAGCGCCAAGCGCAGGTCCTTGATGAAGTGCTCGACCATAAAGCCGGGCTTGTAGTCGCCGTCGAGCGCCTTGGTAGCCAGGCTCTCCATGGCGCCGGACTTGCCGGTACCGCCCAGGATCATCTGGCGGGTCTTCTCCAGATCAAGGCCGCTCAGCTCGGCAAATGCCATGGCGTCTGCCATGCCGACCATGCAGGCGCCCAGCGACACCTGGTTGGCGAGCTTGGCAGCCTGGCCCTTGCCGGCGCCGTCGAAGCAGCAGATGTTGGCCGCAAAGGTGGCAAGGATGTCGCGGACCGGCGCGATGTCGTTCTCGGTAGCGCCCACGATAGCCGTGAGCGTACCGGCGATAGCGCCCGACTCGCCGCCGGTGACGGGGCAGTCAAACGCCATGCGACCAGAAACCTGGGCGGCCTCGGCAATGTCACGGGCAAGCTCGGGCGAGCTCGTGGTGAGGTCGATCAAGACCGCGCCGGGCTTAGTGCACGCGAGCAGGCCGTCGCCCGCCAGGTAGAGTTCCTCGACCTCGGAGGGATAGCCCACCATGGTAAAGACGACATCGGCGTTCGCCGCGGCATCGGCCGGCGTATCTGCCCAGACGGCGCCGCGCTCGATAAGCGCCGCCGCCTTGGACTTGGTGCGGTTGTTGACCGTGACGGGATAGCCGGCGTCCAGAATGTGGCCGGCGATGGGGGCACCCATGATTCCGGTGCCGATGAATGCGACGGAGAGCTTGTTTGCCATGAAACCTTTCCTTTTGGGTTGGGTGTTGTTACCAGGTTGAATACTCGGTGCCAGCGTTTGGGCTGTGAGTCGAGGGCGATTACGGACGCAGCGCTTGCCTACTGACCGCGCACGCGGCGGGCGATACGGTCGGAAAGCGACGCCTTGTCGGCGCGGTTCTTACCCCAAAACGCGCAGCCCACCATGCCGGGGCCCACGTGCGAGCCGATGGTGGGACCCACGGAGCCGCGAATGATCGTGACGTCGGCGCAACCCTCCTCCTTGCGGATGGCGGCTTCGAGCCAGTCACCATCCTTTTCGGCATCGGCCGTCATGATGGCGATGGGCATGGTGCGATCGGGCACGTAGTTCTCGCGGAACGACTTGAGGATGGACTTGAGCGCCTTCTTGCGGCCGCGGTTGACGCCGATCAGCGACAGCGAGCCGGCCAGGTCGTAGGAGAGCTCGGGCTTGACGTCGAGCTTTGCCGTGAGCTGCGCCGCCGCGGGAGGAATGCGGCCGCCGGCAGCCAGTGCGTCGAAGCTCTCGAGCGTAAAGTAGCCGTGCACGTAGGTCTTTGCCTCGTTTGCCCAATCGACCAGCTGCTTGGCGGTCAGTCCCGCCGAACGCTGGCGCACGGCCTCGAGCGCCAAGAGCGCACCGGTCGCGCAGGGCAGAGCGTTGTCGACCACGTAGAGCTCAAAGTTGGGATACTCGGCGCGCACGACATCTGCCGCCTGGCACGCGGAGTTGTAGCTCGACGACAGCGCCGAGGTAAAGCACAGGTAGACCGTGGGCGTGCCCTCTTTGGCGCACTCGGTAAAAAACTCGATATAGCGACCGAGCGACACGGCCGAGGTGGAAACGCGGGCGCCGGCGCGCATGCGGTCGTAGAACTCCTTAGGGCTCATGCTCGACCAGATGTCGTCTGTGCGCTCCTCGCCATCGATAATGAAAGGGAAACCCAGGATATCGACATCGAGGTTCGCGGCGACCTCGGGGCTAAAGTCGCAGCAGGTATCGACGACGATGCGGCAACGGTTCGAATGACCGGCGGATGCGGCCTTGTCCATCAAAGCGACTCCTTACGTAAAAAGGCGGCCACCCGCATGGGATGGCCGCCAACCGTTAACTCATGCAAGTTAACGTATTTTACTCGTCAAGTGTTTCGATGCGGGGCTTGATGATGCCATATCCACCATTCTTACGGTGATACACCACATTGATGAGACCGGTCGTCGCGTTCTCGAACACGTAGAAGTCGTGGCCCAGCAAATCGGTCTGCACCAGCGCCTGCTCCTCGGTCATCGGGGTGACATCGATGACCTTCTCGCGGACGAGCAGGTCGTCGTCCTCCTCGGGCAGCAGCAGGTCGGCCAGATCCTCAACGCGCTCGACCGGCGCGACATCCGCGGCACTGGCACCACCCTGGCGGTTGTCCACGACCTTGGTCTTGAACTTGCGCAGCTGGCGGGTGACCTTATCGGCGGAGAGGTCGATGGCAGCATACATATCTGCGCCGTGCTCGGCAACGCGAATCACCGAACCGCGGGCACGAGCCGTGACCTCGACGATTGCCGGGTTGGGGTTCGAGGGGTTCTTCTCATAACGAAGCACGACGTCGACTGTCATGGGCTCGATGTCGAAAACCTTGAGCGCCTCGCCGATTTTCTCATCCACATGCGCACGCAGAGCATCGGTTACCGTCGTCTTGCGTCCAGAAACCTTGATATCCATACGTGGCTCCAATCTGCCTCGGGGACTTACCGTACTGGCTATGTACCCATTGCCGTGCATTTAATCACGCGAATTCCCAAAGACCCGAATAACGACTGCTTGATACCGCATACCGAAGTCTCGCACTTTTCCGTGGCAAAGTGCGCTATAGGAAGGCGTCGACGGAGTTAATTTTTCTCGTGAAAATTAGCTTTGACCTGCTAGTTTTACCAAAATAGAAAAGCCGGGCTCCCCTATTTGGGAGACCCGGCCATGCGTGTTGAAACCGTGAAGAAGCGCCTTGTTCAGCGTGTGGCAGGCGCCACCCCTACCAATAACTAGCTATTGAGCTTGTTGATGTCATCGTCGGTGATGGTGCCCTCCTGGCTAGACGACGGGCCGTCGCTGTTGTTATCAGAGGCGTCGTCATCGGAGGACTCGGTCTCGTTGGACGTGGAGTCGGATGCCTGCACATTGGCCCCCGAAACGGTCTTGGCGGTAAGGTCATAGGGCATCTGTCCGTACCAGACGCAGTGGACTGCCTCGAGCGTGCCATCGACCGTGATGCCATCGAGGGCATCGCTCGCGGCACGGCACAGCTCATCGTTAGAGCTTAGGCCTGCGACGCCAAGCGTGGAGGGCGCCTCGAGCGTACCGACATAGGAGATCTGGCTCATCAGACGCGCGAGGTAGCCACCAGCCGTGGAATCACAGATCACGTAATCGACCTCGCCCGACTCGAGTGCCTCGAAGCACTCGTTGATGTTGGAGAAGGTCTTTTGGTTGGCCGTGATGCTTTGCTTGGCAAGCGCTTCCTGCGAGGCCGAGGAAGTCTGAACGCCCAAGGTAGCAGTGTTGAGTGTGTCGGTTGAGACACTCGGGGACTCTCCGTCGCTGGTCTTGCCGAACACGGCGGCAGCATCGTACAGACAGGTGCCAAGCGAGCTGATGTCGCCGTCCGTAGACCTAACGTCGCCAATGAAGATGTCGGCCTTCTTATCGCTGAGCACGGAATCGGCCGAGGACGCATCGACAAAAGCAACCTTGAGACCCATGCGGCACGCGAGGGCACGAGCGGCATCGACCGCATAGCCCGTGAGGTTTCCGTCGGCATCCTGCATGGCTTGCGGGGCATCGGAAGTATCGAGGGCGACCGTCAGAGTTCCCGGCGTGACCAGGGCATCGTCCGATACCGTGGGGGTAACGGTCTCGCGCTCGATCTGGTCGATCGTGGGCGTCGTGAACGTGGACAGTGGATTGAACGCACATCCACTCAGGCCCAAAACGGCAATGACCACCGCGGTCCCAGCACCTAACCGAGCCGCATGCATCAAGCTGCCCCTCACCATGTCCACTACCCTGCCTTCTGTGTCGTATACAATCCGTGCCCTGCACGGAATATCGGGTTGTTCCCACCAGCTGACCTGGTATTTGACCCCACACTTGCGCACCGGGGCGTTTGCTCGGGAGGCCGCAGCCACCTTCACGACTGGCCCGCTCGCCCGCGAGGCGGTATTGCCCCAAAGAAAGTAGAACGGACGGTGCGGCTTACATCTAGGACGCGCCATGATCGCGCCGCGCGCACGCGGTCGCTTACGTGGATCCCTTTGACCGCGTCTGTCTTGGACTAGGATGGGCATTTCGTCCGTCCGCAACCACAGCCTGGCAGGAACGTAGGGCATTATAGCTAAGTTCAAGCTATAGTTTAAGGTTAGGGACGTTATTCGCATCGCGAGCACAGATTTCGCAGGTCGGGGCGGACCATTCGTGCCCCCATCAAAACCACCCCTAAAAGGGGTGGTTTGGAGCGTGCTTTGGGCTCAAGCCGGCGTAAAACTATGGCTTTATAGGGGGTCTGTTTATATGCCCTGTGCAAAAAACGGCAAATATGAGTACTGCTACCAATTTAGTAGCAGCGTATTTCCGCCCCACGAGCCCTTTTTGAGTTCCGCACAGCCCGCTTGGCGCCAAGATATTCCACATTCGTTTATTATCTCTTCGCTGAATCCAGTTTTTCGGCCCAAGTTTCTTTATTTTTGCTGTCACTAATCTAGTAGCAGTACTCATATTTGCCGTTTTTTGCACAGGGCATATAAACAGACCCCCTATAAAGCCATAGTTTTACGCCGGCTTGAGCCCAAAGCACGCTCGGAGCGTATTCAGCAGAGCATCTTGCCTCTTTCGACGAGCCTCTACACGATTCTGATATCGCTTACCCATACGCTGGTGGATGCGCCATGCGAGCGCTTCCATCGCCTCCATGTCGCAGAGCATCTCGTTGTTGACCGTCGCGACCTCGATTCCCATGGACGCCAAACCCGTATTGCGTTTTTCATCGTGAATGCGCCCGCCGCGAGACGAATGGCCCTGTTCACCGTTGTATTCCAGGTCAAACCGAGCTGCTTCCTGATAGGCATCGCAAACCGCATACGGCATCCCCGAGATCGCCTGCGCACGGTCGTTGAACTCGATCTTGTGGTCGGTCTTAAAGGAACCGCAGGCAAATCCGCCATAGGAAAACGGAAGCGAAAACATGGCAAGCATGATGCATTCCATGGGTGAGCGCAGGTTTTCCGACAGAAAGGGGCACAGCCGCCGCAGCTGCTTGGCCGCGCTCCCCTTGCATGCCGCAAGGTAATCTGCCAGGCGATCGGGCGTCAGCACTGGCTCGACCTCAAAGTAGCCCACATCTGACGGCTGGTCCCTATCCTTTGCAAGCCTGTTCACGGTGGGCGAGCTGTAAGGGGGCAGATACTGCCCGCGATCGCTCAGCGAAATCTTGGAGCACAGCTCCTGGGCCAGGGCAAATGCCTGGATGCAGCCGACTTCGCGCGCAACGGCGGCACAGAGGGCCTCGGGAGACAAGCTGTACACCCCCGGCTCAACCTCCAAAATCGAGGCGTCCGGCAGGCCTGCAGAACAAACGGACCAGCTTGCACCAGGCATGCGACGACGCTGCTTCGCCGACCCCACCAGCAGGCACAAGTCTTCTTGGACCTCGCCACTCACGGCTCCGGTCCGCACCAAATCGGGAAGATAGATGTCCTCGGCCGAGGGAGACGATGCATGCAGCACACGGCGTTCTTCATCGGGAGCGAGGTCTCTCCAGCTGATGTAACCCATTTGTCGGCGCTCGGCGCGCATCATGCGCAGCGCCGAGGCACCGGTCAGGACTACGGAGGCCGCCAGTTGCTCGCTTGTCGGCTCGATGCGCCGCGCTATCTTCACTGCCACAAAACCACCCCCTACCAAACGCGTGCGATAGCGAGGCCATCGACGGCCGCGGCACCGGCACGCTTGAGCTCCGCCGAGGCTGCTGCCATGGTCGCGCCCGTGGTAATGACATCATCGATGAGCAGCAGACGGCGGCCGCGCACATCCTCGACCGTCTCGTACATGCCCCGGGCATGCTCCCGGCGCTCATCGCGGCCGAGCTCTCGCTGGTCACCATGACCGTATTTGACCAGGGCGTCCAGCAACGACACACCCGAAAGATCGCAAAACGAGCGCGCGATTGCTTCCATATGGTCGAATCCACGCCGCCGAAACGCCGCCGCAGTCGCGGGCACAAACACCACCGCGTCCGCACCGGACAGCACACTGCCGTAACGATCGGGGGCTGCCGCCTGGGCATGCAAGGCGGTGTCGTAGAATAGCTCCGCCAGATACGGTGCCAGACGGCGCTCGCCCGCATCCTTGTACGCCTTGATGATGCGCGGCAGCGGATGTGCGTAGACGGCACACGCCAGACAGCGATCGAGCGCCTCGGCCATTGCCGAAGACGTGCCCTCGACCGAGCACTCGGTGCACAGCAAATCCCAAAACGGGGCGCCGCATCGGATGCAACTATGGCACGGGTCGATGAGTGCGAGCGATGCCAGACAATCCTGACAGATCAGCGCACCGGAGCGCTCGCAGCCGGCACATCGCGTGGGCGACAACGCCTCGAGCGCCTCGTATGTCGCGCGCTCGGCAAGCGGTAGCAATTCGTCCGCAAACGGTAGGACACCTGCGCCCTGCAAGCGAGTCAATACGTTCAGATGTCTCTTCATGACACAACCCTCCCTACACG
>FR878688.1:0-5463 GCA_000434535.1 Collinsella sp. CAG:166
ACGCCACCCTTTCAAGGTGGATATCGCGGGTTCGAATCCCGCTGGGGGCACCATTTGAATTGAAGAGCCCGTTACCCTCGCGGTAGCGGGCTTTTTGCTACCGATATGCCGGGATTCGAACCCGACAGGGTGCGGAGCTGAGGAAACGCGCAAGCGTTTTCCAGCGCAGCACGCAAGGAGCGGAGCGACGCAGCGGAAGCGGGCGGCGCCAGCCGCACGCGGACATCCCGCTGGGGGCACCACAGAATCTGAGAAGCCCGTTACCAATTCGGTAGCAAAACGGACTTCAAAGCGTCCTTCGCAAACAAAAACCGGGGCCCGCATGATGCGGACCCCGGCTCAATACCGTGACGATATGTCAGTTACGTTCTACACGTAGAACAGGATGTCGTCGTAAGTCGGGACCGGCCAGTAGTCGGCAGCCACGATCTCCTCCATCGCATCCACGGCGGCGCGCAGCGCATCCATAGCGGGAACGACCTCGTGCGCGTACACGTTGGCCTGCTCCTGACCATCGAGGCCCTCGGCCTTCTGATGCACGGCGTCGAGCGCCTTGATGGAGTCGTTGATGGTGGTGATGCCGTTGCAAAGCTTGTTGAGCGTATTCTGCTCGCACTGCATGGCGGCCTCGGCACCGGCGGCACGAATAGTCTCAAGGCCCTTAGCGACCTTGGTGGCATAGGCGGTAATGACCGGGCGATAGGTACGACGCGCCTCGCGAACCATCGTGGTGGCCTCGATGTTCATGAGCTTGTTGTACTTCTCGAGCTTGCAGTCGTAGCGGCACTGGGCCTCGGCCTTGGTCAGGACACCCGTCTCCTCAAAGAGCGCAATGGCCTTATCGGAAACAAAGGCGGGCAGGGCGTCGGCCGTGGTCTTGTTGTTGGCAAGACCGCGCTTCTCGGCCTCAACGGGCCACTCGTCGGAGTAGCCGTCACCGGAGAACAGGATGCGCTGGTGGTCGGTCAGGACCTTCTTGCAGTACTCGAGCGCAGCGTCCTGGAACTCATCCTCGGGCGTACCCTCAAGCGCGTCGGCGAAGGACTTAAGCGACTTGGCCACGGCAGCATCGAGCACCAGGTTGGAGTCGGAGACGTTCTGCTCGGAGCCGCAAGCACGGAACTCGAACTTGTTGCCGGTGAAGGCAAACGGGGAGGTGCGGTTGCGGTCGGTGTTGTCCTGCATCAGCTTGGGCAGGGTATCGGCGCCCAGGTCGAGCACGCCGCGCGTGGCATGGACGGAAGCCTTGCCATCGATGATCTTCTCGACGACCTCGGTAAGCTGGTCGCCCAGGAAGATGGACATAATCGCCGGAGGAGCCTCGTTGGCGCCCAGACGATGGTCGTTGCCGGCCGAGGCAACGGAGGCACGCAGGAGCTCCTGATAGTTATCGACGGCCTCGATCACCGCGGTGAGGAAGACGATGAACTGCAGGTTGTCGAGCGGGGTGTCGCCCGGATCGAGCAGATTCTCGGACTCGGTGCCAAGCGACCAGTTGTTGTGCTTGCCCGAACCATTGATGCCCTCAAAGGGCTTCTCGTGCAGCAGGCAGACCAAGTCGTGGCGGGAGGCGATGAGCTTCATCTTCTCCATCATGACCAGATTCTGGTCGATGGCCTCGTTGACCTCGCCATAGACCGGCGCGAGCTCATGCTGGCAGGGAGCAACCTCGTTGTGCTTGGTCTTGGCGGGAATGCCAAGCGCCCACAGTTCATCGTCCAGGTCCTTCATATAGGCCGAGACGGTGGGGCGGATAGCGCCAAAGTAGTGCTCCTCGAGCTCCTGGCCCTTGCAGGGAGCAGCACCAAAGAGGGTGCGGCCGGTGATGACCAGGTCCTTGCGCTTGCGGTAAGCGTCCTTCTTGATCAGGAAGTACTCCTGCTCGTCACCCACGGAAGGAACGACCTTCTTGGGGGTCTTGCCGAACAGCGCCAAAACGCGCTTAGACTCACGCGAGAGCGCGGTCATGGAACGCAGCAGCGGGGTCTTCTTGTCCAGGGCCTCGCCCGTGTAGGAGCAGAAAGCCGTGGGGATGCACAGGACATCGTCCTTGATAAAGGCGGGGCTGGTGGGGTCCCAAGCGGTGTAGCCACGGGCCTCGAAGGTGGCGCGCAGGCCGCCGTTGGGGAAGCTCGAGGCGTCCGGCTCGCCCTGGATGAGGTTCTTGCCCGTAAACTTGGTAATGGCGGTGCCGTCGTGGTTGGGCTCCAGGAAGCTGTCGTGCTTCTCGGAAGTAATGCCCGAAAGCGGCTGGAACCAGTGCGCGTAGTGCGTCGCGCCCTTGGAGATGGCCCAGACCTTCATGGCATGGGCAACGGCGTTGGCCACATCCAGGTCGAGCGGCTCACCGCCCTCGAGGGTTGCAGCAAGGCGCTTCCAAATGTCCTTGGGGAGGTAGTCCTTCATGACTTCCTCAGAGAACACCATGGTCCCGAAGCGGTCAGTAAGATCGGCCATACGGAACTCCCTTCGTATCGGCACCGCGTGAGAAGCGGTGTTGATTACTAACGAACGAGTCATAGCTTAGACTCGCCGTGTTTCCGCGACATTACCGTTATGTTGCTGTCGCGAAACCAATCAATGAGGTTACCCTATCGAGGCGGCGTTGCCACCCTCAACAGCCAATCAACTGCATAAATTGCAGACCTCTCCCCATGGTTTAAGGGTAGTCAATTTGGGACGGGGCTTTATTAACTGGTATTTCGCATCAGATACCATTCAATATAGCCCCATCCTACATTGGCCGCTCTGTTATAGGAAATGCCGATAGCGAAGCATTTTCGATTGGTATCCCCAAATAGCGAGTGAAACTCCATCGTGGCACAGTGGTGCTGTAAAATCCTTACAACGCATCACACTATTACGTATCTAGAGGAGCACGATATGCGCGTCGACGAGCTTTTTAAGCAGGCAGCATCCCAGGGCACCGCACCCGTTTCGTTTGAGATGTTCCCGCCCAAGGGCGAGCTGACCCTCGACACGGCTCGCAAAGTGGCAGGCAATCTGTGCAAGCTTTCGCCGAGCTTTGTCTCGGTCACCTGTTCGGCCGGCGGCTCGGGTAACGGTGCCACCACCGCCCCCATCGCGCATATGATTTCGAGCGAATTCGATACGCCCTCGGTAGCGCACCTCACCTGCGTGGGCCGCACCCACGCCGACATCGCCGCCAAGATCGACGAGTATCGCACCGCCGGCGTTGAAAATGTGCTGGCCCTGCGTGGTGATCTTCCCGCCGGCGCGACCGAGGACGACAAGCCCGCCTCGGACTACGCCTACGCCCGCGACCTCATCCCTGAGCTCGTCGACGCCGGCTTTTGCGTGGGCGCCGCAGCCTACCCCGAGGGCCACATTGCCTGTGAGGATCTCAACGCCTCGGTCGAATACCTCAAGCAAAAACAGGACGCCGGCGCGAGCTTCTTTGTGACGCAGCTCTTTTTTGATAACGAGTGCTTCTACCGTTTTCGCGAGCTTGCCGACAAGGCCGGCATCACCGTGCCCATTACCGCGGGCATCATGCCGTTTATGGGCAAGTCGCAGATCAGCCGCATGGTCTTTATGTGCGGCGCGTCGCTGCCCTCCCCCGTCATCAAGATTCTCGCCAAGTACGAGAACGACCCCGAGAGCCTGCAGGCGGCCGGTGTAGATTATGCCGCCCATCAGCTTTGCGACCTCAAGGAGCACGGTGCCGACGGTCTGCACCTGTACACTATGAACCGTCCTGCAATCGCCGCAACCATTATGGAGCGCCTGGGGTAATGGAAAAACCGCACATCGATACAGCTTTTGGTGAAGTGCCGGCCGACCTTGCGTCGCCGGCGCTCTACCGTATCGATGCCGCCCATCGCCCCCGAGTCGACCGTGCCGAGATGCTGCGCTACCTGGGCTACGGCGGTCAGCAGATTGAGCCCGAGCTGTCGCAGCGTATTGAGCTTGTTGTTGAGCGTCTGGAGCTGGACATTGAACCCCGTGGTGTGCGCCGCGTATTTGCCATCGATGCCACGAGCGTCGATGAGCAGGGAGAGCCCAGCATCCGTCTGGTTGGCACCAACGTTGAGCTGCGGGGCCGCGATATCTACCGCCACCTTAAAGACGCCCGCTTTGCCGCACTCATGGCGTGCACCCTCGGCATGGACGCCGAGCGTCGTCTGCGCACCACGGGAGCCCAGCAACCCCTAGAGGGAGCCGTGCTCGATGCCGCGTGCTCTGCCTATGTGGAAGCCGCCGTTGAGCAGATGGACCAGCAGGTCAAGGCTGCGGCCGCCGCACACGGACTCGCCGGTAACTGGCGCTTTAGTCCCGGCTACGGCGACTGCCCGCTTGCGGCTCAGCGCTCAATCGTAGCTGCACTCAACGCCACACGGCTCATCGGGCTTACCGTCACACCCACCAGCCTACTCATGCCCACTAAGAGCGTGACCGCAGTGATTGGTCTGTTTGACGGCGAGGTCCACGACGCCCAGAGCCGCCCCACCTGCAATATTTGCCGCATGCGCGAGCACTGCCGCTTCCGCGCCGCCCACACCACCTGCTATTCCAGCCATTAGGAGCTCATCGATGTTTACTCCGCTTATCACCCATGATCTGGACGGCGCCGCGCTGGCGGCGCCCGTTGATGCCGCACGCCGCAATGGCACTGCATACAAGACGCGCACGATCGACGACCTTCGCATTAAGGACGATCGCCTGCGCGCCGCCATCGAGGGCACGGGGCACCTGCTGTTCGACGGCGGCATGGGCACCATGCTGCAGGCGGCCGGCATGAAGGCCGGCGCCCTGCCCGAGCTGCTCAACTTTGAGGAGCCCCAGGTCATTACCGATATTCAGCGTCAGTACGTCGAGGCCGGCTGCGACGTGATCACCGCCAACACCTTTGGTGCCAACGCCCACAAGCTCGACGGTGCCGCCACCGTGGCAGATGTCTTTGCCGCCGCCGTCGCCTGCGCCCGCGCGGCCGGTGCCCGCTACGTCGCTGGCGACATCGGCCCCATCGGTGCGCTGCTTCGCCCCTTGGGTACTCTGAGCTTCGACGAGGCCTATGACCTCTTTGCCGAGGAAGTGTGCGCCGGCGTCGACGCGGGCGTGGACCTCTTTATTATCGAGACCATGACCGACCTTGCCGAGATCAAGGCCGCCGTCCTCGCCTGCCGCGAGAACTCCGACCTGCCCGTCTTTGCCACCATGACCTTTGAGGAAGACGGTCGCACCTTCCTGGGTACGAGTCCCGAAGTTGCCGCCATCACGCTCGACGCCATCGGCGCTGACGTCCTGGGCATCAACTGCAGCCAGGGCCCGGCCGAGCTCCGAGGACTCGCCGCGCGTATGCTCACCGTCACCGACAAGCCCGTTATGGTGCAGGCCAATGCGGGACTGCCCCACGTGGACGACGACGGTAATACCGTCTTTGACATCCAGGCCCCCGAATACGCCAAGGCCGTCGCCGGCATGATTGAGGACGGCGTGAGC
>FR878688.1:5490-21008 GCA_000434535.1 Collinsella sp. CAG:166
CGTCGTGGGTGGCTGCTGTGGCACCACGCCCACGCACATGGCGGCACTTCGCACCCTCATCGACAACCACACACCCAGCCCGCGTCACCGCAAGCCCAGTATGTCGGTCACGAGCGCCCAGACGGTCGTGGACCTCCCCTGCGACGGCCACAAGATCGCCGTCATCGGCGAGCGCATCAATCCCACCGGCAAAAAGCGCCTGCAACAGGCCCTGCGCGACGGCGACCTAGACTACGTCGTGAGCCAGGGCATCAGCCAGCAGGAACAGGGCGCCGACATCCTGGACGTCAACGTGGGCCTGCCCGAGATCGACGAGGTCAAGATCATCCAACAGGCGACCGAGCAGCTCCAGGGCTCCACGCTGCTGCCGCTGCAGATCGACTCCACCGACCCCGCAGCCGTCGAGGCAGCCGTGCGCCGCTACGCCGGCAAGCCCATCATCAACTCGGTCAATGGCAAACAGCAAATCATGGATGAGATCTTTCCTTTGGTCGCCCACTACGGCACCAACGTTGTCGGCCTCACGCTCGACGAAAGCGGCATCCCCGATACCGCCGAGGCTCGCTTCGCCATCGCCGAGCGCATCGTGGCCGAGGCTGCCCGCTACGGCATCGGCCCGGACCGCATCCTCATCGACTGCCTGGTCATGACCGCCTCG
This sequence comes from Collinsella sp. CAG:166, assembly GCA_000434535.1. Lineage (GTDB taxonomy): Bacteria > Actinomycetota > Coriobacteriia > Coriobacteriales > Coriobacteriaceae > Collinsella. The sequence goes on from FR878688.1 coordinate 6,149, forward strand.
ACCAATCAACGCCAGGCCGAACAGATCCTGCGCGCCATGTCCCTGTGCAAGGAGCGTCTGGGCGTCAAATGCGCGCTCGGCGTGTCGAACATCAGCTTTGGCCTGCCTGCCCGCCCGCTGCTAGGTTCGGTCTTTTTGGCTGCCGCTTTTGGCGCGGGCCTGGACGCCCCCATCATGAACCCGGGCTCCAAGCGCTTTATGGATACCGTCTACAGCTATCGCGTGCTGAGCGTTGAGGACGAGGGCTCGACCGGATACATCGAGCGCTACGCCGGCTGGACCGATCCGTACAAAATCGCCGCAAACCCGACGGCAGCCCAGGCGGCATCGACCGACGCCGCGCCCGCTGCTGGCACCGCCGGCACCGACGGCAACGACGACCCGATTCGTCGCATGGTCGTCTCGGGCCGCAAGGGCGAGATCGCGGCCGAAACCGAGCGTCTGCTGGCAGATCACGACGCCATGGACCTCATCAACAATCACTTTATCCCCGCCCTCGACGAGGTTGGCGTCCTCTTTGACCAGGGCAAGTTCTTCTTGCCGCAGCTCATGGCCTCGGCCGAGGCCGCGCGCGTGGGCTTCGACACCATCAAGCGCCTGATGCCCGCCGGCGAAATTGCCGACAAGGGTAAGATCTGCGTGGCCACCGTCAAGGGGGACATCCACGATATCGGTAAGAACATCGTCAAGATGCTGCTCGACAACTACGGCTACACCGTCTTTGATCTGGGCCGCGACGTCGATCCGCAGGAGGTGCTCAAGACCGTGCGGGAGCGTGACATCAAGCTCGTCGGCCTCTCGGCGCTTATGACTACCACGGTCGTCGCCATGGAGGAGACCATCAAGCTGCTTCATGCCGAGGTGCCGGGCGTCAAGATCATCGTGGGCGGCGCCGTGCTCACCCCCGAATACGCCAAGCAGATCGGCGCGGACTACTACGCCAAGGACGCCGCCGAAAGCGCGCGCATCGCCGAAGAGGTCTTTGGGCAGTAACACAACGGAAACAACCAAGCACCAAAACGTGCCGCATGCGCCACTTGGCACGTGCGGCACGTTAGAATAGATAAGTCTATGCTCGTTTTGGCAGATAGGAGCGCAAGGATGGCGATCACGCCCGCAGAAATCGCGGAAACCCGCGGCATGGTTGAGGAACAGAACCTCGACATCAGGACCATCACCATGGGTGTTTCGCTCATGGGTTGCGGTGACGAGAACCTCGACCGCATGTGCACGAAGATCTACGACCACGTGACGCGCACGGCTGAGCATCTGGTCGAGACCGCCGAGAACCTCGAGCGCGAGTACGGTATCCCCATCGTCAACAAGCGCGTTTCCGTCACCCCGGTGGCGCAGATCGCCGCATGCTGCAAGGATGAGGACCTCACCCCCATCGCGCACGCCCTCGACCGCGCGGCCGAGACGCTCGGCATCGATTACCTGGGCGGCTTCTCCGCACTCGTCCAGAAGGGCATCGGCGACGCCGACCGCCGCGTCATCCAGTCCATCCCCCAGGCGCTTGCCACCACCAGCCGCGTCTGCTCCAGCGTCAACGTCGCCAGCCTGCGCGCCGGCATCAACATGGACGCCGTGCTCATGGCCGCCCAGACCATCATCGATGCCGCTAAACTCACGGCCGACCAGGATTCCGTCGGCGCTTCCAAGTTTGTCTGCTTTGCCAACATGGTCGAGGACTCCCCGTTTATGGCGGGCGCCGTCCACGGCGGTGGCGAGGCCGACGCCGTCATCAACGTAGGCGTCTCGGGCCCCGGCGTTATGGCCGCAGCCCTGGAAACGCTGCCCGATTCCGCATCGATGATGGAAGTCGCCGAAAAGATTAAGCAGACCGCCTTTAAGATCACCCGCGCCGGCGAGCTCATGAGCCGTGAGGCAGCCCGCCGTCTGGGTGTCGAGAAAGGCATTGTCGACCTGTCGCTGGCTCCCACGCCTGCCATCGGCGACTCCGTTGCCCGCATCCTCGAGATCATCGGCGTGGGCACCTGCGGTGGCCCGGGCACGACCTGTGCGCTCGCCATGCTCAACGATGCCGTCAAGAAGGGCGGCGTCATGGCAAGCTCCAGCGTGGGCGGTCTCTCCGGTGCCTTTATCCCCGTGTCTGAGGATGCCGGCATGATCGCCGCCGTCGAGGCTGGCGCGCTTTCGCTCGAGAAGCTCGAGGCTATGACCTGCGTGTGCTCCGTCGGCCTGGACATGATCGCCATCCCCGGCGACACCCCGGTCGAGACCATCGCCGGCATCATCGCCGACGAGATGGCCATCGGCGTCATCAACAACAAGACCACGGCCGTCCGCGTGATTCCCGCCATCGGCAAGGGCGTGGGCGACTGCGTCGAGTATGGCGGCCTGTTCGGCCGTGCACCCATCATGCCGGTGAACCCCAACGCCGGCACCGTGCTTGCCCACCGTGGTGGACGCTTCCCGGCGCCGCTGAACTCGCTCAAGAACTAGCTGAGGGTTCGGGCGAGGAGCCCCGGGGAGGGTAAATATATAAGGTCGCCTGCTCGGACAGTCCTGACTCGCACGGAGAGCACATTAAGTGCTCTCCGGCTCGTGCGGAACTCGCGATCGACCTTATATATTTACCCTCCCCGGGGCTCCCGCACAACGGGACCTCGGTTGGGTTCTATCCCTTTGGCAGTCGCTTCGCTTCTGCCCTACTTTGCTGGTATGGCGGTTTGGCGTTGGATCGGTTCTTTCTGATATATGCTGGTTGCGGCTCTTCTTTTTGGGAGAGTCGCTTTTTTGTTGCTAGGAGGTTGGCCCGTGGTTGATGGGGATGCTCGCTCTGAGCTTCTTTCTGCTGATTGGAATGGCGAATGGATGCGTCTGCAAGCTGATCGGCGACGGGCTGATGATCCTTTTGAGTGGGATAAACGGGCTCGGCATTTTCGTCCGCTGGAGACTGCTCCGTATGCGCGGGATTTTATAAAGCTGTTGGCACTTGAGCCCGGCGAGTCGGTGCTCGATATGGGGTGTGGGGCTGGGTCGATTGCTATTCCGCTTGCTCAGGCTGGGCATTCCGTGATTGCTGCCGACTTCTCTCCTGCCATGTTGGGCACGCTTGATGCCGGCATTGAGTATTACGGGCTCGAAGATCTTATTACGCCGCTTGAGCTTGCTTGGGATGATGATTGGGATTTGGTTGGACCGGTCGCGAAAGCGGTGGATGTTGCCTTTGCCAGTCGGTCAGTTACGACGACCAATCTAAAAGGCGCGCTTGCCAAGCTTGATCGTACGGCTCGTCGGCGTTGTGCTGTCACGATGGTCGCCAACTCCAGCCCGCGCTATGACCTGCACCTGATGAACGCCATCGGTGCCTCGGTTACCTGCAGTAATGGCTTTGTGTATGCTTTTAATATCCTCATTCAGATGGGTGCCCTGCCGCAGGTTACGTACTTTGAATCGCCTCGTCGCGATACCTTCGATAACCTTGAAGCGGGCGTAGCAGATTTTTCCCGTATGCTCGAGCATGGCAACGAGGATAAGGTCGACCGTCTGCGCGACTACATCGCCCAGCACATGATTGAGAACCCCCATGCCGGTGAGCCGGGCTCCAAGGGTGTGCCGCAGGGACGCTATATGCTCGACCACGTCCGCAAGGTCCGTTGGGCGTTTATTGCATGGGAGCCGGTCTCCGTACCCCGCCCGTAGCCCATCTAAAGCTTGCATCGTCTTCCCGTCCGGCATCCGCATTCTTTGCGAACTGGGCAAACGCGCTCCACACCGCGCCGTTCCTGCGCTATCGTGGGACAGCTCACGTAGATTAAGGCCCCGTCGCGGGGCGCCCCATACATAGAAAGCGAGAACCCATGGCACTGACAGGAGCCCAGGTCAAGCAGCTTCGCAGCATGGCCCATCACCTCAACCCCGCCATCATTATCGGCAAGTCCGATGTCAACGAGGGCACCGTCGAGCAGACGGTCGCCTACCTGGAAAAGCACGAGCTCGTTAAGTGCTCCGTGCTCGATGGCTCCAGTCTTTCCGCCCGCGAGGCCGCCGAAGAGCTCGCTGAGCGCTGCCACGCCGAGGTCGTCCAGGTCATCGGCCGCAAGTTCTCGCTGTATCGCGAGTCCTCGCGCAAGGACATCGAGAAGATCAAGCTCGTCTAAGAGCCAATGATCCGGCAAGCCAACACATAGCAAGCATACGGGTGCCCAAGTACTTCGGGCGCCCGTTTTTTATCGCTCGACCAGCACGCGATTGAGCCGCCCCTCCACCAAACGCTCGTATAGACGCCGCGTCTCGGGCTCGGGCACGCCATTGACCTGCTCCCTCAGATGGTGCATATGCCCGCTGTACAGCTCGACGATATCGCGCCGTCGCCCCGCCGCACTGTAGACGCGCATGGCGCAGCGCACCATATCCTCACGCGCCGTTTCCTGCCGAAGCCCCGACTCCGCCAGCCAAATCGCCGACTGCAGATCGTTTTCTTCTAGAGCAGCATTTGCTCCCTTAATCATGCAATCGATGTACTTTGACTGCATAATGCGTCGCATACGCAAAAAGTAGGTGGGATTACAGCCATTGGGAACATACAGCGGTCCAGCATAAAGCTGCTCAATCTTAAGGCACAGTTCAACTAAATGGGGCCCGCGCGCACCCGTGCGATTTCCCAAAACCTCGCGGCTTATCTGGTCAAACAGCCGTACATCGGTCTTGACGTAGTCGCCGTTGAGTCCGATGCATTCATTTTGGATGAGCACACACGACTTGCCATCCGGCGTCGGTCCCAAAGCCGACCGCAAGCGCGATATCGTCGAGTACAGGTTGTTGCGAGCGCTATTGAACTCGGCATGGGGCCACAGCTCCATGGCCAGCGTCTCACGATCGACGAGCGCATCCATGCCCAGCGCAAGCCGCTCGGCAAGCGTCGCCGCCTTCTTGCGGCGCCACATTTTGTCCGTGATGGGAAACCCGTCGCGCTCGGCGCGAAACGCGCCAAACATGCGAATCTCGATATGGTCGATGGTATCAACGGCTTCAACCTCGCCAGCCTGGAACAGGCGCTCGCCCTCCCCTTCCAAATCGTCGCGCAACGAGTACCGCGACAGCTCGCGCACGGGAAGCTTCTTGCGTATCCTGCCCGCCGGCTCGCCCAGACAATGCATGGCAAGGCGCGCAAAGAGCCGATACGATGGCTCTAGAATCCCCGCGCGATTCATGGACATCCAGGCCGCAAGGTCGCTGTCTCGGCCCGCACAGGCCAGATGCAGCGCCACCATCCAGGCCTCCGCTCCACCAACCTGCGTCTGGCTTATATCGAGTAGCTCCGCTTCCTCGCGCACCGAAACCATCGAGGTGTTACGCAGATATGCCGCGCGCTCCAGCAGCAATGCGTTATCGCGCATGTACGCAATCGACTCCTCGGCAAGTTTGAGCACTTGGACCGCACGGAACTTTGCATTAACCGGCCGTCCCTCTGTCAGCGACTGCCAGCCTTCTAGCAACAGGCCAAACAGCTGAATCTGGTTGTCGCGCATGCGCACGGCAAAACGATCGAGCTCGTTGAACGCCGCGTCGTCGGTTACCGGCAAGCCGGAAAGGAGCCGCCGTGCCGCCAACACCATGCGCACCCAGATAGCCATCGCCTTAAGCCCACGTACGTCGAGCGCCTCCCGCACCACCGTCATCTCGTCGTCGCGCTCGTCGGTTCCCGCAAACGACCCGTCAAAGAGCTCCACCAGCATGCTATCGGCCCGTATAACAATCCCCGCGATATCGAGCTCACAGTCGTAGGCCTTGCTCGTTTTGAGCTGCTGTAGAACGCCGCCGTCATCTCCCCGCTCGGTCAGACAGCGCTTGACCTCGATATGCGCAGACAACATATCGAGTGCGGTATGGGATGTCTCGATTTCTGGCACGGCCAGGTTCGTAGGAAGCCCAAGTCCGTTGTCCCCATAGCAAACAGCCGTCAGTGTCTGGGCCACCCTCCATGAAACAGGGTCTATTTCGCAGGCCGCCCGTTCGCCCCCGCGCTCGATGACCGATGCCATATAGCGGGCGAGCTTTGTGTTGGACACGCTGACCGCCGCCAGATATACGCCAAGCGCCTCGGCAGGCGTTGGCTCTGGAGCCGGATCGTCGGCATCGATCGTGCCCAGCGCTGCTCGGCAGATATCGGCCCCGTGGCCCGTCAGGGCCAGATCGACCCCATACTGCCCAGCAAGTTCAAGGACCGCTTCACGGTCCAAAAAGGCATCCGCCAGGCCCATCGCCGCATCGCATCGGCCCGCCTTAAGCAAAATCCGGGCCGCCCTCGGAACAAGTTCGGGGCGAACCTCGGCCACCAACTTACGCAAACGCAGGCGTCCGTTATCCTCCGTGCCCAGACACGTAAAACTCCGCTCGGCGGGATCCAAGCCAAAGATCGGGTAGTCGCGTACAAAGTAGGACTGGTCGACCATCGACAGCCTCACCCCGCAAGCCTCGAGTTCTGAGATATTGCCCTCGCCCATCAAAACCATGAGACATGCCACGCAAAACAGCGCATTATTGTCGAGCGAAGCCAGATCGACAAGTGCCGCGCCATATACGTTGACAATCTCGTTTTCGAGCAGACCGGCTACGTCGCCTTGGCCATACAGACCCGTCTGCAATGCCGAGACGAGCTCGGGCACGCCCTGCGTGAGCTGATAAAAGTCGAGCGATGTGCTGATCGAAAACGCCGATGCCCACGCCGAATACTCATAGGCATGCACCTTGAGCATCTGCGCATTGATCTTAACCGAATCGCCCAGCCCATGAATCAGCTGACGATTTGAAGGACGGCAGGAGATAAAGACCCCTACCCCCATAGCGCGCAGGCCGCGAATCCTGTCGATGAGGTCTTCGGTATCGTGCTGATCGAGGTTTGGCACATTATCAATCGCGATAAGGGAATGCGGTTTGTCTTTGAGTTCTTCGGTAACCACCTCGAGCTGCATAAACACCTCGCGCCCAATGGCGCGATCGGCCTCGATAATCCGCACGGGGCCTCGCGTCGGGTCGCATTTAACCTCATGGGTGTACTGCAGCAGCACCGAGGTCTTCCCAAACCCGTCGGGTGCATAAAGAACCACGATGCCGGCCTTTCGGCCCTTGGCGATAAGCTCATTCATCAAGCGTTCGCGTCGCACCATATAGCCTCCGCCCAGCGGCATCAGCTCGAGGTCGTCTATACCGCTCAAATCGTTTACCATGCCCGCTCCTCAACTCGACCGTATGGACACTGTAGCCGCAAGACCATACAAGCCGCGCTATGAATAGAGCGACCTTGTGTTTTAGGTTGTCTTTTGGTACGCAAGCGGCAAGTTTTTGTACAGCGAGGGCCGATTGTTGTTAATCCCCCGACTAATCGGTCTTTAAGCAGGTAAATGAGCTTGTCAGCTTGTCCCATCTAAGCGGCAGTGTAACGCAGATGAACAAGGTTCGGCCATGTCATTCAACTCGCCTAGCACCCGCTACCGTCTACGACCTTCTAGTGGCATTTTTGCATAGAATCTGGTATGGAATGAATCAAGCTGTTGGATATCCGGAATTCGTCAAGCTTGCGGCAAGTTTTTGGTCAAGTGGGCGGAAAGGGATAGCAAAAAGGCCCCCGCAAAGCGGAGGCCTTAGGCAAGGCTATGTCGAGCTGCAGGATTCGCGCTACTCGCAGAGCGAAAGGGCGGCCTCGTCGGCAACGACAACGCAGTTGGTGTGCAGCTGCAGGATCGAAGCCGGGCACTCGGGCGTAACCGGACCATAGCACATGTCATGCACGGCCTGAGCCTTGGCCTCGCCGTTGGCGACGACCAGGATCATGCGGGCATACATGATGGTCTGGGTACCCATGGTGTAGGCCTGACGGGGAACATCGTCGATACTGTCGAACAGGCGGCTGTTGGCCTGAATGGTGCTCTCGGTGAGGTCGACGCAGTGCGTGCCCTTGGAGAAGTGGTCATCGGGCTCGTTGAAGCCGATGTGGCCGTTGTTGCCAATACCGAGCAGCTGCAGATCCGGGTAACCGGCCTCGGCGACAATCTTGTCGTACTCAGAGCAGGCAGCGGCGGCGTCGGGGTTGGAACCGTCGGGCACATGCGTGTTGTTCAGGTCGATGTTGATGTGATCGAAGAAGTTCTCACGCATGAAATAGTGATAGCTCTGGGGATCGTCGTGCGAAAGGCCGCGATACTCGTCCAGGTTGTAGGTGCTGACCTCGGCAAAGTCGACGTCGCCCTTCTCGTACCAAGCAGCGAGCTGCTTGTAGGCACCGATCGGGGTGGAGCCGGTGGCAAGGCCCAACACGCAATCGGGCTTGAGGATAACCTGCGCCGAGATGATATTGGCGGCCTTGCGGCTCATATCCTCGTAGTCTTTAGCTTTAATGATCTTCATTACGCGTCCTTTCTCGTACAAGAGAGGCAAGGTCCCCTTACAAGCACTTGCCCGCGGCCCGCGTCGGCCGCAACCAACGTGTGCGGCCACCAGGGCGAGGTCGCGTAATGTATGTGTCTCGTGTCTAGCCGCGTCGAGGCCCCTGCCCGTCCACGGTGACCCGAAGCTGTTTAGCCTCGGACGTTTCCCATCTTGCCACGGAGGGCGTCCTCTTTCAAGGGCGCCCTCCGTAAACGTGTTTGAATTGTAGGCTAATGGCCATGTGCACTTGCTAGCGCTCGCGAGCAACGATGAGCTGGTCCATCTCTTCGACATGCACGCCAACGGAGCCCTTGATGCTCGAGAACTCAACGGAGTTGCACACCAAGATGGGAACCGTCACATCGTAGCCCTCGGCAGCAATTGCCTCGCGATCGAACTCAATGAGTACATCGCCCTTATGGACGATGTCACCCACTTGCGCATGTACGGTAAAGTGCTTGCCCTCGAGCTGAACAGTGTCCAGGCCAACGTGGATGAGCACGTCCAGACCATCGACCGTGTTAAGCGCAACGGCGTGTCCCGTGGGAAAAATGGCCTCGACCTTGGCGTCAGCCGGTGCAATCACACGCGTTCCGGTGGGCTGAATCGCCACGCCCTGGCCCAAAAGGCCGGTGGCAAACGTCTGGTCGTTTACCTCGGAAAGCGGAATGACGTCGCCCGAGATGGGAGCATCCAGCGTAAGGACTCGACCACGCATACCAAAAGACCTTAGGACTTTAGTGAACATGCTCCCCCTCGGACATACCAATCAATCAAAATAACCTTAACAGTTTACCACTTGGCAACGGTTTTTGACCATTAGGGAAGTTCGCGCTTGACAACCTCGACGATGTCGTCGACAACGCGCTGGGTCAGCTCGTGCGTCTCGGCCTCGGCCATCACGCGGACCAGCGGCTCGGTACCGCTCGGGCGCACCAGAATGCGGCCGCGGCCGTCAAGCTCCTTCTCGGCAGCAGCGACGGCATCCCAGATGGGCCGGCAATCGTCCAGACCAGCCTTGTTGTCGGAATGCACGTTGACGAGTACCTGCGGGTACTTCTTCATGATGCCGGCAAGATCGGTGAGGGTACGACCGGTGCGCTTGAGCACGGCCAGCAGCTGCAGAGCCGTCACCAGGCCGTCACCGGTGGTGTTGTGCTCCAGGAAGATGATGTGGCCGGACTGTTCGCCGCCGATGACGGCACCGTCCGCGAGCATGCGCTCCAGAACGTAGCGGTCGCCCACGGCGGTCTGAACCATCTCGAAGCCCTGTTCCTTCATAGCGATGGAGAAGCCCAGGTTGCACATGACGGTCGAGACGATCTCGGAGTTGGCGAGCTTGCCGCGAGCGGCAAGGTCAGAACCGCAGATAGCCAGGATGTAGTCACCGTCGATCTCGTTGCCCTCGCTGTCCACGAACAGCACGCGGTCGGCGTCGCCGTCGTGGGCCAGACCGATATCGGCATGGGTGCGCAGCACGAGCTCGCGCAGGGGCTCGAGGTGCGTAGAGCCGCACTCAACGTTAATGTCGGTGCCGCAATAATCGGTGTTGATGGCATGGACCGTGGCGCCTAGGCGCTGCAGCGCGGCGGGCGTAGTCTGGCAGGAAGCACCGTGACCGCAGTCGACGGCAACGACCAGGCCATCGAGCCTCAGGCCATCAAGCGTATCGATGGCGTGGTCGACGTATGCCTTGCGGGCGTCCTTCATCTTGATGATGTGGCCCACGCCGGCACCGGTCGGCAGCGTATCGGCAGCCATGGCTTCCTCGGACATGACCCAGGCGCTGATCTCTTCCTCAACCGCGTCGGGAAGCTTCATGCCCTTGCGGCTAAAGAACTTGATGCCGTTGAACTCCGGCGGATTGTGCGAAGCAGAGATGACGATGCCGCCATCGAGCTCGTTTTGAACGGTGAGCAGTGCCACGGCCGGCGTAGGGATAACGCCGCAGCAATGCGGGCGACCGCCCTCGGCCATAATGCCAGCGGTCAGAGCACTCTCGAGCATGGTGCCCGAAAGACGCGTATCGCGACCGATGCAAATGTCCGGGCCAAGGAACTTGGTCGCCGCGCGGCCCAGACGAAATGCAAGGTCGCACGAGAGGTCGGCGTTGGCGACGCCACGGACGCCATCGGTACCGAAGATGTTCTGGGGCATAGGATCGCTCCTTCCCAAGTGGGCAAAACGCAGTCACCCACCCTAGTCGAAAAAGAAAAGCGGGACCCACCGAGCAGTCGGTAGGCCCCGCTTGTACATTGTATCTCGTAAGGAGATAAAACCTTAGCGCTTGGAGAACTGGGGAGCGCGGCGGGCCTTCTTGAGGCCGTACTTCTTGCGCTCGACCACGCGAGCATCGCGCGTAAGGAAACCGGCCTTCTTGAGGTCAGCACGGTAATCGCCAGCGTTCAGAAGAGCGCGAGCGATGCCCAGGCGCAGAGCGCCGGACTGACCGGAGATGCCGCCGCCATCGCACAGAGCGATAACGTCGAACTGACCGGCGGTGTCGGTCACCTTGAAGGGAGCAAGGGCGTTCTCAACGAGCTGATGACGGCCGAAATACTGCTCGGCGTCACGCTTGTTGATGGTCACCTTGCCGGTGCCGGGGACGAGACGGACGCGGGCGACGGCGTTCTTACGACGGCCGGTACCCTGGTAGACAACGGTGTTCTCAGCCATCTTTAAGCCTCCAGCTCAATCTTCGTGGGGTTCTGGGCAGCGTGCGGATGCTCGGCACCAGCGTAGACCTTAAGCTTGGTCATCTGGGCACGGCCGAGGGTGGTCTTGGGCAGCATACCGCGAACGGCACGCTCGATGACCTTCTCCGGGTGCTTCTCCATAGCCTGGCGGAAGCTCTCAGCCTTGAGGCCGCCGTTGTAGCCGCTGTGGCGATAATAGGTCTTCGTGTCGGCCTTGTTACCGGTAAGCTGGACCTTATCGGCGTTGATGACGACAACGAAGTCGCCGCAGTCGCTGTTGGGCGTGAACTGGGGCTTGTTCTTACCGCGCAGGATCATTGCGATCTGGGTGGCAAGACGGCCCAGGACAGCACCATCGGCGTCGACGAGAACCCAGTTGCGCTGGACCTCGCCCTGCTTGGCGTAGTGAGTCGATTTCGAAATCACTTAGACTCCTCCATGTACAGTACGTGTTGTTACAGAGATTCACGGGGCTCTGCAAGTAACCCGTCCATATTACCCCGCTCGCCGTACGAGTCAACAGGTATTTTGGCTCCGATCAGAGTTTCTGCACATGTCATCCACGAGCTGTGATTTTTCCAGCTCTTTAGCTGTTTTCATTTTTGAGGGTTCGCCGTCCCTAGCACTCAACGAACTCTTGGATTTCCGCGAGCAGGCGCTTTGCCTCCTGGCGGCCCTGAATATACAGGTCCAAAAGCTTTGCCGGATCGTGCTCGATATGGCCGACCTCGACCGGCTTTTGCGGAGCGACGACCAACGCACGGCCCTCGCGCTCATACTTCCACAGGTGCATGCGCTGGATGTTGTAACGGTCATGGCGCGTCTCGATAGCCTCGAGCAGATAGGGGTAGTCGGCATAACGCGCACGCGCGGCCGGCAAAAACTCGTAGGGCTTTTTCTCATACGAACGGTCCTGCGTGACGATGACGACCGCACGGTCGAAGCCCGCCTCCTCGAGCACATGCTCGATGGGGACCGAATCGGCAACGCCACCGTCGACGTATTTGTGCCCGTCGATCTCGACCGGAGGCGTCACCAGCGGCAACGAAGTCGAGGCGCGCACGGCGTCGAGATCGAGCACGGCGCTTTTGACCGGAAGGTACGCGGCGGTTCCGAACAGCATGTCCGTCGCGACGGCGTACATCTCGATGGGGCTCGCATCGAACGTCTCGTTGTCAAAGGGGTCCAGGCGGTCCTGGACATCGTTGAAGATGAAGTCGTAACCCACAATGGAGCCCGTGGACGCAAACGATGCGGCGCCCATGAAGCGGCTATCGTTGCAGAAAGCCAGGTTGATGCGGTTGGCACGGCCGATCTGGTGCGACTTGTAGTTCACGCCGTTGAGGGCGCCGGCCGATACGCCATATACCGCCGGAATCTCGACGCCGGCCTCCATGAGAACGTCGAGCACGCCCGCGGTAAACTGCCCGCGAAAACTACCGCCCTCCAAAACGAGCGCGACCTTGCCGGCGTTCTTTGCCTTATCTCCTGCAGTCATATTGACCTCCTGCGATTGCGTTTTGGCTTTCTTCTACCCAGTTTTGGGATGGCGAGCGCATGGGTTTTGGAGCAGAGTTCGATTCTCCGCGGTACGGACTGGAAATAAAAAGGCAGGTAGATACGAATATCTACCTGCCTGTTACTTATGGTGGAGGCGCGGAGAATCGAACTCCGGTCCACGAAAGCCCCCTGATTGGCATCTCCAAGCTCAGTCGCTGGTTTAGTCTCGGACGCTTTGCGCGCAGCGACACGCTCGCGGCGTCCTAACCGGTTCGGTCTTAGCCTGCGCCATACCGATTACGTGCACAGGAGCATTCCCCTAACATGACGTCGCACCGGTGTCGGGGAAATCACCGGGTTGACGCGCCGCTATAAACTAAGCAGCGAGAGCCATAGGCTCAAAAGAAGAGTTGTTGTCAATTCAATTTGACGGTACCCCTGTTTAACGAGGCGAGGAGACCTCGGCTTGCTTCCTCTCTCAGAGCTATCGTGTCGAAACCAGTCGCCCCCGAATGTCGGGAAAGTCTGGATGGCATTGGGCACGAGCACCCAACACCCGTCGACTTTTCAAGGAACATACGGGGCGAGCCCCGCTTGTGAAGTGTTATCTTACCACGTTCTGAAAGCGGACAGCTGTTCTATGCACGAGCTGTGAAGACCCCAATGTGCGCCGCACTTCGCACTTTTGTTACCGATCGCGTCACGTATATTTTCGCCAAGCAAAATTGACCCGTCGAAAGGACCGTTATGGATACCAAGCAGCAACTCGTCAATGCCCTCGCAGGCCTGGGTTCAACCATTACCGAAGCTATGGATGTCATCGAAGGCTTTGTCCCCTGCGGACATCCCGCCCTCACGGTTTCGAACGCCCTTGTTGCGCTGGACGCTGACGATGATGCAGCTCTCGCCCAGCAGCTTGAGACCGTCGAGGGCTTTATCGACCACGTGAGTGAGAACCGCGGCGTGACCGCCTACCACGGCGTCGAGGTCGAGCTCGCGGGTCCCAAAGCCGATCTGCTCGCAGCAATCCGCGAGGTAGGCACCCTTATGCAGACCGCAAGCGTCAAGAACACCCAGGTCAACGAGTGGGTCTACCGCAGCCTGGCAGCACTCGACAGTTCCGACGAAAAGGCAGCCGAAAAGCTCGCAGAAAGTCCCGCCATTAAGGCCGAGCTTTTGTAAATGTAAATAGCAGACGCGGGTCCCTTGGCGCATCGTCGTCCAAGAGGCCCGCAAACAGTTCGCGTCAACCGATAGCCGCGCCGCCGCGTTCGGCCAAAGCAAGAATCGGCATCATTTGACGAGGCGTCTTTGCTGCAAGATCGGCATGTTCGAGCAGCTTGCGATCGTTGGTCACCAAGTAATCGACCTGCGCGCGCTTGCATGCGGCGAGTACCAAGTTGTCCTCGTAATCGCGATGGAGCGCTAAGTATTTGTCGGCCAGCCAAAGGTCCGACGAATCTGCACCCACGGCCGTGGCGTTTTCGGTCATGTTTCGAACAAACGCCAGCGCCGCATCGCCAATTGCGCGGGCAGATGCCTCGTCGAGCGCTCCCCCGCTGGCAAGAACGCTACGCTTCGGCTCGTGTTGGACAACGTACAGCACGTCCTTAGCGATATGCACCGGGAAGAACAGCAACGCCCCCGTCTCCGTCGCCCGCCCAATAAACGCACGCGCGGCAAGCGACTCGGTATGGTCGACGCAAAACGAATCAACCCATACGTTGGCGTCGACCATGATCTTGAGAGGCGCCCCACTCACTGGATCATCCCCTTTTGGCGATAATACTCATCCATGGCTTCGGAATAGATTGTGTCCCAACCGCGATCGTCGGATACGGGCGACACAGCGATGCCCAAGTCCGCGTAAAGCTGATCAGCCGCCGCCCAGGATGCGGCAAACGGAGAATCCAGCGCGGCACCCCGCTGCCGGTCGTTAACGGCCTCAAGGATTTCCTCACACGAACCGCCGCCCTGCGCAACCTTGGCCACGACTTTTTTAATAAGGTCGGGCAGCGTTCCACCCGAAAGCCGCAGCGCCTCCTCGGCACGGTTCTTGACTTGGCGATCCACGCGAACGTTCACCTGCGCCATACTGCCAGCAACGCTCATATTGATCACGCTCCTTCCGCCTGCTATCACTGCTAGCACCACTATAAACAGCTGATAGCACACGGTCAAACACAAAAAAGCCTGCATCCGGACGACGGCAGTGCCGCCCGGGTGCAGGCCATAAACTCAAGCAAAAGTGTTAGCGTAGATAGGCCTTC
>FR878688.1:21024-21542 GCA_000434535.1 Collinsella sp. CAG:166
TAGATAGGCCTTCGCGTTGCTCAGGCTGTAGGCGATCGTTGAGCCGTTGTGCAGCAGCGATGACGTCTGCGGAGTGATCATGCCGGTAATACCCAATGCCAACAGCGCCGAGTTGGTGAGCATCACCTTGGAATACGAACTCGTCAGACGGTCGATAAGCCCCTGGCTCATGCGGCGCAGGCGCACGATCGCGGCAAGATCCGTATCGGTCAGGATGATGTCGGCGACCTCCTTGGCGATGTCGCTCCCGCCGCCCATGGCCAACCCCACGTCGGCCAAACCGAGCGCCGGCGAATCGTTAACGCCGTCGCCCACCATGGCAACGTGGCGCCCCTCGCGCTTAATCCGCTCCACATAGGCGTACTTGTCCTCGGGCAGCAGCTCGGCCTTAAACTCGTCGACACCCGCCTCGCGCGCAATGCGCTCGGCCGTGCGCTCCGAGTCGCCCGTGAGCATGACCACGTGCTTAACGCCCAACGCGTGCAAGTCGGCGATGGCCTCGCGGACCCCGGGCTTAA
>FR878688.1:21554-29846 GCA_000434535.1 Collinsella sp. CAG:166
CGCGGACCCCGGGCTTAAGCGGGTCCTCGATGCCGAGCACGCCCACAACGGTGCCGTCGACCGCCAGATACAGCGGCGACAGGCCCTGCATCTGGGACTCAATGCGCTCCTTGATGTCGGACTCGAGCTGCGCGCTCTCGTCCTCAAACACAAAGTGTGCCGAGCCGATGATGGCGCGACGTCCCTCGATGGACGAAGCGATGCCGTGCGCCACAATATACTCGACAGCAGCGTGACGCTCGCGGTGCTCGAGCCCACGCTCGTGAGCAGCGTTGACCACGGCACGCGCCACCGGATGCGGGAAATGCTCCTCCAGGCAGGCAGAAAGGCGCAGGACCTCGTCCTCGCTCCAGCCGTCGGTCGTGAGCACGCAAGCCAGGCGCGGCTGCGCCTCGGTCAGCGTACCGGTCTTATCAAACACAATGGTGTCGGCCTTAGCAAACGACTCAAAATACTTAGCACCCTTGACCATAACACCCATCTTGGCGGCATCGCTCATGGCGGTCATGACGGCGACGGAACCCGTGAGCTTGAGTGCGCACGAGTAGTCGACCATCAGTGCCGCCGAGGTCTTGATGAGGCTGCGGGTGGTGAGTGCAACCAAGCCCGCGAGCAGGAAGTTCCACGGGACGATCTTGTTGGCGAGGTCCTCCATATGCGACTGGCCCTCGGACTTGAGCGAGTCGGCCGTCTGCACGAGCGAGACGATCGAGCGGAGCTTGGTCTGAGCCGTGTTGGCGCGCACGCGCACCAAGATGCTGCCGTCTTCCACGACGGTTCCGGCGAACACGTCGTCGCCCGCGCTGCGCTCGACGGCAAGCGGCTCGCCGGTCAGGGTCGCCTGGTTGACCATGGCGCTTCCCTGCTCGACAACACCGTCGATGCAAATGGACATGCCAGTGCGCACGGCGACCAAATCGCCGGGCTCAAGCTCGGTCGCGGCAACGCTCACCTCGGTGTCGCCGACGACCTTTTGCGCCTTGTCGGGCACATCGAGAAGCGAGTTGATGAGCTCGTTTTCGCTCATGGCGCGGGTGTAGTCCTCGAGCAGCTCGCCCACGTTGAGCAGGAACATCGTCTGGCCCGCGGTGTCGACATCACGCTTGACGAACGAAATGCCGATGGCCGAAGCGTCGAGCACAGGAACGGTCAGGCGCGGCTGCGCCAGCTCATGAAGGGCAGCGCGCAAAAATGCCATGTAACCGGCCACGACAAACACCGCACGCAGAGGCGTCGGCAAGAACCAGCGACGTGCGTAATGGGCGCCGACGAGTGTCGCCAGGTCCATAACGAGTTTGTGCTTGCGCGGCTCGAGTTGCATCACGTAGCCCGACTTGGCATCGGCGATAGCTTGAGCATCGAGTGCGCCTAGGGCATCGAGCACGCTTGCGCGGCGCGGCTCGTCGTACTCCAGCGCCATCTGGCCAATACGGCCATAAACGCGCACCTTGTGCACGCCGTCAATGTCGCCGCCAAGCTTAAGAAGTGCATCGAGATCGCTCTCTGGCACAGGACCCGCCAATTGAAGACGGGTCCTGCCGGGGATCTCGCTAATAATCGAGAATCTCATAGTTTGTGCCTGGGAGCGTTACTCGGCTGCCTCGTCAGCAGCGGCCTCGCTCTGGGTGATGTAGGCAGCCTCGGCAACCATGTCATCGACATTGGCCTTGGCCTGCTCGACCATGTCCTGGTAGCAGTTCTTGACGCGCATACCGCACGCGATGCCCTGCACGCAGGCGTTCTTTACCGGAGCGCTGGTAAGCAGCTTGATGCCGGCCGTGCCAAGCAGAAAACCGCCACCGACAAGCAGGGTGTTAAAAGTCGACTTCTTCATGTTGCTTCTCCCTTTTGCCGCACAAGCGCGGCATGGTGCCTTAGCACCCGAGTTCATTAGTTTGCTCGAGCACGCTTTTGAGACTAGTTTAGTCGAACTATTATGGTCAACCAAAGTTAACCTTTGGAAATCTTGGTCCCCTTTCCTACAGCTGCCAGTCCGCCGCCTCCTTTTGCAACGCAACCATGCGGGCGAATTCTCCACCTGCCGCCTTGAGCTGCGCCGGAACGCCTTGCTCGGCAACCACACCATCCTTGAGCACAACGATTTTGTCGGCATTTTCCACCGTACGCATACGGTGGGCAATAACGATAACCGTCTTGCCTGCAAGCAGACGGGAGAGCGCCTGCTGTACCACGGTCTCGTTCTCCACATCCAAGCTCGCCGTCGCCTCGTCCAACAGCACGATGGGCGCATCTTTGAGCAGCGCACGGGCGATGGAGATGCGCTGGCGCTCGCCGCCGGACAGCTTGGAGCCGTTCTCGCCGATCATGGTGTCGTAGCCCTGCGGCATGCGGTTCACGAACTCGTCGCAGTTGGCGGCACGCGCGGCTGCAAGCACTTCCTCATCGGTGGCATCACGACGCCCGAGGCGGATGTTTCCCATCACCGTGTCGTCAAAGAGCAGCACGTCTTGGAACACAATGGCGTAGTCGCGCAGCAGCACCTCGGGATCGACGCTCGCAACATCCACGCCACCCACGGTGACCGTGCCTTCGGTGGCATCCCAAAAGCGCGCGGCTAGGCGGCTCACCGTAGACTTACCGGAACCCGAAGGACCGACCAGTGCCGTGACCTCGCCTTCCTTGGCGGTAAAGCTCACATCGGTAAGAACTTTCTCGCCGGCGCGCCCGTCCTCGCCCGCACCATAGCCAAATGCCACGTGATCGAACACCACATCGTGGCCCACGGGCTCAAATTTCTCGCTGCCCCGCGCCACAGGCTCTTCCATGATGGAACGCATGCGCTTGGCAGACGACTCGGCGGCAAACAGCTCGGACATTAACATTAACGCCTGGTCAAAGGGTGCATAGATACGGCTCACCATAAGCAGGAAGGCAAACATCACCAAAAAGTCGACCTGCCCGGAGGCGACCACCGCGGCGCCCGTAACCAGCGTGGTGGCAATGCCCAGACGCAGGATGACAAAGGCGGAGTTGACCAAAAGCCCGTTAGCGAGCTCGCCCTTGGTGGTCTCGCGCTCCTCGGCATCGATCACGGCGTTGAGTCCCTCAAGATAATGGGCCTCCTGGTTGGTGGCACGGATCTCGCGAACGCAGTCGAGCGTCTCTTGAATCGCCTCGGTAACCTTGACCTTCTCGGCGCGCACGCGATCGAACACCGGGGTCATGGGGCCGCGTGTTAGATACAGCACGGCAAAGGCCACGGGAACGCTCCAAAACGCCGCGATCGCCAGCTGCCAGCAAAAGAACAGCGACGCCACGAACACAATGGCGCTTGCGATGATGGCACCCCAAAGCTCTCCCAGCACGTGGCTGTAGGCGTGCTCCATGGCCTGGACGTCGCCCATGATGGTCTCGGTTAAATCGGCCAGATCACGACGACCAAAAAACGACAGCGGCAGTTTGCGCAAGCGCTCGGCAATCTCCATACGCTGCTTGCCGCACTCCTCGTAAAAGATACAGTAGGTGTAGTAATACTGCCGCCAGTTAGAGGCAAAGAGCAATACGAAAAAGACCAGGAGGCCGCCCACGATCGGCAGGGCATCCGGCAGGTCAGCCCCGCTGGCGAGATGCTCGACAAAGCCGGCCATAACCAGGAATAAAAAGCCCATGCCGGCCATGGTAATGAGATTGGTGAGCGTGGTCCAGAAAATGCCGCGTTTTACTCCGGCGACGCCTTTATCGGATAGGAAATACTTCTTTTGGAATGAGGCGAACATTTAGGCCTCGCCTCCCTTCGTGACGGCGGCATCCGCGGTCGCTGCAGTGATTTTCCAGCTCGCGGCCTGCTCGTACTCGGCCCACATCTTGGCATACAGACCCTCTTGGGACAGCAACTCGGCATGGGTACCCGACTCCTGCACGCCGCCCTGGTTGAGCACCACGATTTGGTCTGCGCCCACTACAGTCGAGAGTCGGTGCGCAATCATAATGACCGTGCGACCCGCCGCCAACTTGCTAAAGGCGCGCTGGATGAGTGCCTCGTTCTCGGGATCGGCAAACGCCGTGGCCTCATCGAGTACCACGATAGGCGCGTCTTTAAGGATCGCGCGGGCGAGTGCCACGCGCTGGACCTCGCCGCCCGAAAGATATGCTCCGCCGGCACCGAGCATGGTATTGATGCCCTGTGGGAGCTTGGCCACAATGTCGTCGCACTGAGCTGCGGAGAGGGCCGCACGCACTTCGTCGTCAGTGGCCGTAGGCTTGGAGGCGCGCACGTTATCGGCAAGTGTTTGCCGGAACAGCTGGTTGGTCTGGAACACGAAGGCGACCTGGTCCATAAGCTCGTGCGGATCCATATCGCGAACGTCCACGCCGCCCACGAGCACTCGACCCGAGGAGACATCCCAAAAACGCGGGATCAGGCTTGCGCAGGTTGACTTACCGCCACCCGAGGGACCCACCAGGGCGAGGGTGCTACCAGCGGAAACGCTAAAACTCACATGGCTGACAGCAGGTGCTTCGGCACCCTCGTACGTAAAGCTCACGTCCTCAAATCGCACGTCGCCGCCGGCAGGGTGCTTGGGTTGGGCAGGCACGGAGAGCTGCTTGGAATCCATGACGCTTCGAATACGAGCCAGCGAATCAGCACTCATCTGAGAGGCCTCGCCCACAAACATGAGCTTGGTCATGGCTGTCGGTACCACGGCCGAAAATATCGCGTAAAACGTGAAGTTTGCCATAAAATGCGCGAAGTCCGCCTCGCCCGGCGCCAACAGCAACGCCACGGGCAGCAGGAATGCCACAAGACCATTGAGCGCGGTAAGGTTGAGTACCTGTGGACCTCGGCAGAACGTGCCCGCATAGCTTTGTGCCATGTCGGCGTATTCGGCGATCGCATCGTGGAAGGCCTTGAAGGAGTAGACCGTCTGCTGAAACACCTTGACCACGGGGATGCCGCGTACGTATTCGGTGCCGGTCTTGTTCATCTTGACCAGCGCTCCCATGTAGGCCTTCATGAACTCGGCGCCTTTGCCGCTCATCATGGTGGCCATGGCGCCAAGCGAAACGACGACCGAGATAAGGCATGCCGCACCCAAACGCCAATCGAGGGCAAAGAGCAGCACGAGTAGGCCCACGACCATGGCGGTGGCGCCGGCGATATCGGGCAGCATGTGCGCGAGCAGGGTCTCGGTGGAGGCGGCGCATCCGTCTACGATACGGCGCAGCTCACCGGTGGCGTGCGTGTCAAAGTAGCCAAGCGGCAGCTTAAGCAGGTGCTCGCTTGTAGTCTTGCGGATATTGGACGCGCAGCGAAACGCAGACAGGTGCGTGCACATGAGCCCCACGAAATAAACTACGATGCTTGCCAGGGCAAAGCCCACGGCCCACCAGTCATACATCGCGATGTCGCAGGCTTCGCTCCAGTTAGGTGCCACGGCGATCAGATCGCGCGCGACAAGCCAAATGCACACGAACGGGCCAAAGCTCAGCAGCTGCGAGAGCGCCGAGAGCGCCATGCCCAAATACGTTAGGAATTTGCGGTCACCGGCATACGCGAGCAACTCGCCGATGCCTCCACCTTCCCTTTTTGATCCCTTTGCCATGAGATTCCTTTCTAACGGCTTGAGAGTTAACCGTACTCAACTTATCATTGATATGTTAGTCAAGGCTCACAATCGAGCCAGGCGTGGACGTTTTCGCAAAGGAAGGGGACGCTTTTGAAAATGCATCGGGCCGCGACCGACATAACTGAGCTCTACGCACCACAGTTTGAGCAGTTTGGCCTGGAGCTTTCCGGCAAGGGCGCTGTCTTTACCGGCGAGGTGGCAAACGACCGGGCGCACGGCCGCGCATGGATCATGCCCCTCTCCCCCACCTGCATCGTCATGGAGCATTTCATCACCCCGACGCACGATATGTACCTGGCCGAATACACACCCGAGCCATACGCCTGCGTGAGCGAGGTCAGCGCGCCCACACTTACATGCATGCCCGAGGCTGGCATAACGCCCGCGAACCTTAAACCATTGCATGGACCGTGGCCAAACAATGCCGTTTGCAGCTTTATCCAAGATAGCTGTGGCGAGGAATTAAGCCCGCTGTTTGCAGGGGAGCTTTATCACTCGCGCTCGGTGCTCTTTTTGCCTGGATATTTTGACGAACTGGAGCACCGCTATCCCACCGAGTTCGCGGGAATCTTTGAGGCGTTTGCCGAGCCATGGCACGAGGAAGCGACGTCTGCCATCTGCCACACGCTGCGCCGGATTAACGAAGACCGCGCCCGCACCGTAGGCGGACACGTCTATATGCAGGGCATCGTGGAGACCATGGTCGCGGAGCTCGCCTGTTCGCGCGCGGCCCACAAGCAGGCGCGGCAGGCGGCAGACACACGCGTCAGCATAACCATTGCCGAAGAAGCAACGGCAATGATTGAGCGCGCGCTCGACAAAGGCAGACGTGTGGGTATCAATGAGGTGGCCGAGAGGCTCTACACAAGCCGCTCCAAACTATGCGCCACCTTTAAGGCCCAAACAGGCGAGTCCCTGGGCGCCTACATTCGCAGACGCCGCATGGAGCGAGCGCAGGACCTTTTGGCAGATAGCTCGCTTACGATAGCACAGGTAGCAGAGCGGCTCGACTACCCCCAGCAGGCCGCCTTCGCCCAAGCCTTCAAACAATACACCGGCATGACACCCACGGCTTGGCGAAGCAAGTATCGCTAAGGCCCAAGCTCCCTGGCCGTAACGGAGCGATTAATTAGCCGCCGCCCGTCAGCTCACCCAGGATCTAAACGTCAAGATGTGCACAATCAAGCGCCTTTTTGATAAGAGGGACAGATCGATCAGCCAAATACAACGGAATGTTGAGCACCCCGTCGTCGAGCTTTAGGTTCTTAAGTGAGTAGCGGACCCTCAATGGAGTCGTCTCCGCATGCTTGTCGGCATAGTACTTAAGGCTCTTGGAATGAACGACCTCTCCCGATTTGACCTCGACGGGAACGATTTCGTTTCCGACTTGAATCAAAAAATCGACTTCGTGCTTCGGCTTCTCGTTTGTCCAATAACGCGGAGCAGCATCTAACTGTGAAAGTAATGCCTGAAGCACATAGTTCTCGGCGAACGAACCTTTGAACTCCGAAAATAGCGCATCCGAGATGGCAAAAGCGGACGCATCCAGCCTTGCCATGCGGCGCAGCAAGCCGACATCAAGACAGTAGACTTTAAATGCCTTGAGGTCATCGTACGCAGAGAGCGGCACACCACCGGCAGCATTAAGGCGAACTGCCGTGATGAGCCCAGCATCGGCAAGCCATTCCAGAGCATCCTCGTATTCTCGAGCACGAGCCCCCTCGCGCACCGCACCCCAAACGAACTTTTTGTTCTCGCGCGCCAACTGAGCTGGAATCGAGTTCCATATTTGTGAAAGCTTGGCGAACTGCGCACGGCCAACATGCTTGGCAAAATCGCGCTCGTAGGAATCCAAGAGATCGGACAACACCTTATCGACCTGAACGATATCGCCCGTCTCCACCCACCGGCCAAGAGCCTCTGGCATGCCGCCGCATGCAAAATAACGACGAAGATGCTCGACGAGACGGACATGGAAGAAATCGGGCACTGTCTCGATCTGATCCAGGCCGCCAAGGTATTCGTCGTAGTTTGCAGCGCCCTCGGCTTTCAGAAACTCGGAAAAGCTCATGGGGCGCATCTCCATGAACTCGACCTTTCCCACCGGAAAAGCGCTGGTCTCACGGGACAAGCGAACGCCCAACAAAGACCCTGCGCATGCGACGTGATACTCGGGGGCCTCGTCACAGAAGTATTTAAGGGCGCCGACTGCAGAAGGACAATCCTGGATCTCATCAATAATAAGCAGCGTTTCGCCGGGATCGATAGGCTGTCCAAGTGCCAGGGAAAGGTTTGAGATGATCCGTCGAGGATCGCGCGTACCTTCGAAAAACTGAGCGTACTCGCTCTGTACCCCAGGTGACGGCTCCTCGAGCGTCAGATACACAAAATTGCGGTACGAGGTTCGGCCGAACTCCTTAAGCGCCCACGTCTTTCCAACCTGGCGCGCCCCCTTAAGGATAAGCGGCTTACGATATTCTGACGCTTTCCAAGCGTTAAGCTTGGCAATGATATCTCGCTGCATGACCGAACCTCCCGCAAAGAAACTTCCGTAAACGTGATATTTCCCACATTTTACCCTAGGTAAAACGTGACATTTATCACATTTACGGAAGTTTTAAGCTCATTTCGCCACACTTTCATCACATTTATTGCAATGTGACAAAGGGACAGTCCCTTTGTCGCCCGCACAAAAATGGGCGCG
>FR878689.1 GCA_000434535.1 Collinsella sp. CAG:166
AGGGGATCTCGCTCAAGATTAAGGCCGCCGAGACCCGTAGCGAGGCACGCGAGATTGCCAAGCGCTATCATCTGCTCGATGACAACGGGCATATCCCCTATCCGTGTACCAAGCGCGTGAAACTCACCAACGGGCTGGAGGTCGGCGCGCAGCTTGTGGGCATCCGTCACGATGAGCTTCTGGACGGTACGGGCAAGGCCGGGCTGACGTTTATGTTCGACGCGGGTATTGCCGAGCGCAACGCTGCGGCTGAACCGCCGAGCGCCGGCTGGGCAGATTGCGAGCTGCGGGAATGGCTCAACGGCGACGGCCTTAAGCTGCTGCCCAACGAGTTGCGCGCACTCATCAAATCTGTCAAAAAGATCTCGAATAACGCTGGCGCCGCCAACAGTGCATCGTGTCTGAGCGAGTTGCCCGCAACCCTTTGGCTGCCCGCCATGGTCGAGCTGTGCGGTACGCAACCGCCCGATTCGTTTGCCAAGGACTATCACTACCTGGCAGACATCTACAACGGCGAGGGCAAGGAGTATCAGCTCTTCCGCGAGCTCAAGGTGAGCCCGTATTCCACGAACGAGACGATGGTCCGCCAGTGGAAGGGCAAGGACACCTGCTGGTGGGAGCGCACGGTGAGCCCCGACTCATCGGAGACCG
>FR878690.1:0-35916 GCA_000434535.1 Collinsella sp. CAG:166
GGCTACCACCCGTTCGTCTCATATCCGGCTCGAAGTAGGCCGACTACTTCTTAATGCCGCGTCCCAGGCGCTCAGCGACCGACGCCACGGCACTCTCGTCGACCGAGCCGCAGCTCACGCAGCCATCGTGGGCACGCATCTGGCCGGTGACCTCGTCCATCGCGAGCGGCGCGACCTTCTCAAGCTTAAAGCCCTTACCGGCGCGCATGTTCTCCTTGGCCACGCTAATCATGAGCTTAATGCGGTTGAGCTGGTTGACCTCGGACGCACCGGGGTCGTAGTCCACCGCAACGATGTTGCTCTCGGGATGTTGACGGCGCAGCTCCTTAATCACGGCCTTGCCCACCACGTGGTTGGGCAGGCACGCGAAGGGCTGCGTGCAGATGATGTTGGGCGCACCGTGATCGATCAGGTCGAGCATCTCGGCCGTGAGCAGCCACCCCTCGCCCATGTTGTTGCACACCGAAAGCACCGTACGGGCCTTGTCGGCCATGGTGCCGATGCGCTCGGGTGCCTCAAAGCGGCGGGACTTCTCGAGCATCTCCTCCACCGGCGTGCGCATCCAGTCCACGAGCTTGATGAGCGCCTGCATACCAGCGCGCGTAGTGGCAGAGCTTCCCAGCTCGTCCTTCTGCAGCTCGGCGTTGCTCATGGAGTACAGGAAGAAGTCGAGCAGGCCCGGCACCACGGCCTCGCAGCCCTCGCGCTCGATAACGTCGACCACGTGGTTGTTGGCCGTGGGATGGAACTTGACAAGGATCTCGCCGACCACGCCCACGCGCGGCTTGGTGCCCTCGCCCGCAAGCGGCATGGTGTCGAACGCGCGGATGGCCTCGCGGCACAGCTTGGTGTAGTTGTGGCGGTTGAACTTGGGCGCCAACTTGCGGGCGCGCGCCATGTACTCCTCGTAGAGTGCGTTGGCGGCACCGGGCGTGGCCTCGTACGGGCGGCAACGATAGAGCATCTGCATCATGACGTCACCAAAGAGCACTGCGTAGACTGCCTGCTTAAGCAGTGCCGGCGTAATCTTAAAGCCGGGGTTGTCCTCACCGAGCGCCACGGCCGAAAGCGAGATCACCGGGATCTCGGGGTGGCCGCTCTCGCGCAGGGCCTTGCGGATGAGTGCGATGTAGTTGGTGGCACGGCAGCCGCCGCCGGTCTGGCTGATAACCACGGCCGTCTTGGACAGGTCGTACCGACCGCTCTCGATGGCCTCCATAATCTGGCCCGTCACCAGGATCGACGGATAGCAAATGTCATTGTTCACGTAGCGCAGGCCAGCCTCGACGGCATCGTGGTCGGTCGAGGGCAGCAGCTCCAAGTTGTAGCCGGCACCGCGGAACACCTCTTTGACCAGGTCAAAGTGAATCGGCGCCATCTGCGGGCACAGGATGGTGTAGCCCTCCTCGCGCATCTGCTCGGTAAAGGGCACCTTGGGCCACGCGGTCGAAGCACTCTCGCGCTGAGCCTCGAACGTGTACTTACGGCTCGCGAACGCAGGGGCATCCGTGGAAGGCGCCACCGGCGCGGCGTCGCCTTGCTCGTAGGCCTCGCCCGCGGCCGTGGCATCGGCCAGGCGCTCGGCCTCCTGGTCCTTGAGCGCTGCCATGAGCGAGCGGATGCGGATGCGCGCGGCACCCAGGTTGGATACCTCGTCGATCTTGAGCACGGTGTAGATCTTGCCGCTGGCCTCCAGAATCTCCTGCACCTGGTCGGTGGTCAGGGCGTCCAAGCCGCAGCCGAAGGAGTTGAGCTGAATCAGGTCCAGGTCGTTGCGCATCGTCACAAAACGGGCGACGGCGTACAGACGGCTGTGGTACATCCACTGATCGACGACGCGAATCGGACGCTCGGGCTTTACCAGATGCGCAAGCGAATCCTCGGTAAAGACCGCAAAGCCAAAGCTCGAGATAAGCTCGGGCAGGGCGTGGTTGATCTCGGGGTCGTTATGGTAGGGACGACCGGCGAGTACGATGCCGTGGCCGCCGTGGTCCTCGACCCACTTGAGAGCCTCCTCGCCCATGGTCTGGATGTCCTCGTGGAAACGCGCATCGGCCTCAAAAGCAGCGTTGACGGCGGCATCGACCTCGGAGCGCGTGATCTTGGGACCGCGCACGCGACCGCGACCGGCCTCAGCATCGGCCACACGGTCGACGGCGAGTACCTGGTACAGACGGCGCTTGAGCTCGGTCTTGTCGTGATAGGGCACAAACGGGTACAGGAACTCGATGTTCTGCTCGCGAATCTCGTCGATATTGAGCGCCAGCGCCGTGGGGTAGCTCATGACGATGGGGCAGTTATAGCAGTTGCCGGCCGTCGGATCCTCCTTGCGCTCCCAGCGCACGCACGGCATCCAAATAAAGTCGACATCGCGGTCGATGAGGTTCATCACGTGGCCGTGGCTCATTTTTGCCGGGTAGCACACGCTCTCGGACGGCATGGACTCGATGCCCGCCTGGTAGGTCTTCTTGCTCGACTGGTCGGACAGCTGCACGCTAAAGCCCAGGCGCGTAAAGAACGCGTGCCAGAAGGGGTAGTTCTCGTACATGTTGAGTGCGCGGGGGATGCCGACGGTGCCGCGCGGGGCGTCGTCGGGACTCAGGACCTCGCGGTTAAAGAGCAGCTCGTTTTTCTTTTTGAAAAGGTTGGGGGCCTCGGTCTTCTGCTTTTTATGGCCGGCGCCCTTCTCGCAGCGGTTACCGGTAATGAAGCGCCTGCCGCCGCCAAAGTCGTTGACGGTAAGCTGGCAGTTGTTGGAGCAACGGCCGCAGCGGACATGCTTTTGCGTCACGGTGAGGTGCGCGATGTCCTCGGCCGAAAGGATGGTCGAGACGCCGTCGGCGCCGGCGCGGTCACGGGCGAGCAGGGCCGCACCGTAGGCACCCATGCAGCCGGCGATGTCGGGGCGCACGGCATGAACGCCGGTGAGCTGCTCAAACGCGCGCAGCGTGGCATCGGACATAAAGGTGCCGCCCTGGACGATTACCTGGCTGCCGATCTCCTTGGGGTCGCGCAGCTTAATGACCTTGAACAGTGCGTTCTTGATGACGGAGTAGGACAGGCCGGCAGCGATGTCGCCCACCGTGGCGCCTTCCTTTTGCGCCTGCTTGACGCGCGAGTTCATAAAGACCGTGCAGCGGCTGCCCAGATCAACAGGAGCCTTGGCATGGATGGCGGCATCGGCGAACGCGCGCACGTCCATGTTCATAGACACGGCGAAGCTCTCGATAAAGCTACCGCAGCCCGACGAGCAAGCCTCGTTGAGCATGATGTGCTCGATAACGCCGTCCTTGACGCGCAGGCATTTCATGTCCTGGCCGCCAATGTCCAGGATAAACTCGACGCCGGGTAGGAATGCCTTGGCGCCGCGCAGGTGCGCAACGGTCTCGATCTCGCCGGAATCGGCCTTGAGGGCCTCGATGAGCAGTGCCTCGCCGTAGCCCGTGGTGGTCACGTGGCCGATGGTGCAGCCGGCGGGGATGTGGTTGTAGAAATCGGCCATGATGACCTTGGCCGTGCCCAGGATGTCGCCGTTGTTGTTGCCATACCAGGTATGCAGCAGCTGGCCGTCCTCGCCTACGAGCGCGGCCTTCATGGTGGTGGAGCCGGCGTCGATGCCAATGAACACGCGGCCGGTGTAGCCGTCGAGCTTGCCCTTGGGGACGACTTCCTGGTCGTGGCGGGTTTTGAACTCGGCAAAGTCCTCGTCGGTGGCAAAGAGCGGATCCAGGCGCTCGACCTCGGCACCCTGTGTGTCACCCAGGGCATCGATGGCCTCGATGAGCTGCGGGAACGTGCTGAGCTTGTTGGACTCGTGCGCCATGGCAGCGCCGCTCGCCACAAACAGGTGGGCGTTTTGGGGCACGATACGGTGCTCCTCGTCCAGGTTGAGCGTGAGGTAGAAGCGGTGGCGCAGCTCGGAGAGGTACTGCAGCGGGCCGCCCAGGAAGGCGACGTTGCCGCGGATGGGACGGCCGCATGCCAGGCCCGAGATGGTCTGGGTCACGACAGCCTGGAAGATGGAGGCGGCCACGTCCTCGGGGCGGGCGCCCTCGTTGAGCAGCGGCTGCACGTCGGTCTTGGCAAAAACGCCGCAGCGGCTGGCAATGGGATAGATGGTGGTGGCGTTGGCCGCGAGCTCGTTGAGGCCGCTGGCATCGGTGTGCAGCAGGGTTGCCATCTGATCGATGAACGCGCCCGTGCCGCCGGCGCAGGTGCCGTTCATGCGCTGCTCGATGCCGTTGTCGAAGTAGATGATCTTGGCGTCCTCGCCGCCCAACTCGATGGCGACATCGGTGGCCGGGATAAGGGTCTCGACGGCACGCTTGCTGGCGATGACCTCCTGGACAAACTCCAGGTCGAGCCACTGGGACAGCAGCAGGCCGCCCGAGCCGGTAATGGCGCAGGTCATCTGGGCCGTCGGCAGCACGGTCGCTGCGCCCTCGAACAGGTCGCGGGCGCAGGCGCGGACGTCGGTATGGTGGCGCTGGTACTTGGCGTAGACGATCTGGTTGTCATCGTTGAGCACGGCAAGCTTAACAGTGGTGGAGCCCACGTCGATGCCCAGGTGCAGGTTGCCGCGGGCGTTCTCGGGGTTGAAGATCGCGCCTTCGGGGGCGTGGACGGCGGCTACGGGCTCAGCGGCGGTGGCGGGCTCGCTAGCGACGGACGTCTCCCCTGCTGCGTTCTTGGCATCGGCAACTGCCTCGGCAACTTTCTCGGCAGCTGCGGTCGCGGCCTTCTGCGCAGCATCCACCACGGCGGGTGCAGCCTCACGCGCGGCAGCGACCATACGGTCCTTAATGCCCTCGACGAGTTTGCTCATTGTCTCTCCTCTTAGTTGTTGGACTCGACGGTTGCGGCGGTGTCGGCCGCGTCCTCGAGCTGCAAGTTCAATAGCTTCATGCCGTATTCTGGCACGTTGATATCGATGGGTTGTCCATACAGGTCACCAGGGCGCACAAAAGCGAGCACCGTCATAATGCGCGCCATGGCCTCGGGCGATTCGGTGAGCCCGCGCTCAAACCAGCGCTGAATCATGCCGACCTCGGCACTCACGACATAGGTGACGTAGTAGTCAAAGAACGTGCCCAGCGCCAGGCCCAAAATGCCCGTCTGCGCACGCGGCACCACAGCCTCACGCGCAGTGTCGATGATCCTTTTAATGAAGGCCTGGTCGCCGCCCGGACCCAGCAGCGCACCGATTAAGTCGCGGTTGGCCGCAAGATAACGCAGCAGCTCAACCGAACCGGGCGCCGGCTCGAGCTCATCGATGTTGTGATAGAGATCGGGCAGCTGAGCTGCAGTGATGAGCTCAATGTGCTCACGGATCTCGGCCAGCAGGCCGTCCTCGATTTGATTGATAAAGTCGGGAATATCGCGGTAGTGCGAATAGAACGTGCGGCGCGTAAGGCCGGCGCGCTCGGTGAGTGACGCGACATTAATGCGCGAAAGGTCGCCGCTTTCGGCAAGCTCGCTGGCAAGTGCCTGGCGAAGGGCACGCTGCGAGCGAAGGGACCGGCGATCGCATTTCTCGAGCTGGGACAAGCGTCCTCCTTGTTACTCAGCCTGTGCGCTATTGCACAGTGCGAGTATTATTGCACACCGTGTGTATCAACACGTAAAGGCAATATTTTTGATGTGACAAAGGGCAGCCCCTTTGTCACATTCAGCGACCGCCTAGGTTGTGCCAGTTGTGCCTGGCTTTTGGAGCGGCATTGCCGATTGTTCAAAATGTCATTCGTGGGTAGAATAGTGTCGACGGCAGCCCAAGTTCTGGAAAGCTGAGCAGCGCCGTTGTTTGCATTAGGGGGTCAACGCCTTAGCGGCGGCGACCCCTTCTGTTGCGCTTCGAACGCTGCTTGAGTGCCTCGGAAAGGCCGACAAGCGCCGTGAAGAACGAGACCAGAGCGGTCAGAAGTCTCACGAAATCAATCAAATCGGTCATGGGCATCACCTCCCATCAGATGGAGGGCGCTGCCCGGCACATGGAACTGCCGTCAACGATACCGATTCTATCAAATCTTAGTTATATATACGAATATATGTTCGCATGCCAAGGGTGCAGGGCCCTCGTGACAAAGGAGCAGTCCCTTTGTCACATTATTCGATGATGGTGCGAGAGTTTTGCTTGTGCATGGTGGCGAGCATGTGTTTGGGGACGGCGTGGACTATGCAGCTGCCGATGGTCGCGCTCGCGGCGGCTTTAGCTGCATCGCTGGCGTTTTTGGTCGCGTAGCTGTGGCGGAAACGCTTGAGCATGGCAATGTCGTTGCCGCCGTCGCCGTAGACCGCGACCTCGTCCTCGGCAATACCGTAGTAGCCCGCCAGCCAGGCCACGCTCTCGCCCTTGTTGCACGCCACGTCCGTGATCTCGAACATCACCGGATCGAACGGCGCGTTGACCACGCGGTCCGATCGCTCGGCCAAATATGCCTTAAGGTCGCGCTCCAGCTCGGGCGAGGTCACGCGGCAGTTGATCTTGCACACATCGTGGCGCAGGATGTCACCGATCGACTGGTCGAAATACTGCTCCTCGTGATACCCGCCACGTGCACGCATGCCGCGCATCACGACGCGCTTGATAGGGCTGTCCTTTTTAAAGCCCGCCTGATGCATCTCGAACGAACCGCTCGAGTACATGCCATCGGGCGTGGAGCAATCAAAGCAAATGTCCGGGAACGCCTTGAGCAGCTCCTCGGTAACCTGCGGGTCGATGGTCCAGGTTTTGAGCACCTCGCCATGACTGTCGCGCACGATGGAGCCGTTAGAGCAGCAGGCATCGAGCGCCAGCCCTGTAAAGCCATGCTCGCCGATTGGCAACGTCGAGCGCCCGGTCGCGGGAACCACATGCAAGCCAGCCTCGGTCAGCTCGCGAATGGCATGGCGGATGGTCCCATCTGCCTCGTGTAGGGCGTTTAGCAGCGTTCCGTCTAAGTCACTCGCAAACATCTTGATCATGGGCATGCCTCTCCTTCGTCTGCACGATATTGTAGACGAGAACGGGCGTGCCCAAACAATGCCGTCCCGGCGCGGCGTGCCACTGCCTCCACAAATTCATGGTGCCCCAACGCGTTAAGACAATCGCCACAAGCGACTTTTCAGCCGATAAAACAGCGCCGTCGTCAACGTCAGCACCCCCAACATGCCTGCGAATACAATCGCCGGTGTCCATCGATCATATGCAACCCCGTACGTCAATTGGCCGATAGGTGTTGCGCAGGAAAGGACCATGTAAACGACCGAAAGCACTTTTCCGCAGAGCTCAGTCGGCGCCGCCCGCTGAACAAACGCGATGATTTCAACCGACGCAATGGCTGCCCACACCATGACCCATGCCGAACCAACCGCAAACACGGTGAACACGCATACATCTGCGCCGAACAGTAGCGTAACAATAATCGGTGCGACTCCAAAACAGATCATCGCAACATATCGACATATGCCATTGAGAGAAAAGCGATGCGGCCAAATGCCGACCAAGCCACTGCCGGTAAGACCACCCAAGCCCAGAGCAACCTCAACTATCCCAACGCAGGACGATTGCATGCCGAGATGCTTTGTAACAATAATGGGAGCGCCAATCGTTAGCCCAACCAACGCAAGGTTCAAAACTGCCGCAAGCAAAATCACAGCGACCAATGATGCATTTTGCAACAGATACCGAATCGACTCCCGAAAATCGTTTCGGCATGTCGTACGAGTCGCGCCGTCTCCCATCGTTTCAGATGAGGCATTTTGCTTGAGTGCGCCCCCAAACAGCAGGGCTGAAATCGCAAACGTCACCGACGCGGTTACGCAAAGAGTATCGATACCAAAGCACCCATAGACTGCCGTCCCAACCACAGGGCCCAAGATATTGCTCACCATGGTCGACTGCGAAACCAATGCAGTGGCCCGCTCAACCTTCTCTTCACCCGCCATGCGCACCGTCTCAATTTGTAGCATTGGCTTTAGCAGCGATTGAACGCCATATTGAACACAAAGTATCGCTACTACGACGACCGCAAGAGGCAATGAGCGCTTCATGGGGATAGACAGCAGCGATGCAGTCATCAGAGCAATACCGAGAGCCACGAGGACCTCGCGCTGTCTTCCCCGATCCGCCAAGATCCCGCCAACCGGAGTCGCGAGCACACCTGGTATGAACGCTATCGCCGCGACAGCGCCATATAACGTTGACGAGCCGCTGCAATCGAACAAGTAAAGCGGATACGCAAAGCACAGCGCCGACAGCATCGAATACGTGCACAGCTGCGCAACAAGAAGCCCAAAAAGTCCGATAGATCGTACTGTTTTTTGCGTCAACGAGACGCTACTCCTCCGCATTCCAGCCATAAGCCCACCCCTATACATACCGTTAGTATGTATTTAATGACTTGAAAAGGGCAGCCGTAGCTACCCTCATAAATCAATTACATACCGTTGGTATCTATATTACCACCCGGCGCGGTCCCATACGTCCCAAATCTGCGCCGTTGTCTGAAGCACTTCATTACCCAAATCGAGCCCCACCGCGGCCGCCATCTGCACCAAACATTGTGCGCGAGCGAGCATTCGCTCCTTGGGCTCGAGCGGACGGAACAATGGCAGCAGCCAAAGATTCGCCAACAACGATACGGCCTCCGCCGCTTCGTGCGGGCATTCGCACGCAATGGAGCCGTCGGCGATGCCCTCCTCGATCACTGGCAAGAGACAGCCATCGGCCGATTCGTCAAACGAGCCCTGGTACTGCATCGCCAGTAGACGCGAGCTTTTTACCGGATCCGCCGCAGGATGCATGCGTGCCCATAGCTCAATTTGTGGAACGACGGACTCGGGCGCGTACAGCCGCTTGAGCTTTTGGGCTCCGGACATATTACCGATATCAAGCGTTGAGCGACGGCGCTCAACAATCGGAGCCATTGCCCGATCAAATGCGGCGTTGAAAATCTCCTCTTTGCTCTTAAAGTGATGATAGACAGCGCCCTTAGTCATGCCATCGAGGCGGTCGACGATATCTTGAATGCTCGTCCCCTCATAACCCTGTGCGCAGAATAGCTCCAGCGCCGCGTCGAGAATCTTCGCGACCGTCTCCTCGGGATATTTATTACGCCCCATAATCTGTCCATCCGCAACGCAAGTCTTGTGCCTCATTGCAGTATTTTAACGTTGCGGATGGCAGGCAGTCGATTCTACACCGCGGCGGGACCGTGTTCGCCGGTGCGGATACGGATAACCTCCTCGACCGGCTCGACCCAGATCGTGCCATCTCCAACGGTGCCGCAATCTTGGAAACGGCGCGGCAACGGACGCGAAACGAACGGGAAATACGCGAGCAAGGAAGCCGTGAGCGCGCCCGTCCCGGCTAGTGGCGGAACAGCTCGCGGGCTCGGTCGCGGAGGTCGGTAGCTCGAATGACACCTTCGTAGCGATTGATGCGCAGACGCGGGAAGGCATTGAAAAAGCGCAGGTCGCGGCGGCTGAGTGACACGTTCGGCACCGGACGGCTTATGCGCTTGCCGGCAAAGCGATGACTAAGCGACGGACGCGGCATGCTCGGCGCGGCATCGGCCACGCGGCGGGCAGCGAGCGCCAGGCCGCGAGCGCCGTCCGCGATAAACGTCGGCATCGAAGCCTTCTCGCGCAGGGCATCGAGCGTCGCGTCACCCAGCTCGGCCAGCCATGCGTTAACGGCACGGCTACGGATGTGCGTCTGTGTCACCGAGTCAATCGTCGATTCGGGAATGCGCTCGAGCATTGAGTCCGAGGCATCGGCAAGCGACTCGTTGATGCGGTCGGCAAGGTCGGCCCGGACGCGCTCCAGCTGATCGGACAGACGCCGCCAGCTGGCCAAAGAGCACACCGCGTCGACCATCATCGCGACCGCGACGATAAAGGCGGACAGCCGCACAATCAGCACCGGCAGATGGCCAAGCAGCCCCAGCAATGCCGGCTCCACTAAACGGCAAATGCATAACGCACCCAAGCCAAACGCGCAGGCCCAGTACAGGCAGATGCGCCCGTGCAGGTTAAACGGCAGATGCGAATAGTCCCAAAAGCGAGCGCCCGTTGTTTTTTCCAACAGCACGCCCACGCTGTACTCAATCACGCTGCATACGAGCGCTGCAGCGACAAACTGGCTCGACGCGTCAGGAATTCCGCGCAACAGCAGCCAGCAGGCAATGCCGCCCGCGCCATAGATGGGGCAACACGGTCCCAGCAAAAAGCCGCTGTTGGCAAAGCGTCCGTGGTTGAGCATGGCGCATACTGTCGACTCCCATGCCCAACCGCAAAACCCGTAAAAGGCAAACGAGAGCACCAGTGCCGAGAGCGGGCAGGCGGCAAGCGTCGCGCCGCCAAATGCCATGTCGATCGCGGTCCCCACCGTCTACCCTCTCCTCTTCTCGCTCGATTCGCTGCTCACGCCATCGTCCGCCTCGTCCTTGCGCGGCAGACGACCGGCGACCGTCTCGCGCAGCGCGCACCATTTATCCGCCAGACACACAATCCAAGCCTCACGGCACGTCGGCGGCACCGGTACCAGCGGAAACATATGGCGCGCGATAATATTCCGCTCGCGCGGCGTCAGCTCAAAATCTTCCTCGGCACGCGTCAGGGCAAAAAACGGGTGGCGAAAGCCATGCAGCCGATGGCTTGGGTCGGGATCGTGCCAGTCATAGAGAAAGTAATCGTGTAGCAGGGCCCCGCGCAGCAACGAGGCGCGGTCGACCGAGACACCGACGCGGCCCAGGCGCTCGGCAAAGGACAGACTTGCCCGCGCCACCGAGGTCACATGTGCATACACCGTCACATCGCCATGCTGGATAAACTCGCGCGTCAGGTCCAGACGGCCCGCCTGTGCCAATTGACGGGCAGCATGGTCTACTTCGCACGCGATTTTCTCGGCACGAACGACATCGGACATGCTGCCTCCTTCCAGCGACTCACGGCGACAAGCCACGGCCTGCACACATTGAATAAAATCACCATGGAATCTATCAGTATGGCATCTGACAAAACGTTTTGCCCCACCAGTTGGCGAATTACCGCGCCGCCGTCACATATCAAACGTCAAAATGTGCGAGACTGTTTTGTGCAATTGTGCCGGCCAAGGGAGTGCCGGCGCACGATTCGCATGGAGTAACCCACAACGATGCTGCTTACGCAAACGACAACGCCCGAGGACGTCAAGGCTCTTAATCGCGCCGAGCTCCCGCAGCTCTGCGACGAGATTCGCCACGCCATCCTCGAAAGCTCCGCCGCCGTCGGCGGACACGTTGCCCCCAACTTGGGCGTCGTTGAGCTTACGGTCGCACTCCATCGCGTGTTTAACTCCCCCACCGACAAAATTGTCTTTGACGTTTCGCACCAGACCTACGCCCACAAGGCGCTGACTGGGCGCGCGTACACTTATATCGATCCGGAGCGTTATGGTGAGGCTTCTGGCTTTGCCAATCCCGACGAGTCCGAGCACGACCTGTTCGCCATGGGCCACACCTCCACATCGGTGAGCCTGGGCTGCGGCTTGGCACACGCCCGCGATCTGGCAGGCGACAGCTACAACGTCATTACCATCATTGGCGACGGCTCGCTTTCGGGCGGCTTGGCGTTTGAGGGCTTTAACAATGCCGCCGAACTCGATAGCAACCTGATCATCATCGTCAACGATAACGACCAGTCCATTGCAGAAAACCATGGCGGCCTGTATCGCAATCTGGCCGAGCTGCGCGCCAGCAACGGCACCTGTGAGCGCAACGTTTTCCGCGCGATGGGGCTCGACTACCGCTACCTGAACGCCGGCAACGACGTGTTGGCCCTGGTCGACACGCTGCAGGAGCTGCGCGACATCGACCACCCCATCGCGCTGCACGTCTCCACCGCCAAGGGCAAGGGCTTTGAGCCGGCCCAGAGCGACCCGGAACGCTGGCACCACGTGGGTCCGTTTGACATGGCAACTGGCCGCAAGCTCTGCCCGGGCCATCCGAGCGAGCCCGCACCGCGCACCTATGCCGATATTACGGGCGAGGCGCTCAGCGCCGCCATCGAGCGCGATCCGCAGGTCGTGGGCATCACGGCCGCCACGCCCTACATCATGGGCTTTACACCCGAGCTTCGCGCTGCCGCCGGCAAACAGTTCGTCGACGTGGGCATTGCCGAGGAGCACGCTGTGACCTTTGCCACCGCGCTTGCACGCTCGGGCGCCAAGCCAGTCTTTGGTGTGTACGGCACGTTTTTGCAGCGCGCCTACGACGAGCTGTGGCACGACCTGTGCCTCAACGACGCCCCGGCAACCATTTTGGTGTTTGGTGCGTCAATCTTTGGCACCACGTCCGAGACGCACCTCTCGTTCTTCGATATTTCCATGCTGGGCGGTCTTCCCAACATGCACTACTTGGCGCCGGTCTGCATGGAGGAATACCTATCCATGCTGAGTTGGTCGCTCGACCACCGCGAGCATCCCGTGGCGATCCGTGTACCGGGCATCGGCCTGGTAAGCCGCCCCGACTTGGCGCCCGCCGAGGACGCCGACTACGGTGCCGTTCGCTACAACGTGGTGCGTCAGGGCCGCGACGTTGCCGTGCTCGCACTCGGCGATTTCTTTGAGCTGGGCGAGCGCGTGGCAAACCGCTTGGCCGCCGAGTACGGCATCGAGGCCACGCTCGTCAACCCGCGCTTTGCAACCGAACTCGACCGCGAGTTCCTCGATAGCCTTGCTGCCGAGCATCGTGTTGTCGTCACCCTCGAGGACGGCATCTTGGACGGCGGCTGGGGCGAGCGTGTCGCGTGCTACTTGGCCTGCACGCCCGTGCGCACGCGCACCTTCGGCATCGCCAAGGGCTTCCCCGATCGCTACGACCCCAACGAGTTGCTCGCTCAGAACGGCATGACGGTCGAGAACATGGCCGCTGAAGCCGTAAGGCTACTCAACGAGTAAGAAAACCTCCGCAAGGGAAGCGCCCCTGCGGAGGTTTTTATTTTCACAGCTCAATTATCTCAATCTGTAACATCTATGGCCCGAATTCCCGTCTAACTGTTACAGATTGAGACAAGATGTCTTAGTCCCAGACCTTTGTCTCAATCTGTAACAGGTAGAGACCTTTTGGCCGTCCAGATGTTACAGATTGAGACAAAGCAGCAAGGCATGCCGTTGCATCGGTCAAAACCACCACAAAGGTGCCTGTCCCTTTTTGGTAGGTAGAATAACCCATAAGGTAAGTATGTTTCTGAGTTATTTCGTGTTGACCCATTTGAGCGGGATAGGGTATAACTCTACTCAACCGCTAGGGATTTTATTGAGAAAGGTGTTCTACCATGAGCAAGAACCTCTCCCAGCAGGTCGTTCTCGACCGCCGCGGCTTCGTTGCCGCCACCTTCGCAACCGTCGCCGGCCTTGGTCTTGCCGGCTGCTCTGACACCAGCGCCGAGGCCGACAAGGGTTCCGCCGCCGGCTCCTCCAAGGGCTCCGAGGATACCGAGGTTTCCGCCACGCTCGATGCCAAGGCATTCGACAAGCTCGTCAACGACGGCCCCAAGGCCGATGACGACGCCATCGCCGCCAGCACCTGGGCGACGGCCGTCAAGGACGCCGGCGTCTTTAAGATCGGTGGCGTTCAGACCTCCACGCTCTTCTCCCTCCTCAACGAGAAAGACGGTCAGACCCGCGGCTTCGATGCCGGTATCGCACAACTCCTGTCCAACTACATTCTGGGCGAGAACAAGGTCGAGATCACCCAGGTGACCTCGGACACGCGCGAGTCTGTCCTGCAGAACGGCCAGGTCGACGCTGTCTTTGCCACCTACACCATCACTGACGAACGCAAGAAGCTCGTCTCCTTCGCCGGCCCCTACTACTACACCCAGCAGGCCATCCTGGTGCTCGCCGATAACGACGACATCAAGAGCGTCGACGACCTGGCCGACAAGAACGTCGCCGTCCAGTCCGGCTCCAACGGCCCTGCCATCCTGGAGGAGTTCGCCCCCAAGGCCAGCCAGCAGGAGTTCAAGACCGACGAGGAGGCCCGCCAGGCACTCCAGCAGGGTCGTGTTGACGCCTACGTCATCGACAACAACATGCAGCAGAGCGCCCTGGTCCGCGAGCCCGGCAAGTACAAGATTGCCGGCAAGCCCTTCGGCAGCAAGGAGCCCTATGGCATCGGTCTGCCGCTCGATTCCGACGGCGTCGCCTTTGTCAACGACTTCCTTAAGAAGATCGAGGATGATGGCACCTGGACCGAGCTGTGGCAGATCTGCATCGGCGACCGTACGGGCGACACCAATGTTCCCGAGCTGCCCGAGATCGGCGCCTAGGCAGCGAGCCTGGTAACGGCCGCAACGAAACCATACGGAAACGCATGATGCGCTTTATTGCGGTAAACTGTTTCCTCACTGAGTTGTCGGGGCTTCCGTACACACGGGAGCCCCTTTCCTTATCGGCGGGAGGTCCGCATGAGTCTCTCCGAGCTCTGGTCGCTCTATGGCCAGAACTATATCGACGCGCTGCTAGCAACCTGGGGCATGACGCTTGAGTCGTTTGCCATCGCCATGGTGCTGGCCGTCGCCGTCACCGTGATGCGCGTGTCGCCGCTCAAGCCGCTGCGCGTCTTTGGCGACCTGTATGTCCAGGTCTTCCGTAACATCCCCGGCATCGCACTGCTCATCATCGTCGTCTATGCGCTGCCGCCGCTCAAGGTCGTCCTACCCTACCGCACCTGCGTTATCGTCGCCACGGTTCTTTTGGGCTCGGCCTTTGGCTCCGAGAACTTTATGAGCGGCATCAACACCGTCGGCGTCGGTCAGGTCGAAGCCGCACGTTCGCTCGGCATGAGCTTCAGCCGTATCCTCGCCAAGATCGTGATTCCGCAGGCGCTGCGCTCGAGCGTGTTGCCCATGACCAACCTCTTTATCGCCGTCATGCTCACCACCGCGCTCGGCAGTCAGGTGCCACTTAAACCGCAGGAGCTCACCGGCGTGGTGAGCTACATCAACACGCGCTCGCTCGGCGGCGTCGCCGCGTTCTTTATCTCGGCGCTCGGCTACCTGGGCACGGCCTTTGTGGTGAGCCACATTGGCAACTACATCGATAAGAAGGTGAGGATCCTCCGATGAGCAAGCACTCCACCTCCGCGCTCACCATGCGCGATGCGCTCTACGAGGCTCCCGGCCCCAAGATGCGCGCCAAGATTCGCATCGGCACCGCCATCTCGCTTGTTGCCGTCGCCGCGCTTGTCGTCCTCGTGTTGCAGCGCTTTTATGTGACCGGCCAGCTTTCGGTTCACTATTGGTATTTCTTTACGCACCTCACCACCTGGAAGTTCCTGCTTGCCGGCTTTGAGGGCACCGTTAAAGTCGCACTCACCGCTGGCGCCATCGCGCTGGTGCTGGGCTTAGCCCTTATGCTCGGCCGCACCAGCGACATTAAGCCGCTGCAGCTGGTCTGCCGCGTGCTCACCGATTTCTTCCGCGGCGTACCGAGCCTGCTGTTCATCTACTTCTTCTTTTTGGTGCTGCCCCAGTACAAGATCGCGCTGCCGTCGTTTTGGATGCTCACGCTTCCCGTCGCGCTCGCTGCAGCTGGCGTACTTGCCGAGATCTTCCGTGCCGGCGTCAACGCCGTGCCGCGCGGCCAGGTCGAGGCCGCCCAGGCACTCGGTCTCTCCAAAGCTAAAATCACCTTTAAAATCGTGTTGCCGCAGGCTATTCGGTTTATCATTCCGTCATTAATTTCGCAGCTTGTGGTCGTAGTCAAGGACACCACCGTTGCCTACGTGGTGAGCTACCCCGACCTCATGCAAAATGCCCGCGTGCTCATTACCAACTACGACGCCCTCGTATCGGTCTACCTGGTGATCGCGGTCATCTACATCCTCATCAACGTCGCGATTAACAAGGCCGCTGTCTATGTTTCGCACAAGACCGGCGCGACCATCATCCGCTAACGCTTTACCATTTCGAGTCATAAGGAGCCGAGCACCATGGCACAGAGCACCTCTTCCACCGGCAATCAGCCGCTGATCGAGCTCAGGCACGTCGATAAGCACTACGGCGATCTGCACGTCCTCAACGACATCAATCTGTCGGTCGACCGCGGCGAGGTCGTCGTTGTGATCGGACCCTCGGGCTCGGGCAAGTCGACCATGTGCCGAACCATCAATCGCCTGGAAACCATCGACTCAGGCGAGATCCTCATCGAGGGCGAGCCCCTGCCACAGGAAGGCAAGGATCTTGCCCGCATGCGTGCCGAGCTGGGCATGGTGTTTCAGCAGTTCAACCTGTTTGCACATATGACCGTACTGCAGAACGTCATGCTGGGACCGGTCGATGTGCTGGGCGTCTCCAAGGACGAGGCCCGCGAGCGCGCCATGGACCTGCTGGGCCGCGTGGGCGTTGCCGAGCAGGCCGATAAGGTGCCCGCACAGCTCTCGGGCGGCCAGCAGCAGCGCGTAGCCATCGCCCGCTCGCTTGCCATGCAACCCAAGGCCATGCTTTTTGACGAGCCCACGAGCGCCCTTGACCCCGAGATGATCAACGAGGTGCTCGAGGTCATGGTCCGTCTGGCCCAGCAGGGCATGACGATGATCGTCATCACGCACGAGATGAACTTCGCCCGCCGCGTGGCCGACCGCGTCGTGTTTATGGCCGACGGCCAGATTGTGGAAACCGGCACACCCGACGAGTTCTTCGACCACCCCCAGACCAAGCGCGCCCAGGACTTCCTCAACTCCATTAAGGGCCACTAACCAGACCGCCCACCCGCCAGCCATGCCCATCCAAACTCGAAAGTTACACCTATGATCGGAACCCACACCTCATCGTCCTACACTCCGCACGTCGACGTCGACCCCGCTGACCGCCCGCTTATCCTGGTAGCACCACGCTGGGAAGAAGCGAAGCCCTATTTGAGCGAGACGCTCTCCCCCAACGAGGAGATTGCGAGCGTATTTGTCGACGCCATTCTTGCCGCCGGCGGTCTGCCGCTGCAGATGTCCATTACCGAAGACGTCGACGTTATCCGTCATTACGTGGAAATCGCCGACGGCATCGCCATTCCCGGCGGCCCCGATGTCAATCCCAAACGTTGGGGCGATGATCGACCCTACGACCCCACCCTCTGCTGCGAGATCCGCGATAGTTTTGAGTTTAAGCTGGTCAGCGAGGTGCTCCGTGCCAAAAAGCCGCTCTTTACCACCTGCCGCGGCACGCAACTGCTCAACGTCGCCACCGGCGGCACCCTGTGCATGGACGTGCCGAGCCTGGGCGCGCGCGAGGGCCGCACGCAGTGGCGCCATACCCACGTGCTCAACGACCCTGTGCATCCTGTCGAGGTCGTGCCGGGCTCGCTGCTGGAGCGCGCGGTTGGCGGGCACAGGCTGATCCAGACCAACTCCGCACATCACTGCTGCGTCGATCGTCTGGGTAAGAGCACGCGCTTGGTCGCCAAGGCAACCGACGGCGTTCCCGAGTGCATCGAAGTCGAAGGCCAGCCGTTCTGTCTGGGTGTGCAATGGCATCCCGAGTACACCTGGCAGACGCTCGAGACCGACTTTAACCTGTGGAAGTCGTTTGTCGAGGCGGCGGCCAAGGTAAAGCAGACCCGCTAGTTCGCGAACCGCATAACAGATAAGGGCGCCCCGCCGGCCACATGGTCCGACGGGGCGCCCTTTTGCCTATACGCGACAGGCGCGCAGCCCAAGGCTCGCAAGCTCTTATTCGGCCGTCTCGCGCAGGGCCGACATCGTAGCCGCATATTGCTGCTGCAGCGCATGCATCCCCTCGCGAGCGCCGTCAACGGCATCGGCGCCGCGCAGCGCCTCGGTCACCACGACCGCCGGCTCGTACAGATTATCGAATCCCAGGTTCTGGCTCACGCCCTTGAGCGTGTGCGCTGCCATAAACGCACCTTCGGCGTCTCCCGCCGCCATGGCGGCCTCCAGCTTGTCCATGCTCTCGTCATCCAAAAACTTGAGGGCAAAGCGGGCGAGCATTTCCTCGCCCATCAGCCGAGCGCACGCGTCATCATAATTGGCGCCGATCTTCTCATACGCCTCACGCATGGAAATCATGGATTAAAAACTCCTTTGGTCAAACTAAATCATGGGAAACGCGACAACGTCGGCGGGGCGTGCCAACGTCTCGGCAATTTGGTCTTGCACCTCGAGCAGACAATCGAGCAGCAGCGGGTTAAAGGTGCCGCACTTACCGTCCAGGATCATCTGAATTGCCTCCTTGTGCGGGATAGCGTCCTTGTACACGCGCACGCTCGTCAGAGCATCGTACACGTCGGCCACCGAAACCACCTGTGCGGCAATGGGAATTTCGTCGCCCTTAAGGCCATCGGGATAACCCTTGCCGTCCCAGCGCTCGTGATGCCAACGCGCAATCTGGTACGCATATTCCATAAGCGCATTGCCGGCGTGATGGCTACCCAGCTCAAGCAGCATGTCGGCGCCGATTGTGGTATGCGTCTTCATAATCTCGAACTCCTCGGGCGTAAGGCGCCCGGGTTTGTTGAGAATCGCATCGTCAATCGACATCTTGCCGATATCGTGCAGCGCCGAAGCCAGGGCAATCGTGGAGCGCTCCTCATTGTCAAGGGAAATGGTGTCGCTACGCTGGACCAGACAGCCAAGCAGCAGCTCGGTCAGCTTTTCGATGTTCGTAACGTGCCTGCCGCTCTCGCCGTTGCGAAGCTCCATGACGCCAGCCATGATGTCGATGAGCATGCGACTGTTCTTGACACGCTCGTTGTACTGCTGGGACAGCAGGCTCGTCAGGCGGCGCTGTTTGGCGTATAGGCGGATGGTGTTGCTTACACGGCGGCGCACGACACGGGAGTCAAACGGGCGGTTGATATAGTCCGAGGCGCCTAGCTCGTACGCGCGCAGAACCATATCATCGGAATCTTCGCTCGAAATCATGATGATAGGCAGATTGTCGATACCCGATCGGCGCGACAGACCGGCCAGCACCTCAAAGCCGCTTATGCCCGGCATGACAATATCCAGCAGTACGAGCGACAACTCATCACCATAGCGGTCGGCCATGTCGAGCGCCGTACGACCGTTATCGGCCTCGAGGATGCAATACTCGTCCTTGAGCATCTCGCTGAGAATGACTCGGTTCATCTCGGAGTCATCGACAATAAGTACCAAAGGCTTTTCACTTTGGAAGGCCTCGATGGAATCGGCATCGGTCACGACCGTACCGGCTTTTGCCTTAGCGCGGCTCAGTAACTGGACAGCGCGGCCAACGCCCTCATCGACCGTCTCGCCATGAATACGAACGCCACCAACACATGCCGTCAAGCTCACGTACTCATGGCCCGGAATAATCGTGGAACGAACGGCATCGGACACCTGATGCAGGCGACGGGTGAAGTCATCGGAGGGAATATTGGGCATGACGACCACAAACTTGTCGCAGCCATAGCGCACAAGCTCGTCAGTCGAACGGATTCCGCTGCGCATGGCTGTCGCCACGGCACCGAGCGCAAGGTCGCCGGCATGACGGCCACACGTATCGTTGAAGACCCTAAAATCATCAAGGTCGATCATCGCAACGCCGGCGTTCATGCGGGCGCTACGGAGCTTTTCCTCGTAATATCGGCGATTGTGCACGCTCGTCAGCACATCGGTGTAGACAAGGTCCTCTTTTGCGGCCTCTTGCCCATCGATCGGACGCACCATCAGCAGGACATGAGGCTCGCCCTCGACCTTCAGAGGGCGCAGATGGGCACGGTACTCAACGCCATCGTTGAGCAGTTGCTCCGACACCTCATCGGAATCTGCCAAGGCCTCAAGACTCGACTGACGCAGACAAGGGCACCGATTGCCGGCGAGCAGGCAGTTAGGCTCGCTCTTAATCTGATCGGCCGACAGCAAACGCACCACGGGGTAGGTCTTCGCGACGCGGGCGACCTCAGCGGCAGCCTCCTCGTCGGTTAGATTGACCTCGTGATTATTGAGCATATGGGGCCCCTTCGATAGTTTCGCATGGTAGCGGTGGGTTCCAAATGCTACAAGGGTAACACCTTGCCGATGCAGGTAAGCACGTGAATGCTGTTACATTTTTATGACCTGGCAAACGGTGGTAATGGAACCGCGGGCGCGTGGTTATTGGCGCATTCGTTAACAATGACGAAACGCCAACAGTCCCCCTCCCCGCAGGTCATCGAGCGTGCTAACGCTCCAAGACATCGTGAACGGCGTTTGCCGCCGTAACGG
Source organism: Collinsella sp. CAG:166 (assembly GCA_000434535.1). Classification (GTDB taxonomy): domain Bacteria; phylum Actinomycetota; class Coriobacteriia; order Coriobacteriales; family Coriobacteriaceae; genus Collinsella. Next base: position 20,202 of record FR878690.1, read on the forward strand.
GGCGATCGCGCAAACCGTTATGCGCGCCCGGGATCGTCACAAGGGGGCAATCGAGATATTCGGCAGCCGCTCGCGTACCAGCCTCGCGGGGTGTACCGACCGAAAGCTCGCCCAAAAACACAGCCGACACCGCCTTTGATTCGCGGGCGCGCTCCCAGTCGGGAGCATATGTCATATTTGTTCCGTATTCATTGGCCATAAAGCAACGACCATTGCGCAGGGCATGCTTGGCTTCCGCTTCGGTCGTCCCAGGAGCCTCGGGGTCCAAGTCGCCGAGAGCTCCCAAGAAAAGCCGAAGCGCCCTTGAAACCTTTCCAGCCGCAATCATATCGAGCAAAATCGGAGCTGCGCCCATGCCGACGCCTTCGGCCGACACAGCCGGCTCATGCAGAATCGCACGGGCGACGAGATGGGGTTCGGTGCGAAGAAGCTCCAGCGCCACCAACGTACCGGCGCTGTGCGCAAGCACATTTGTCGGAGCGCCAACGTGTTCGATCACGGCCTGCAGGTCGGCGGCCTGAGCGGCAAGATCATAGCTGCCGTCTGCCGCTTCGCTGCTGCCGCCACAGCCGCGGCGGTCATAGGCAATTACGCGGTAGTTGCGACCGAGCTCACATGCGATGCCGTCGAAAAATGTGCCGTCGACACAAGCGCCGTGCACGCACACCAAGGCAGGAGTATCAGGCGACACATCCGGGCCGGCATATTCGCGACAGGCAATCGTGGTGCCCGCATTCTCGACCGTAAAATCCATGTTGTGCCCCCATCATCAACGCCCATCCAGTTGCGCGTCAGTACGGCTGGATAGACCCGCATTGCTTTACGCCTTGTTAACAGATTAACTTTACCCGACCCGAGGCTTTTCATGACACGGCATAATGAGCGACGTGAAAAAACGAAACTTGTAAAGCAAGAGCCCGCACCCTGCTTTGGAGCCGATGCTATGCTTAGGCACAATTGTCTTGAGGAGCATATGCCTATGTCTACGTTTTTGAATGCCAGCCCCATCTTTGGGCCCGTTCGCAGCCGTCGCCTTGGTCTTTCGCTCGGCGTCAACATGATGCCGGCCAGCGGCAAAATCTGCACGTTCGACTGCATTTACTGCGAAAACGGCCTCAACGCCGAGCGCCCCTGCCACGAGCCGTACAACACAACCGCCGTGGTACTCGACGCGCTCGAGGCAAAGCTGCGCGATATGGCAGCCGAGGGCGAGCTCCCCGATGTGATCACCTTCGCAGGCAACGGCGAGCCCACCGCCGCACCGGAGTTTCCGCAGGCCATCGCCGGTGCCGTCGCGCTTCGCGACCAGCTGGCCCCAAACTCCAAGATTGCCGTGCTCTCCAACGGCACGCGCGCCGACCGCCCCGAGGTACACAATGCGCTCATGATGGTCGACGACAACATCCTCAAGCTCGATACGGTCGACCCGGCGTTTATCCAGCTGCTCGACCAGCCTGTTGGCCCCTACGACGTCGAGCACCAGATCGAGACGTTCGCAAGCTTTGACGGTCACGTTATTATCCAGACGATCTTTTTGAACGGCAAGTATCAGGGCAAGCTCATCGACAACACCGGCGAGGAGTACGTCGCCCCCTGGCTCGCGGCGCTTGAGCGCATTCGCCCACAAGAAGCGACCATCTACACGGTGGCGCGCGAGACACCGGTCGCAGGCCTTGCCAAAGCAGCACCCGAGGTGCTTGACGCCATTGCCGCGCGCGTCCAAGCCCTCGGCATTCCCTGCCAGGTGAGCTACTAGCAAAGCCACGCAGCAGCCAGTGTCCGCCATCCCACTCCATCAGTTGCGGTGATATAGTTCCTATTTATGCTGTTAAACCGCTTAAATCGGAACTATATCACCGCAACTTTTATGGACGCGTGGGTGGGCTATACTAGCTGCGGATGAAAGGAAGTTAGCCATGTTTGACAACGGACCCGTGCCTGGCCGCAACGATGCTTGCTGGTGCGGCAGCGGCAAGAAATACAAGAAATGCCATAGCGCCTTTGATGAGCGCCTTGAGCGCCTGTGGGAAGAGGGCTGGGAGGTTCTGCCCCGTACGCTCTACAAGACGCCCGCCGATATCGAGGGCATCAAGCGCTCGGCAGCCATCAACGTGGGCGTGCTCGATTATGTGGGCGAACACATCGCCGCGGGCATGACCACCAACCAGATCGACCAGATGATCTACGACTACACCGTCGAGCACGGCGGCACGCCGGCCGATCTTAACTACGAGGGCTATCCCAAGAGCGTGTGCACCTCGATCAACGACGTCGTCTGCCACGGTATCCCCTGCGATGCGGATGTGCTGCACGAGGGCGACATCATCAACGTGGACTGCTCTACGATCCTAGACGGTTACTTTAGTGATTCGAGCCGTATGTTCTGCATCGGCGAGGTCTCGGCCGAGCGCCAGCGCCTGGTCGACGTCACCCGCGCCAGCGTGGAGGCGGGTCTGGCGGCCGTCAAGCCATGGCTACCGCTGTCCGTGATGGCCGAGGCCGTGCAAAAGACGGTCGAGGACGCCGGCTTTAGCGTGGTGCGCGAGTACGGCGGACACGGCATCGGTAAGGAGTTCCACGAGGACCCGTTTGTCGGCTTTACCACCGAGGCGCCCGATGTGGACACCATCATGGCTCCGGGCATGGTCTTTACCATCGAGCCCATGGTCAACGCCGGAGCGCCCGACATCAAGATCAGCAAGGGCGACGGTTGGTGCGTGCGTACCAAGGACGGCAGCGATTCGGCCCAGTGCGAGGTACAACTCGTGGTGACCGAGGATGGCTACGAGCTGCTGAGCTGGTAGCCGTGCGGACGCCGGATGCTGACGGGCACGCCCGTCTTGCATCCGGCGTTTTATTTAAACGTTTCGCCTGATATAACCTGCCAAAATAAACCTGTCCCTTTTTGGCAGGTCGAGCGGAGAGGACTGCTTGTGAACATTCTGGTTATGTTGCCCGTCAACGACCGCCATCGCGCAATTCTTGAGTCTAGTGCTCCGGGCGAGGACTTTATCTACACGAGCGCCGATGCCGTCACGCGCGAGCAGGTCGCCGATGCCGACGTGATCCTGGGCAACATCGACCCTGACATGCTCACGGCATGCGAGCATCTCCGGCTGTTGCAATTGCAGACCGCCGGCTATGACGACTACCTTGCCGCCGGCACCGTGCCAGCCGACGCCAAGCTGTCTTGCTCGGTGGGCGCCTATGGCCAGGCCGTGAGCGAGCACATGTTTGCCATGGTCCTTTCCATGATGAAGCGCCTGCCCGACTATCACGACTTGCAGCGCGAGCATCGCTGGGAGGATTTAGGGCCGGTCACCTCGCTCAAAAACGCCAACGTGCTGGTGCTGGGCGCGGGCGACATCGGTGGCCACTTTGCCACGCTCTGCCGCAGCATGGGCGCGCACGTCCGCGGCATCAAGCGCCATCCGCTCGTCTACCCCATTGTGTTTGAGGACATGGACGGCATGGATGCCCTGTCTGAGCGCCTGACCGAGGCTGACATCGTCGCATCCTTTATGCCCAGCACACCCGAGACCCGCGGCCTGGCGAACGCCGAGTTCTTCGCCGCGATGAAACCGGGCGCTTTCTTTGCCAACGGCGGCCGCGGCGACCTCGTAGTTGCGGACGATTTGGTTGCCGCTCTGGAGTCGGGTCATCTCGCCGGCGCCGCGGTCGACGTCACCGACCCCGAGCCGCTGCCTGAGACAAGCCCCCTGTGGGATGCGCCTAACATGCTCATTACGCCGCACGTCTCCGGCTGGTTCCACCTGGCAGCCACGCTCAACAATGTGGTCGACATCGCCGCGGAGAACCTGCGTCACCTGCAAGCCGGCGAAACTTTACGTTGTTGGATCGAACATTAGGGTTCCGCCGTTCTAACGAACGGCGGACCGGTCGACGCTGCGCGCCGCCCAGAGCGACAATTTGTCATTCAAAAGGCAAGGCATGACCAGAAGGTCTATGCCTTGCCTTTTTCATGCCAACTTGTTCGCTCTGGACATCGCTCGCTGACGCTTGCTCAACCTGCGGTGTCTCAACAATTCCGTCCAGCTGTTGGCATTGCGGCATTTTCCCAGATAAAACCTGCCAAAATGAACCTGTCCCTTTTTGGTAGGTTTGGTGCAATGGGGTCAGGTTGGCTTGCGCCATACCGGTAGTTCTGTCTGCGACACTCTCGCCAAAGTGATATCAAACATACATCTAGCGTTTTCGACACTTCGCTTATTAGAGCCAGTCCGTCTCCTCATCATAGCGGTCCGAATAGGCGCTACGCTTGAGTTCTTCATCGCTCGCTGGCCACGCGTTGGACACGTCGATTCCCGATTCATGGCAAGCGGTGACGAACAGCTTCGACCCCTGATCGATTAGTTGAGACCTGCCCTCGGTCTTCTCGTCTTCGGCTTGCATTTAGAGCTCCACGCTTTCGGCTCCATTGATATGGAGGTCGCGCTCGTAGAAGGCGGTGAGGGCGCGGATGGCGTACATCACGTCGCGTACGCCGCCGGTCTCGTAGCTCGAGTGCATGGCCAGCTGCGGCAGGCCCACGTCTACGGCGTGCATGCTCGCCTGCATGTTCGACAGGTTGCCCAGGGTGGAGCCGCCGGCCATATCACTCTTGTTGGCGAAGGCCTGCGTGGGCACGTCGGCGTCATCGCAAATAGCCTGGAACACCGCGCGGCTAAAGGCATCGGTGCAGTAGTGCTGGTTGGCGGCTTCCTTGATGACGATGCCGCCGTTGAGCACGACCTGGTTGCGGGCGTCGCACTTCTCGGCGTGGTTGGGATGCACGGCATGCGCATTATCGCAGCTCACGAGCATCGAGGCGGCAAGTGCGCGATGGTACGACTCGTCATCGAAGCCCAGCGATCCGTTAATGCGGCGCAGCGCATCGGCCAAGAACGTCGACATGGCTCCCTGCTTGGTCTCGGAGCCAACCTCCTCGTTATCAAAGCAGCAGAAGACCGAGATATCGCGCGCGTTCTCAGCACCCAAAAATGCCTGCAGCGAGGTATAGGCGCAAGCCAGGTCGTCAAGCTTGGGCGTCGAGATGAACTCGTCGGCCCAGCCCCAAATGCGCGCATCCTGACGATTGACCAGGAACAGATCGCGGCCCAGGATCTGCTCGGGCTCAACATCCAGCTCTTCGGCGATCAGAGCGTCAAAATCCCCCTGCTTAAGGTCACCGGCGCTGATAAGCGGGCACAGGTCGACGGCGCGGTTGGGCGCAAAGCCCTCGTTAACGCCACGATTCATATGGATGGCAAGGCTCGGAATGATAGCGACCTCGCGCTCGGTGGCAAGCAGGCGGCTCTCAATACGGTCGCCTTCGCGCACCAGCACGCGGCCCGCGAGCGCCAGCGGGCGATCGAACCAGGTGTAGTCGATCATGCCGCCGTAGGCCTCGATGTTCAGGCGCAACGTCTCACCTGCGCCATCGAGCTCGGGCACGGCCTTGACCTTAAACGTCGGCGAATCGCTGTGCGACGCCGTGAGCTGAAAATGATAGTCGCCGGCAACGCCGTCCTCGCCCCACGTAGCAGCCAGGTCCTCGCCCACCTTAAAGGCAACGACGCTCGAGGTGTTGCGCTGCGTGTAATAACGCCCGCCCGGCTCGATGTCCCATGCCGCGTTCTCGGGCAGGTAGGTAAAGCCCGCCTCGTCGAGCTCGGCCATAATGGTCGCCGCCGTATGGAACATGCTGGGGCATGCCTCGATAAAGTCGATAAGGTCGTTGGCGGCCTCGATATCGTCGGCCGTCACGTGCGCGCGCTCGGGCGCTTCCTGATCCGTCATGCTCTCCCCTTTCGCTGGGTTGATGGTCCCCTCCAGCATACCCCGCCACGCCAGCGCCGCACTCTTCATTCCGTGCTTAATTCCGCGCCGCTCACCAACTTGAGCCATCATGCCCGCGTTCCTTTTGCGACAATTGCGCTAACAGGACGAGAGGAGCCGTCATGAAGCCACGTAACATTGCCATCGCCTGCGGTGTCGCGGGAGTCGCCGTCGGCCTTGCCGCTGCCACCGGTATCGTTTATCACAAGCAAATCAAGTCCGCCGCGTCGCTCAAACGCTTGACCGGCTACGCGGATGGCTATGACCTGTACGCAATCGACATCGCCTACGACTACGATCTTGATCGCATCATCGCCGCTGGCGTGCGCGACGACCAGGCCTACATCGATGCCGTGGTGGCGCAGGTGCTGCCCGGTGTGCCGGCACATGTCCAGGCGCCCCAGTTTGCCTGCAGCGCTTTTGTCGCCGTAGATGCCGAAGGCCGCGTGCGCACCGGTCGCAATTACGACTTTAAGGACGACACCTCGGCGCTGCTGGTGCGCAATCACCCACGCGGCGGCTATGCTTCCATCGGGTTTGCCGCCCTCAATAACCTGGGCGATAACACTCCGCTTGACTCCGTCGCCGGACGTGCCGCCGCACTCATGGGCCCGTTTGCCCAGCTCGACGGTGTTAACGAATGCGGCGTGTCCATTGCCGTACTCACTCTGGATTCCAAGCCCTGTGACCAGGACGCGCAACGCCCCGTCATCAATACCTCGCTCGCCATCCGTCTGGTGCTCGACCGTGCCGCCACCACGCAAGAAGCTGTCGACCTGCTTTCCGCCTACGACATGCACGCCATGGCAGGACGCGATTACCACTTCTTTATCAACGACGCCGCCGGTGACGCGCGCGTAGTAGAGTGGGATCCGCGCGATCCGGACCGTGCTTTCAAAGCGACTCCTGTACGCCAGGTTACGAACTTCTACGCCTGCTATGGCGACGAAGTGCTGCCCAACCAAAAGAATGGCGAGCTGGGCCATGGTAAAGAGCGCGCCATCGCAATCGCCGATGTCCTTGACGCCCATGTCGGTGCCCAGGACGAGGCAGTCGCTTGGAAGGCCCTACGCGCTGCAGCGCAAGAACCCAATCCGAAAGACATCACCAGCAATACGCAATGGTCGGTCGTCTTTGACAATACCGAACCCGCCGCCGCCATTACGCTGCGCCGCCACTGGGGCGACGTCGACGCCTTCGCACTGTAAGGACCCAGGCCCGTCGACCTTACGCTCGCCTGACGTTGTTTACATTTCTATACGCTTGAGCTAACACGTTTTACCCCCGTATCAACAGTGTGCGGGGGTAAACTTATGCGCATGTTATAACTTGCCCGGAAGGATTCATCATGCTTAGGATCGGTCTTCTTACCAGTGGCGGCGACTGCCAGGCGCTCAACGCCACCATGCGCGGCATTGTCAAAACGCTTATGACCAATAGCGAAGAGCCTATTGAGATCTATGGTTTTGAGGACGGCTACCAGGGCCTTATCTACAGCCGGTTCCGCGTCATGACGCCCGCCGATTTTAGCGGCATCCTTACCCGTGGCGGCACCATCCTGGGCACGAGCCGTACGCCGTTCAAGCGCCTGGATATTCCCGAGGCCGACGGCGTCGAGAAGGTGCCGGCAATGGTCCACACCTATCATAAGCTGCAGCTCGACTGCCTGTTTATGCTGGGCGGCAACGGCTCCACCAAGACCGCCAACCGCCTGCGCCAGGAGGGCCTCAACGTTATCGCCCTGCCTAAGACCATCGATAACGACACCTGGGGCACCGAGCTGACGTTTGGCTTTACGAGCGCCATCGACGTCGCCACCAAGTGCATCGACGACATTCACACCACCGCTTCGAGCCACGGCCGCGTGTTCGTTATCGAGATCATGGGCCACAAGGTTGGCTGGATCCCGCTATACGCCGGCGTCGCGGGCGGCGCGGATGTCATCTTGATTCCCGAGATCCCCTACGACATGGATAACGTCATCAAGACCATCGAGCATCGCATGGAGACCGGCAGCCGCTTTACCATCGTGGCCGTCGCCGAGGGCGCCATCTCTAAGGAGGACGCGGCGCTGTCCAAGAAGGAGTACAAGAAAAAGCTCGCCGAGCGCACGAGTCCGTCGATTGTCTACGACATCGCCAAGGAGATCGAAGCCAAGACTGGTCGCGAGACCCGCGTCGCCATCCCCGGCCACACGCAGCGCGGCGGCCAGCCCGACGCCCAGGACCGCATCTTTGCGACCCAGTGCGGCGTCGAGGCAGCGCTCGGCTGCCTGCGCGGCGAGTTTGGCTACATGATTGCCCTGCGTGACGGCAAGATGTGCCACATGCCGCTCGAGGAGGTCGCCGGCAAGCTCAAGTATGTCGATCCCCAGAGCGATCTGGTGCGCGAGGCCAAGGCGTTGGGCATCAGCTTCGGCGACGAATAGCCTCGGCCGAAACTGCTCTCATCGGAGACCCCAGGGCTTACCTCCCAAATCGTCCTCGGACATGTCAGGATCCCGCCGTGCGCTTCGCGCGGCGGGATCCTTCCGTCCTGCGGAAAGATTTGGGAGGTAAGCCCTAGGGCCTCCTGCGGTAACCGGGGAGGCCGAGGCTATTCGTCTTCTTGCTGCAAGTGCCTGGGGTAGGATGCGGCGTGCATTTTTGGGAGTATTCAGCAGCCGAGGGTGCCTGCATACTGGATTTTGGGCGAGAGACAGGCGCCGCGGGCCGCATTCTGCAAAAAAATGAGCGGTCCTCGAGGCGCCGGAGCTCAAAGTCAGGCTTTCAATGCGCTTTTGTGCGCCCGCTCCCACACCCGCGGACTCCGGGATGCTGAATTCTCCGGAATTTGCACGCCGCCCCCTGGGGTACCCGCGGACAAAAAGCAACCGCCCCGCCGAAATATGCAATCGACGGGGCGGTTTATGCAATAATGCGGATGTGGGTGCGTCGGTAGCTCGCTACAGCTTGAATCCCAGGACAGGTTACTCGGCGCTCTTGAGGGCGCCGACCATGTCGATCTTGTTGAGCGTTCGGTTGGTGGCGAGGTTGACGATAAACGTAAAGCCAAAGGAAAGCACCACGGCGAGCACGTAGCTTAGCGGCTCGACTTCGACGTCAAAGTACAGCGACGGCATCTGCAAAATGTACGTAAAACTCTCGGCCAGCAAGCCGCCCAGTGGCACGCCCAGCGCGGCGCCAATTGCCGTGAGGATCAACGTCTCCTTGTTGACGTAGTGGTGCACCTCGCCACGGCGGAAGCCCAGCACCTTAATGGTCGCCAGCTCGCGCTCGCGCTCCGAAATGTTGGTGTTGGACAGCGTAAACACCACCACAAACGACAGGCACGCCGCCATAAAGGTCACGAGCACCACGACAGAATTGATAATCGTAAAGTTCGCCTCGTAGTTCTGCCAATGTTCGGCCGTGCTCGAGATGGTGAGCCAACCGTCGCTCTTAATCTTCTTGCTAAACGCAATCTGGTCAGAAGATGAGCCCTTAAGCAGCACAAAGACGCCGTTAAGGCGCACGCTTCGACCGAACGCGCGCTCATAGGTGCCCTGCGTCATATAAAGCGTATTGCCCAGATAGTTGAGCGAGATGTCGCTAACCTTGACCTTAGCGACGTTGAGTGACGAATCCTGGACGTGCGCCGTGTCGCCCGGCTTGATTCCCAGCACCAGCTGCGAACTCTTGCTTAAATACACGTCCCCGTCACGCAGGGCGAGCGGTTCTTTGGACTCATCCTCCAGGCGCACGTAATCGCCCAAGTCACCCGTGCGGTCGTCGGGAATCACGATGAGCTGCACGGTCTCGCTCTTGCCGCCAAACGTAAAGGTAACGTTGTCGGTCATAATCGGCAGGGTCGAGGTTACGGTCACGTTGGAATCATTGGCCGCGCTGCGCTCATCCAATGCCGCGCACGTCTGCGAAAAATCGTCGGGATTGGCGACCGCCAGCAGGTCGTAGCGCGTGATATGCCCGTACTGTTTGGGCGAAAGCGCCACCGACGTGTCACGGATACCCATACCGCAGATCACGAGCGCCGTGCAGCCGGCAATACCGAAGATGGTCATAAAGGCGCGCTTTTTGTAGCGGAACAGGTTACGCGCCGCCACCTTGTTCAAAAAGCCCATGCGGCGCCAGATAAAGCCGATGCGCTCGAGCAGAATGCGCGAGCCGGCGCGCGGAGCCTTGGGGCGCATGAGCGAGGCAGGGGTCTCGGCCATCTCGTGGCGGCAGGCGACAATCGTGGCGCCCACCACACCCACGGCAAACAGCGCCACCGAAACGATCGAGGACACGATGTCGTACGAAAGCAGCATCTGGGGCAGTGAGTACATGTCGTCGAACACCGTAAACAAGAACAGCGGCAGGCCCACAAATCCGATGATGTTGCCGAGCACGCCGCCGATCAGACAAGCCCACAGCGCATAGTCCACGTATTTGGACAGGATGCGCCCGCGCGAATAACCGAGCGCCTTATACAGGCCGATGAGCGTGCGCTCCTCCTCGACCATACGCGTGGCGGTGGTGAGGCTGATGAGCACGGCGACGATAAAGAAGATGAACGGGAACACCGTGGCGATGGCCTCAATTGACGAGCTATCGCTCTCCACGCTCGAGTAGCTTGCGATATTGCCGCGGTCCTGGATGTACCAGGTGCATTCACCAAGGTCAGAGAGCTCGGCGCGGGCATCGGCAAACTGCTGGTCGGCGGCGGCACGGCGCTGGTCCAGGTCGGCTTGCGCCTGCGCACGCTCGTCGCTGCCCTCGGCCATGCGATTGATGTTGTCCTGCTCAATCCCAAAGAGCATATTCGCCTGGCGCTCGGCCGCATCCAAGCTTGCCGGCGTGTCGACCGTCAGTTCCTGAGCGCGCGCCTTCTCACGCTCCTCGCGGATCTTCTCGATATTGCCCTTGACCTCATTGATCTTTGCCGCGTAGGGATCCGAATAGGAGTTGAGGCTCTTGGCTCCCTCGACGATCACGTGGACCGCGGAGTAGGAAGAAGATGTCGCGGCGTCCTCGCTCACATAGAACTTATAGTCCGCCGCCGAAGCAGCGCGAAAGGCGTTGACTGTCGAGTCAGAACTTACATCAGTGGGGTCGAGGACCTCAGCCGTAATGGTGTAATCGCCCGCGGCAAACTGGTCCTTGGCGTTTTGATTGGACGAGCTCGCGTCATTGGCGGCAAAACTCACCGTATCGCCGATTTTCTTGCCCGATGCCTTCAGGAACTTCGAAGTCACCGCGACTTCATCGGCGCTCTCGGGCAAATCGCCGTTCACGAGCACCGGCTGATCGATGTTCTCCTTGGAGAGACTCTGTACGACCACGCGCTCGCGCGTTGTACCCACGGCGGTGTAGGCGGTCTCGGTGTAGATGCCCTCGGCCGTCTCGACACCATCGACCTCTTGTATGGCGTCGAGATCATCGTCGGTCAGGCCATAGGTCGACTGTACGTTGATATCGTAGACATTCTGCTGGTCAAAGTAGGCGTCAACCGAATCGCACAGGTCCTCGCAACCCGCCTTAAGGCCGCACATCACGCTCACGCCAAGCGCGGTGATGACCACGATTGACAAGAAACGCTTAAGACTGCCTCGGATTGTGCGGTAGATGCCACGGCGAAAAACCGTCGGCACCATATCGTTTGAGCTTTGGGCAGTGCGGTAGGTCGTAAAATCCTGCTCGCGCTCCGTGTTCTGCGCGTCGCGGCGTAGGCTGTTTTGGCGGTCCTGGTCCATGGGCGCTACCACTCGATCGTCTCGATAGGCACGGGATTTTGCTGGACCGTCTCGCTCTCCACGCGACCGTTCTTAAAGCGGATCAGGCGATCGGCCATGGGTGCTAGCGCGGAGTTGTGGGTGATGATGATGACCGTAATGCCCTGCTTGCGGCAAGTGTCCTGTAGCAGCTGCAAGATCTGCTTGCCGGTTTTATAGTCGAGCGCGCCCGTGGGCTCGTCGCACAGGAGCAGCTTGGGGTTCTTTGCCAGTGCACGGGCAATGGACACGCGCTGCTGCTCGCCGCCCGAAAGCTGCGCGGGGAAGTTGGCGAGGCGCTCGCCCAGGCCAACCTGGCAAAGCGTTTGCTCGGCATCGAGCGAATCGGGGCAGATCTGCGCCGCGAGCTCGACGTTTTCGAGCGCCGTCAGGTTGGGGACCAGATTGTAGAACTGGAAGACAAAGCCCACGTCGGCGCGACGGTATTCCACGAGCTGCGCCTCGTTAGCAGAGCTCACGTCGCGCCCGTCCACCGTCACGGTGCCGGAAGTCGCCGTATCCATGCCACCCAGAATGTTGAGCGCCGTGGTTTTACCGGCGCCCGAAGCGCCCAGGATAATGGCAAGCTCGCCACGCTCAACAGAAAAGCTCGCACCGTCGAGCGCATGGATGCGGGCGTCGCCCTCGCCGTATGCCTTGATGACGTCTTTGAATTCGATATAAGCCATCGATTAATTCCCATCTGGTCGGATAACTCTTTAGTATTACCCATTTCGCACCTACCAAAAAGGGACAGGTTTATTTTGGCAGGTTTTATATGGGGAAATGGCGGCTATAGATGAGGCGCCGGGAAGGCAGAGACATCATCGACGGGGTCAGGCCGACCGCCAAACACAACGCACGCATCTCAATCTGTCAGCCAAATCATTCGAACAGCTGTTCGTTTCTATGATATGATTCAGCTATCTAAGCAGGCCAATACGCAGAAAGGCGGCCAACATGGCGTTCGACTTTAAGAAGGAATGCAAGGAGCTCTACAAACCTGCAAGCAAGCCGAGTATCGTAACTGTCCCGCCTATGAGCTACGTTGCCGTTCGCGGCAAGGGCGACCCAAATACCGAAGGTGGCGAGTATCAAAACGCCCTGCCGCTGCTTTACGGAATCGCCTATACCGTCAAGATATCGAAGAAAGGCTCAAGGAGTATCGAGGACTATTTCGACTTTGTGGTACCGCCGCTCGAGGGTTTCTGGTGGCAAGACTCCCCGAGCGGCGACATCGATTATGTACGCAAGGACGATTTCAACTTTATCTCGTGCATCCGCCTGCCCGATTTCGTCAGCCGAGATGATTTTGACTGGGCAGTCGCGGAGGCCACGGCCAAAAAGAAACTGGACTTTTCTGCCGTCGAGCTGCTTAAAGTTGACGAGGGTCTCTGCGTTCAATGCATGCACACCGGGCCTTATGACGACGAACCGGCGACCGTAAACGCTATGCATGAATACACGACCGAGCAGGGCTATGTCCCCGACTTCTCAGGCACCCGTTTACATCACGAAATCTATCTCTCCGATCCACGCAAATGTGCACCGGAGAAACTAAAGACCGTGGTTCGTCATCCTATCAAGCGCGCTGAATAGCGCGGAGCGTCATTTCACGCGCTAGGTTTTAAGCCAGCCAACCAGCCGCCTCCTAGGCTGTCAAGCAATTATCTTGACGCGGCCCGCAGCATCTTATAAGTTTGTTTTGCTAAAGCTGGAAAGCCTCTCAACGATGCGCAACTCCAGCTCTTTTTCTATCAAGAGAGCAAGTGTCGGAAAACAAAATGTCGGAAAGCAACGTATCGAGCAGAATCAAACGCTTGCTCAACACCTATAGCGGCCTCGTGCTTATGGGTGCCGTCGGAATCCCTATCGGCATTATCGTTGGCGCCATCTGTGCACTCTTTGGACGCGTGCTTCTGGCGATTGGCACCTTCCGCGACGAGCACATCACTCTGCTCCTTCCCCTCCTCGCCCTCATGGGCTTGGCCATCGTATTTGCCTACCGCACTTGGGGCAAGGGCACCGACCGCGGCATGAGCCTGGTATTTGACGTAGGCCACGGGCGCGAAGACGCCATCTCCCCGCGTCTCGTGCCGCTCGTTATGCTGAGCACGTGGGGAACGCACCTCTTTGGCGGCAGCGCGGGACGCGAGGGCGTGGCCGTGCAGATTGGTGCAACCGTCTCGCACTGGATCGGCAGGCGTCTACCTTTCCGAAACCCCGGCAACACGTTTTTGCTCATTGGTATGGCCGCTGGCTTTGCCGGGCTCTTTCGAACGCCTCTTGCTGCCACGGTCTTTGCTATCGAAGTACTGGTCGCAGGACGCATGGAATACCGCGCGCTGTTTCCCGCGCTTACGGCCTCGCTCGCCGCAAGTATGACCTCCGGCGCCCTGGGACTCGAGAAGTTCGAAGTCGCCGTTGTCGCCTCATACGCGCTTGATCTCCCCGGTCTTGGACGGCTTGCGGTGCTGGGTATCGCGTTTGGCATGGTAGGCGGCGCCTTTGCCTGGTGCCTTGCCCACGCCAAGACCCTTGCGGCGCGACTGCCCCCCAACCCCTATGTACGAATCGCCGTTATGGGCATCGCGCTATCAGCGATTCTGTTCACACTGTGGCAGGGGCGATACTGTGGACTTGGTACCAACCTGATATCGGCAGCGCTCAACGGTGACGGCAAGGACGCCATCATGCCTTGGGACTGGGCGCCCAAATTCGCACTCACCATTACCACGCTTGCCGCAGGATATCAGGGTGGCGAGGTGACGCCGTTGTTCTCCATCGGAGCGAGCCTTGGCGTCGTGCTCGCCGGAATCCTCGGCATGCCCGTCGAACTTTGCGCCGCGCTGGGATACGCCGCCGTCTTTGGCGGCGCCACCAACACGCTGCTCGCGCCGATCCTCATTGGCTGCGAGGTCTTCGGTTTCGGTAATCTGCCGGCGTTCTTTATCGTCTGCGTTGTGGCTTATCTGTTCAACATGGACAAATCTTTCTACGCCCTGCAGGAGCGGGCGTAGAAAGATGTCCAAGCAGGTGGTCTCAACCGGAAACGGCGCCCCACTCTGAGGCTGTATTCCGGGACACGGTTTCCGCTTGGGACGCCATTCGGAAAGCGCATCCCGCTTTAAAACGGAATTCCGGGACGTAGTTTCCGTCTGAGCCTCCATTCGGAAAGCGTGTCCCGTTCTTTCACGGCGTCCTAGTTATGCAAAGTGTTCGAGCGTTATTCCTCGTACGCGCCCTCAAGCCGAAGCAGCCACTCCTTGCGATCAAGCCCGCCGGCATATCCGTTGAGCGACCCGTCGGCGGCAACCACGCGATGGCACGGCACAATAATCGAAATGGGATTACGCGCGACCGCGGCCCCCACGGCACGGGGAGACACAACGGGTGCCTCATTTCCCGGCACACGATGTCGGGCCGCAACACGCTGGGCAATCTCGCCATACGTGGCGACCTCGCCACGCGGAATAGAAAGCAGTTCGTACCAGACTTCACGCTGAAACGCCGTGCCAATCATATGCAACGGAGGCGTAAACCGAGGTTCCTGCCCTGCAAAATAAGCATTCAGCCAAGCCCAGGAACGCTCAAGCACCGAAGACGCCGCACCATTTGCAGGACTCACCGACGACATGCCACCAGCACCAGAAACTGCATCGGCGCCTTCAACATGTTCGGAGTCTTCCCGGAGAAGCGTGGAGCCAAAGTGCTCCTGCTCCTCAAACCAAAGCCCCGTCAAACCGCGGCCATCAGCGGCAAGCAAGATTTCGCCCAAAGGCGAAGCAAACGTCGTCGTGACCACCAGCGGCTCCTTTCAAAACTCCGCAACATAATACCGCGAATTGTGCAGACAACCTCAATCGACCCCAAAGTTACCCAAGGCAGCAGGCGCAGCGCGCCGCAGCTGCCGGCCGCGCTCCACAGTCACCCAAGGCGGCAGGCGCAAAGCGCCGAGGCCGCCGCCGGGACCAGGGCCCGCAACAGCCACGCGCCCCCACATCAGCCCAGCGGCCTCAACCAACAACGGCCCCATCGCAGACCGCTCGCAGCAGCGTCACCGCAGGCGGGGGCCGGGCTTAGTTTTCAGAACACTCCGCAGACCAGTGTGGCGCCTTGTCCGCA
>FR878690.1:35930-36952 GCA_000434535.1 Collinsella sp. CAG:166
TGGCGCCTTGTCCGCAGCTCCGAAGGAGCAGGACAAGGCGCCACACATGGTCGAGGACGTTCTGAAAACTAAACCCGGCCCCCGCCGGACAGGTCACACTACTCGCAGAGCAGCTTAGCGATCTGGACGGCGTTGGTTGCCGCGCCCTTACGGATTTGATCGCCGCAGCACCAGAAGGTGATGCCGCGCGCAGCCTCGGGGTTCGAGATGTCGCGACGCACGCGGCCGACCCAAATCAGGTCCTGGTCGGACGTATCCATCGGCATGGGGAAGCGATCGTGCGCATCCTCGGCGCTCATGTCGTCAACCAGCTTCACGCCCGGAGCGGTAGCCAGCGCAGCACGGGCCTCTTCCACCGTAATGTCGCGCTCAAACTCGAGCGTGATGCTCTCGGAGTGCGAACGCAGCACGGGCACGCGCACGCAGGTGCAGTTCACGCGCAGCTCGGGCAGGTGCATAATCTTGCGGCCCTCGTTTTGCAGCTTCATCTCCTCGGAGGTAAAGCCCTCCTCCTTGACGCCGCCAATCTGCGGAATCAGGTTACTCGCCAGCTGGGCGGCAAATGCGCGCGGCTCGGGAATCTCCTCGCCACGGCCCAGAGCGGCCAGCTGAGCCTCGAGCTCGGCCATACCGGGAGCGCCGGCACCCGAAGCCGCCTGATACGTCGAAACAATCATGCGCTTTACGCCGGCAAGCTGGTGCAGCGGCCAGGTGGGAACCAGGCCGATGATGGTCGCGCAGTTGGGGTTGGCGATCAGGCCATGATGCCATTTGATGTCGTCGGCGTTGATCTCGGGCACGACCAGCGGCACCTCGGGATCCAGACGGAAGGCATGGCTGTTGTCGACCACGACGGCGCCGCGCTTGACGGCCTCGGGCAGCAGCTCCTTGGCGATATCGTCGCCGGCAGCGCCGAGCACGATGTCGCAGCCCTCAAAGGCCTCGGGGCAAGCCTCCTCAATCACAACCTGCTCGCCGCGGAACTCGACGGTCTCGCCCGCGGAGCGTGCACTTGCCAGCAG
>FR878690.1:36983-41451 GCA_000434535.1 Collinsella sp. CAG:166
AGCTTGCCAACCGGGAACTCCTGCTCGTTAAGGCACTCGAGCATCTGGGTGCCTACAGCTCCCGTCGCGCCCAAAATAGCAACCGTGTACTGTTTCATGCTTCCCCCTTTAAAGGTTGTGGCTTTTGCCCGCACGCCGAGCAGGCCGATTATTGTTGCCAGTGTATACAAGAACGGGGCGGATATAAAACCCGCCCCGTCGAAACGAAACCGAAACGAAACGCCCCGCCGTAGATTTTTGAAACCTGACCCAAAAATCTACCGAGCAGTCGCTACTTTTTGAGCGCGGCCAGGGCGGGATCGACCGGCGCGGGGGCCTCCAGGTCGGAGACCTTCACAATGCCGTTCTCGTCGGAGAAGGCACGGTAAATGGTCTGAATCGCCAGGTCGAAGTCCTTCTCCTCGACACCGATAATGATGTTGATCTCGTCGCAGCTCTGCGAAATCATACGCACGCTCACGCCGGCCTGACCAAGCATGCCAAACAGATGGCCCGAGATACCTGCACGGCCGCGCAGGTTACGGCCGACGGTAGCGATAAGCGCCAGACCCTCAACGACCTCAATCTCGAGCGGCTCGACCTCCTGCTGAATGTCGCCCACAAGCGAGTACAGCGAATCGTGAACGTCCCGCTCCTGCACCACGGCGCCAAAGCGGTCGACGCCGGTGGGCATGTGCTCAACGGAAACGTCATAGCGCTCGAAGACCGAAAGCGCGCGGCGCATAAAGCCGACACGGGGCTTGGTGCGGTCGCGGGCGACGTTGATGGCGACAAAACCGCGCTTGCCGGTCACGCCGGTAATGATGGGCTCTGCCTCGCCCTCATCAGCCGTCTCGCTAATGATGGTGCCGGGGTCCTGTGGCGCATTGGTGTTCTTGATGACCAGCGGAATGCCTGCCTCGCGCACGGGGAACACGGCCTCCTCGTGCAGGACACTTGCGCCCATGTACGAAAGCTCGCGCAGCTCCTCGTAGGTAACGCGCGCAATGGGCTGAGCCTCGGGAACAATACGCGGATCGGCAGAATAGAAGCCCGAAACGTCGGTCCAGTTCTCGTACAGGTCGGCGCCCAGGCACTTGGCCAGGATCGAGCCGGAAATATCGCCGCCACCACGGTCGAGCAGCTTGACCTGGCCCTCACGCGTCGCGCCGTAGAAACCGGGCATAACAAAGCCGCCCTGCTGACCGTACTCCTGCACCAGCTCAGAGGTGCGATTCATGCTGAGCGTACCGTCGTGATGGAACGCCACAACCGTCGCGGCGTCCAGGAACGGTAAGCCCAGGTACTCGGCCATCAGGCGGGCGGTAAAATACTCGCCACGGCTCACAAGCTCCTCGGTGGAGTAGCCGCCCGAGCGGGCGCGCTCGGCAAAGGCCGCGAACTCCTCACGGATGGGATAGGTGAGCTCCAGCTCGTCAGCGATATCAAAATAGCGCTGGCCGATGTCCTCGAGCAGCTCCTCACACGACACGTGGTACTTAACGTGCGCATTGACCAGATAGAGCAGGTCGGTCACCTTGGTGTCGCCCTTAAAACGGCGACCGCAGGCGGAAACCACCACAAAACGGCGAGCCGGGTCGGCATCGACGATGGCCTTGATCTTCTTGAAGTGTTCGGCGTCGGCGACCGACGAGCCGCCAAACTTGGCAATCTTAATCATGGGCTGGAGGTTACCTTTCTAAAAAGCCTCTGCGAACCTATTTTGCGCGCTCTGATACCATGGTTTCACCGATTGGGACCAAGGCATCCGAGGAGCAGTGTTATATGGGAACTTATCATAGTACACGAGGACGCACTTTATCGTGCTCAAGTAAGGTGGCAATCCGCACCGGCATCGCTCCCGACGGGGGTTTGTTTGTCTCGGACGAGCTCGGCACCCAGCAGGTCGATATCAGCTCGCTTGCAGATAAATCGTACTTTGAAATCGCTCAAGATGTGTTGGGAATGTTACTGAATGATTACACGGCCGAAGAAATTTCGGCGTGTGTCGACGAGGCATACCGCGGCACGTTCGCGAGTGAAGAGGTTACGCCGCTCGTTAAACTCGACGCTGCGCCGGGCGCTGACGCCCCTCAGACCTATGTGATGGAGCTCTTTGGCGGCCCCACGAGTGCCTTTAAGGACGTCGCCCTGCAGATGCTCCCCCGCCTGATGGCCCGCACCTCTGCCAAGGACGGCGGCGCCGAGCGCATTATGATCGTCACCGCCACGTCGGGCGACACGGGCAAGGCGGCACTCGCCGGCTTTGCCGACGCACCGGGCACGGGCATCACCGTCTTTTATCCCGAGGGCAAAGTCAGCCGCGTGCAGAATCTGCAGATGTCCACTCAGGAGGGCGATAACGTCGCCGTCTGCGGCATCCGCGGCAACTTCGATGATGCCCAGAGCGCCGTCAAGCGCATCTTTGCCGATAAGGAGCTTGTCGAGCGTCTTGAGTCCGCCGGCACGGTGCTTTCAAGCGCCAACTCGATCAACGTCGGTCGCCTGGTGCCGCAGGTCGTCTACTACTTTGCCGCCTATGCGCAGCTGCTGCGCGCCGGCGCCATCGAGGCCGGCGACTCCGTGGAGTTCTGCGTACCGACCGGCAACTTTGGCGATATCCTGGCCGGCTACTATGCCAAGTGCATGGGTCTGCCCGTCGCCAAGCTCATCGTGGCCAGCGACAAGAACAACGTGCTCGCTGACTTCCTGACCACCGGCGTTTACGACCGCAACCGCCCGTTCTTCACGACCATCTCGCCGTCGATGGACATCCTTATTAGCTCCAACCTGGAGCGTATGCTTTATTTCCTGTCCGATGGCGACTGCGAACTCGTTGCCGGCCTTATGGAGCAGCTGGCACAGACTGGTCGCTATGAGGTGCCCGCCGAGCTGCTGGCCAAGATCCAGAGTGTGTTTGGCTGCGGCTGGGCCAGCGAGGACGAGGTCCGCGCTGCTATCAAGAACTGCTGGGATGCAAACGGCTATGTGATCGACCCGCACACCGCTTGCGGCTATCACGTCTTTGAAAAGGTCGCCCCCGCCGAGGGCGCCAAGGCCCGCGTGCTGCTTTCGACCGCCAGCCCCTACAAGTTCCCACGCGCCTGCTGTGACGCCCTGGGGCTTAACGTTCCCGAAGACGACTTTGAGGCCATGCGCGTGCTCGAGCAGACAACCAATACGGTCGCCCCGGCCCAACTCGCCGAGCTCGAGTCCAAACCCGTCCGCTTCGAAGACGTCTGCGACGTCGACGAGATGGCAAGCTACGTCGAGTCT
Source organism: Collinsella sp. CAG:166 (assembly GCA_000434535.1). Lineage (GTDB taxonomy): Bacteria > Actinomycetota > Coriobacteriia > Coriobacteriales > Coriobacteriaceae > Collinsella. The sequence continues at coordinate 40,239 of FR878690.1, forward strand.
GCAGCAAAAAAGATGGCTACCAACTAAACCCCATATAAGGCGCCGGCGAAAGCCGGCGCACCTTCTTTTTATTTAGCTTTCGGGATGATGACGAGCATGCGAGCGGGTCTGGCCGTTTAGTTCGTCGCGAGTTCCGCACGAGCCGGAAAGCACTTAATGTGCTTTCCGAGCGAGCCAGGACTGCCCGAGCAGCGAACTAAACGGTCAGACCCGCCCAGGAGGACCCACATGATCAAAATCACCGTCCCAGCAACCAGCGCCAACCTAGGCATCGGCTACGACACCCTCGGCATGGCCGTCAGCCTCTACTCGCACTTTACCTTTGAGCGCGCCGACAAGCTCACCATCACGGGCTGCCCCGAGGAATTCCAAAACGAGAACAACCTGGTCTACGTGAGCTTTGTCGATGCGCTGGCCGCATGGGGCGAGCCGGCTTTTCCCGTCGCTATCGACATCCAGACCGACGTGCCCGTCGCCCGCGGCCTGGGTTCCAGCTCCACCTGCGTCGTCGCTGGCATCATGGCGGCCGCCGCGCTGACGGGCCACACCGTCGACCGTGCCGAGCTTGTCCGCATTGCCACCGAGGTCGAGGGCCATCCCGATAACGTCGCCCCTGCCATCCTGGGCGGTGCCGTTTGCTCCTTTACGCCGACTGATTCGCTCCCCCAGTGCCTGCGCTACGAGGTGAGCGATCGCCTGCGTTTTATTACCGTGATTCCGCCCTACGAGGTACACACGAGCGAGGCGCGCAAGGTCGTGCCGCAGGAGATTCCGCTCTCCACCGCCGTGTGGCAGATGGGCCGCATCGCCGGCATGACGCGCGGCCTGGAGACCGGCGACCTTGACCTGATTGCCGCCGCCAACGACGACCGCATCCAGGAGCCCTATCGTCGCCGTCTGATTCCCGACTACAACGCCGTGCGCGACACCTGCCTTAACGGCGGCGCTAAGACCATCTGGATTAGCGGCTCGGGCTCGACCCTCATGGCTGTGACCGACGACACCATCGTGGCAAAGTTCCTGCAGGTCAAGCTGCGCGAGCAGTTCCCCAAGTGCGATACGCATATTCTGACGTGCGACACGGAAGGCGCCCAGATCGAATACCTGTAGTCGCCGTCCCGTATACTCGCCGGGGAGGCCAGGGGCTTTGCCCCCAAATCGTCCTCGGACATGGCAGGACCCCCGCTGCGCACTTCGTGCGGCGGGGGTCCTG
>FR878691.1:0-254 GCA_000434535.1 Collinsella sp. CAG:166
GCCGCCGGTATATGCGCCGCCTCCGCCGGCAAGATTCTCCCCGTTGTCGAAATAGCAGTTCGAGTGTCCCCAGATGTTCGATGAATATGATGTATTAAGGGCTGCCGCCACAGTCATGCGGAGGCTGACGCTGAGCGCCGACTGGCCGTTCGCCTTGCGGAGGTTGTTCTGGGTGTCGAGATATGTCAGGGCGTTGCGCATCTGCTCCAAGGAGAGCGGGTTGGTGTCGCGGGACATGTCCTGATCGACGTACT
>FR878691.1:298-3119 GCA_000434535.1 Collinsella sp. CAG:166
CGGCCTTGTCAGCGGCGCCGGTCAGCATCGATACGGCGTCCTGGGCGTTCTTTTTCTGCGTGGCTGTGAACTGGCTGCCGCCGATGATGTAGTTCATGAAGCCGAACATACCCTGACTGATGACTTCCTGGTCAACGGTCATGTTGGACTTTAGGTCTGCAATCTGCTGGTTAAGCTTCTCGACCTCGGCGTTTGCGGCGTCGTATGCATTGTGCGCGTCGGTTACTTCAGCACGAGCCTGATCGAACTCGTTGCTCTTCTGCTGACGAATCTCGACGAGTCGGTCGTACTCAGCCTTCTTGTCGGCCTCGGTCTGCTGGGCCTGCTCGTATGCCGTCTTCGCGGCGTCACGCTTACTGGCCGCGTCCTTGTACTCCTTGTTTGCCGCATCGTATGCAGACTGGGCAGATGCCACGGCAGCGTTGGCGGCGTTGGCCTTCTCCTGCGCGGCAGCGACGGCAGCCTGGGCGGCCTGCAGATTTGTCTGTGCGGTGGCGTCGGCATCCGTCGCGGCATTGAGCTCCGCCTGCGCGGTCTTGAGCTCACCAGCAGCAGCTTTCTTGGCGGCCTCAAGCGCACTCAGGTCAACACCCGTACCCGAGACGGCAGCATCGAGCGCGGCCTGCGCCTGGTTGAACTTCTGCTGGGCGTTATCGCGCGCGGTGGTTGCGGCTGCGAGCGCAGCGGCAGTCTCCTGCTTCTTGGCCTGGGCAGTCGTCAGAGCGACCTCAGTGTCCTTCTTTTCCTGCTGGGCGCTAGCCTCGGCAGCCTTGGCCTGGTCCAGATTGGCCTGTGCAGTAGCAACGGCCTTATTGGCGTCATCGAGCTTTGTCTGCGCGTCCTCGACGGCCTTCTTGGCGGCCTCGTACTCGTCCATATCCATGGCCTCGAGCTTGGCCTGGGCATCGTCGAGGGCCTTCTTGGCCTCATCCTGCTTTGCCTTGGCGTCCTTGAGCGCCTGGGTCTTATCCTCGACACTCTTGTTGGCTTGATCGAGCTGATCGTTCAGGTCGCCCAGCTTCTTCTGCTGCTGCTCGGTCTTTTCGACGGCGGCTTTGAGCTCGTCAATCTTCTCCTGGAGCGCGGCGACTTCTGCTGCGTTCTGCTCGATTTCGTTGTCGCTCACAGCCTGCGAGGCCTGATTCTTTTGCTGCTGCGCCTGCTTTTGAGACTGGCCCGCCGCATCGGCGTTCTTCTGGGCGGCATCGTAGGCGGCCTGAGCGTCCTTGAGCTGCTTTGCCGACTCCTCGGCCAGCTGGGCAGCCGTCTTTACGACCACTTGGTTACCGGCGGCAACGGTGTTCTCTACAGAACTACCCCCCTGAACAGAATCGCCGTTATCGGTTGACGGTGCGGCGATTGCCGCCAGCGGCGATATGAGCGGCTGAGCGATGAGGCCCGCCGTCAAAACGGTTGCGACGGCGCGGTTGGCAACGCCCTTGACGTTGACAGTCTTGGCCCGAGGCTCAAAGTGTTGTGGACTGTAGTTTGCCATGGCTTTCTCCCTTTGACACGGATGTATCCATACGTATCAAACGGTAGCTGTCGATTTTTGAATTCTGTTGCGCAACATTGGCGACCAGCGTATTTTTTGAAATTCACGCTCTCGTGCTTCACAGTTTCGTCACATTTGAAGGAGCTGGTGCATCATATTCTCGCGGGATGGAATTGAGCCTGTGATTTGCATTTGCTCCCGCGTCATCCGCCCTATCGGATTCCGCATCCAACAGACACCCCGCCCGCCACGGTGTAGAGTTAGGACAACGGGCGCGTTGCGCGGACCGCGCTGGAACGAGGTGGACATGGAACTCGACAAACAACAGATCAAGCGACTACGCGAACGCCATCACCGGCGCCACGGCATCCGCCCAGCCCATAGTGAGGCTGCCGAGCAGGCTGGTCGCTTTTTAAAGCGCGCGTTCAACATTCGCGAGGGACGCGCGCCCTATCACGTGATCCGCAAGCGTTTTGTAAACGGGGCGCGTCTGACTGGCTCTCACCTGTGTATCCTCATCATCGCCATGCTCATCGCAAGCATCGGCCTCGATATCGATTCGGACATTGCCATCGTGGGCGCCATGCTCATCTGCCCGCTTATGGGCTCGGTCCTTGCCATGGCATACGGTATTGCAACGCTCGACCGCGAGATCACCGTCGAGGCCATTGCCAGCCTCGCACTGCAGATGGTCTTTTGCCTGGTCACGTCCACGCTGTACTTTAAGCTCTCGCCCCTTGGCACCACCACGGCGGCCATCATCGACAACTCGACACCCACCATATGGGACCTTGCCGTCGCGCTCGCGGGCGGCTTTGCGGGTGGCCTGGGCAACTCGCGCGACCAGGAACCCGCCACGCTCATCGCCGGCGTGGCCGTGGCGACCGCGCTCATGCCGCCCCTGTGCGCGGCGGGCTATGGCATCGCCATCGCAAGCGGGTCGCTGTTTCTCTCGGCGCTCTACGAGTTTGGCATCAACGTGGTCTTTATCGCACTGGCCGCCGAAGCCGTGCTGCTTCTTTTGCGTGTGCCGCTCAAGCGCGACCTCAACGGCGACGGCATTGTGACCGCCGAGGAAAACGCTGAGGTCAACGAGCTGTCACGCAAAGTGCGCCGCCGCATTATTGTGGGCACGGTGATCTTTGCCATCCCCTGCATCGTTATGACCGCGGGTTCCATTGGCTCGGCGCAGGCCGGCGTGCAGGACGGCTACGGCGTCACCGAGACCACACGCGAGCTTGCCGCGGTGCTGCCGGGCTTTAAGGATTACACCGTCGCCGTCGAGACCTCGGCCACCGAAGGGGACGAAGAAGGCATCGTCGAGCG
>FR878692.1:0-519 GCA_000434535.1 Collinsella sp. CAG:166
GTCGTGGGCAGAGCGGCCTTGGCATTCCAGAATGACGCCCATGCTGTCGGTGGCGCTTTCGATGAGGATATCGGCGTAGCAGCAGGTTTTGTCATACAGCGAACGTGCGGCTTCACTGAGCGGGATGCGCGCGTTGTTGGCGATCTCGATGCCCTGGCCGCCCTCGTCGCGGGGGAGCGAGATAAGCATGGAGGTCTGTACTTCGAAGGGCGAGGCGGTCTGCCCCGTCATGTGCTCGGCCGCCCAGCGCAGTTGTTTAACGCCGCGCAGGCCTGCGGCCTGCTTGGCGAACGCGGCGATATCCGCTGCGCTGAGGAGCGGTGGGCGCTTCCACAGGTTGGTGTCATTGCCCTTGGTGTCGTTAACACGCTCCCAGCCGCAGTCGGGTGGAATGAGCTTAAGCGAAATAGCTTCATCGAGTTGTTGGTGCGTTCGCTCGCAGGGCTTAAACACTGCAAAGGAGCCGCACATCTCGTAGCAAGCCATGAGTAGCTGGTTGCGTGAGACCTGCGTGGCAAG
>FR878692.1:530-810 GCA_000434535.1 Collinsella sp. CAG:166
GCGTGAGACCTGCGTGGCAAGGCTGAGCAGTGTGAACTCCGGGGACGTGACATCAAATCCATGCTCAGTCTGCCTAAACGACCCCGGAGGTGGTTCCTGGGTCAGGAGGTGCGACTTGAACAAGCTACGTGATCCGGATTGTGCCCGAGTGAATACAAGCCTGTGAAGCGGTGCGTGAAGCAGGTCTTTTACAACTGCATGACTTCCGAGGCCGCAACATCTGCGATCCATATTGCCAAGGCTAATGGCGGGGTAAAGGCCTAATACCTGCGGCGGGATG
>FR878692.1:926-1061 GCA_000434535.1 Collinsella sp. CAG:166
GATGCCAGCGTCAATCCGGAAGTATGCGGCAAAATCTGAACCCTATGAGCAGACCTGGCTTTTGAGGCTAGTTTATCAGGCATTTTGTTGCGAAAAAACAGGGTGTGCTCGGAGGTTCCAGAATTTGCCGCATAC
>FR878693.1:0-1549 GCA_000434535.1 Collinsella sp. CAG:166
AGCTTATCGTATGCCTTCAAGAACGGCAGGTAGATGATGGCGTCCAGCAAGATGATGATCGCGACAAATACCAGGGCAATAAGCTGGAAGTTTGTGGTGATGAAAATGCCGATGGGGGCGGGGGTGGCCCAAGGCACCACGAAGGAGAAGCCGTTCATGCCCACGTTATCGATAAAGAACTTGGCAACACTCACGTTGACGCAGCCGGCGGCAACAAAGGGGATGAGCATGTAGGGGTTAAGGATCATCGGCGCGCCAAAGAGCAGCGGTTCGTTGACGGCGAAGGCAACAGGAACAATCGAGGCCTTACCGACGGCTTTGAGCTGCTTGGACTTCATAAAGAGAATCAGCAGAAGCGGCACGATGAACGTGGCGCCGGTGCCGCCGAACTCACCCACGAGCGACATGTTAAAGGTGAGGGAGTGGGCGGGGTGGCCACCGGCCAGCAGAACCTGCAGGTTCTCGGCCTGGTTGGCAAGACGGATGGGGTCGATGCCCGGCTGGACGATCGAGGGGCCGTGGACGCCGATGAACCAGAAGAACGCGGTGGCTGCCTGGATAAGGATAAGGCCAGGATAGGTTTCTGCAGCGGTAAAGAGCGGGGAGAGCAGTTTGATAAGCAGCTCGGAGAACGGAACGCCCATGAGGTTGCGCACGACGACATCGATGATGCCGCAGATGATGACGGCGCCGCCAAAGGGGATAATGTCGCGGAAGTTCTGAGCGATGGCGCCCGGAACCTCCTTGGGCAGCTTAATGGTCAGATCGCGCGAGACGCAGAATTTATAGACCCACACGGTAATGAACGCGGCGATATAGGCCGAGAACAGACCGCGCGTACCCATGCTGGTGCAATCGAAGACCGAAAGCTCAGAGCCGTTGAACTTGGTGCTGAACTGCGTAACAGCGAGCAGCAGCATGCTGCACTGGGCGGCCACCATGGTGGAGCCGTCGTTGAGCACCTTGCCGGCGGGCATGCGACGGTTCATGGATGCCGTGAAGTTCTTGGCGGTGGTGCCGGCAACCATGATGCCCATGACACCCATGGTGAAGTTGTACAGCTTGTTGCACCAGTCGATGAGCGGCTGGGGCAGCGTGATGCCAACTACGCCGGGAAGCGTGGCGATCAACAGGAAGATCGAAGAGGTGAGGACGATGGGCATGCACCCAAGGAATCCGTCCTTGATGGCCTGGAGGTAGATGTTCCTCGAGATCTTCTCAAAGAACGGTTGATGCTTTTCGAGCATCTTTACGATGGCGTCCATAGAGCTCCTTTGCTACTTGATGCGCGATGCATGTGGATGGAACTGGTCGTCGATGGATGGTCAGGACTGCCCGGAAACCTTCCTGCTTAAGGAAGGCATTGCGAAATGACAACGTTGTCATTTCGTTAATGACAACGTAAGACATTTTTAGAAGAGCAACAAGGATATACGGGTGAGTGGTCGATATTGTCCGGTTAACGGTTGATTTATCAGTTGAGCAGGTAGTGTATGCTGGAACGCAGAAAACGAGCGACAGGAAACCGACGGGAGAAGCAATGGCAACG
>FR878693.1:1562-1752 GCA_000434535.1 Collinsella sp. CAG:166
GGAGAAGCAATGGCAACGATGGACAAGAAAAACGTCTCAATGAACGATGTGGCGGTTGCCGCGGGTGTTTCTCTCAAGACGGTTTCGCGTGTGATCAACGAGCCCAATAGCGTGCGAGAGTCGACACGCGATAAGGTCCATTCGGCCATGGAGGCGCTTGGATTCCGCACCAACTTTGCCGCACGCTCGC
>FR878693.1:1851-8050 GCA_000434535.1 Collinsella sp. CAG:166
GACGGTATCGCCGATGCCGCTGAAGAACGAGGCTTTGCGCTCACGATGATCAAAAAGCGGGCGGGGGAGAAGATGACCCTTGCCGATGCGGCGCGCAGGATGTCGCGGCTGCCTGTCGATGGCATGATCTTCAACCTGCGTCAGATGGTCGATGACTTCGACACCTTCGAGGCGCCAAAGGACCTCAAGACGGTGATTATCACGCCGATGGAGCATCCTACTTGCTCAACGGTCAGTGACGACCAAGAGGGCGGCGCGCGTATAGCGTGCGAGTACTTCTTGGATCATGGTCACAAGAACGTGTACTTCGTTTCGGGTAAGAAAGAGTCGCTGTCGAGCCAGTGCCGTATGACAGGTTGGCGTGCGGCACTCGAGGCGCGTGGTATCGAGCCGCCCGAGCCGCTGCAGGGCGATTGGAATGCGGATAGTGGCTATGCCGCGGGCCTTGTGCTTGCCGATAAACCCGATTGCACGGCGGTCCTCGCTGCTAACGACTGCATGGCAAACGGCGTGATGATGGCTCTACGTGACAAAGGGCTCAGTGTGCCCGACGACGTGTCTGTGATCGGCTTCGACGATGAGCTCTACAAGACGATTCCCAACTCGATTCTGACGTCGGTAAAGTTTCGCCATCGTGAGCTGGGCGTCCGTGCGCTTAATGAGGTCGTCGCAGGTCTGGAAGCCCCGAGCTCCAGAAGCCGTACGCTCGTCTCGGGCGTGTTGGTCGAGCGTTCCAGCGTAAGGGACCTGCGGGCGTAGACGTGCTCGGCCTGCTCGTCTAAATCTGTAACAGGTGGGACCCGAAAACTCGGCTAGATGTTACAGATTTAGACAATTCGGCCCGGCTTATTCCGTTTGTCTCGATCTGTAACAGTTAGGAGTGAAATGACCAGCCAGGTGTTACAGATCTAGATTGATTGGATTGACCCATCTGTTTGTCTCGATCTGTAACATCTAAGCGGTCAAAAGTGGTCTACATGTTACAGATTGAGATTTTCGGCTTGGCCTGTGCGTTCACCTCGATCTGTAACAGCTGGGACCCAAAAACTCGGCTAGATGTTACAGATTAAGATGAACAGGAGGACGGGTGCGGTCTAAACAAAATGGCCCGCGCATCACGCATCGATGCACGGGCCATTTTTTTTTCTGCGAGCGGCAGGTGGCGTCAGCGTCTTATGCCTCGAGGTTTTCCTCGATCCAGGCGACGGCACCCTTGGGATCCTTAGTGAGGTCGATGTACTGTTTGCCCTTGGGCGACAGCAGCGTGATGCCCAGGCGGTCGGTGTCGGCCTTCATCTCGTTGTAATAGGTGCGAACCTGCGGAGCCAGGACGATGACGTTGTACTGGTCCATGATGGCGTAGTGGCTGCCGTAGGCACCGGCGTTGGCGGTAATGTCGATGCCCAGCTCGTCGGCGCCTTCCTTAAGCGCGTTGGCGAGCAGTGCAGAGGTGCCGGCGCCAGCGCACAGAACCAGAACCCTCAGATCCTTGCCCTTAAGGGCGGACGGAGCTGCGGAGGCCTCAGTGGCAGAAGCGGTCTCGACAACAGGAGCCTCAACGGCGGGGGCGGCAGCGGTCTTGACGGCCTTGGTCTCCTCGGCCTCTTCTTCGGCCAGGGTCTCGGCCTCCTGCTTGCACAGGACGTTGTCGTAGGCCTTGCAGAACGGGTAGTAGATTAAGAAGTCAACGACCAGCAGGACGACAACCAGGACCAGAGAGATCGGCTGGAAGTTGGTGTCGATGAAGGTGCCGATCGGTCCGGGGAGTGCCCACGGCATGGCATAGATAAAGCCGTTCATGCCCAAAAAGTCGATGAAGAACTTACCAATGAGGACGTTGGCCACGGGGGCAAACAGGAACGGGATCAGGAAGTACGGGTTGAGGATGATGGGCGCGGCGAACAGCAGCGGCTCGTTGACGGCGAACATCACGGGCACGACAGAGGCTTTGCCGACGGCCTTGAGCTGCTTGGAGCGCATAAAGAGCAGGAAGATGATCGGGACAATGAACGTGGCGCCGGTGCCGCCGAGTTCGCCGATGTAGTTACCGAAGTTTTCGGTCAGGGCGAGGGCGGGGTGACCGCCGGCCTGCAGCGTGGCGAGGTTGGTGGTGATGTTGCCAAACAGCGCGGCGTTGAGGGCAGGCTTAACGACCGAGGGGCCGTGGATGCCCATGAACCAGAACAGCGGGATCATGAACCAGATGAGGGCGAGGCCGGCGTAGGAATCGGCAGCGGCGAACAGCGGGCTCACCAGCGTGGAGATGACGTTGGCAAACGGGACGGCCAAGCAGGTGCGGCAGATAACGTCGATGACGGCGACAAACAGGATGGAGAAGCTGAAGGCGAAGATGTCGCGGAAGTTCTGGGCGATGGCGCCGGGGACTTCTTTGGGCAGCTTGATGGTGATGTCTCGCTTAATGCAGAAGGCATAGATGTTGACCGTGGCAAATGCGGCGACAAAGGAGCTCAGCAGGCCCTTGGTGCCCATGTTGTCGGTAAAGAACACCGAGACATCGGCGCCGTCGATCTTGGCACTCGTCTGGGTAACGGCCAAGATGAGCATAGCGCACATGGCGGCGACCATGGTGCTCGTGGCGTTGATGGCCTTGCCGGCAGGCATGCGGCGGTTCTTGGAGCCGGTCAGCGCGCTTGCGGTGGTGCCGGCGACCATGATGCCCACGACGCCCATCGTGAAGTTGTAAACCTTGTTGCAGAAGTTCACGACGTCGACGTTCCACCAGTCGGGCAGCGTAAAGCCGCCGACCGTGGCGACAACGCCCGGCAGGGTCGAAATAAGCAGGAAGACAGAAGAAGACAGGATAATGGGCATTGCTGCCAAAAAGCCGTCTTTAATGGCCTGAAGGTAGATGTTCTTAGAGACCTTGTCGAAGTACGGCTGACCTTTCTCCAAGAACTTAACGATCGATTCCATAGTTCACGCTCCTCTTTGCATGAAATCTTAATGGCATGGACGTTGAAAACCTATATGGTCTCCCGCTTGCTAAAAGCCCGGGTGCAGGCGGGGCCGGTCCCAGGGGGAGAGAGGGGAGCGGCTGGGTTTGTATCGCATAGGGCCGCTCCCTTCTCGGGGGAAAGCGAGGCGATGCGCTACTGCGCGTCCGCCATAGTGTCGGCGAGCTCCTTGTACCAGAGTGCCGACTGCTTGATGTAGCGTTTTTGCGTGTCGAAGTCGATGTAGAACAGGCCGTAGCGCTTGTTATAGCCATTGGCCCACGAGAACTGGTCCTGCAGGCTCCAGATAAAGTAGCCCTGGACGTCGACGCCCTCGGCGCGCGCCTGGAGCACCTTCTCCATGTGCTGGTCGACAAAGTCGATGCGCTCGGGATCGGCGACGATGCCGTTTGCGTCGGGCTCGGGGTCCTTGTGGCCCAGGCCGTTTTCGGTGATATAGATGACGGGGAGGTTGGGATAGGTGGCGCTGATGTGCTTGAGCGTGTCGTAGAGGCCTTGCGGGTAGATGAGCCAATCCCAGTCGGTGGTGGGGATACCCGGCATATCGACCTGCTGCCCGACGCCCTTAAACTTAAAGCACGAGGTGCCCTTGTCTCCGGTGCCGTTAAAGCTGTTGGTTGACTCGCCATCGTAGGCGGCGATAAACGCCGACTGATAGTAGTTGAGGCCGAACATATCGTTGCGGGGCGCCGCCTTGGCGAGCTCCTCCATGTCGCTGTCCTCAACCGTAAGTGTGGCGTTGTTGGCACGCAGAATCTCGTTGATGAGTGAGAGGGTGCGCGCGGAGTAGTGACCCAGGAAGGCGCCGTCCATGATGAAGTCGGTGTAGAAGGCGTTGTACAGGTCGGCGGCGTGCTGGTCGGCGGGCGAGTCGGTGGCAGGATATGCCGGCGTCAGGACGTTGACCATGCCAATGCGTCCGCCCAGGTGCTCGGTCTCGTCAAGATCCTTATACAGGTTGACGGCGCGGGCGTGGGCAACGAGCTCGTTGTGCTGGCTCTGGATGCCGCTCGTCACATCAAAGTGATGGTTGGGCGGGAAGTTGCCTTGGATGTATTGGGAGTGCGAGAGGCTGATGAGCTCGTTGATGGTGAACCAATTCTTGACCTCGCGGAACTCGCGGAAGCAGAACTCGGCATAGCGCACATAGGCGTCGACGGTCTTGCGGTTGAGCCAGTCGCCCTGGTTGAACAGGGCGGCGGGGGAGTCAAAGTGATGCAGGGACACATAGGGCTCGACGCCATACTTTTTGCAGCAGGCGAACAGCTCGTGGTAGTGCTTAACGCCCTCGGCGAGGGGTTCGGCATCGTCGCCGTTGGGGAAGATGCGGGTCCAGGCGATGGACACACGAATGGCGTTGAGTCCATGCTCGGCAGAAAGGCGGATATCCTCCTCGTAGCGGTTGTAGAAATCACTGGCCGGGTCGGGCAAAAAGCGACCCTGGGCGACAAGGTAATCGTCCCACATGGTCTTACCCTTGCCTGCCACCTTCGTGGAACCTTCCGTTTGGTACGCGGCGGTTGCGGCGCCCCAAACAAAGCCCTTCGGCAGCTGCTGTACGCGGTTTAGCAAAGACATATGCATACACCCTCTCGTCTCGCTGTTCGATATTGTGCGTTTGCGCTCAGGAGGCTCCCTGGTTAGCGTTCAGCGGTGAAAAAGCCCGATAAACACTATCTTAAAATGATTAGAACCAAAATGAGCACGTGAACATTTGACAATGAGCACGTTAACATCCGGCTGGGATGTATAGAAACAAAACAACTTCAAACAGCCGCGAACGGTTGTATTTGTTCGGTAAGCGGTTTTGATTGACAGAAGTTTTCATGTTGTGGTATATGGCTCGGGTATCATGAGCACGTTATCAATGTATGTACGATGCGCCATGGGCGCGGGGAATAGTTGGGAAGCAGGTTAGCGTGGAAGGCATGGATCAGCAGACAAGGAATGGTCGTTCGGCGAGCGCGGCAGAGGTTGCGGCGCTCGCTGGCGTGAGCCGCCAGACTGTGTCTCGCGTGGTCAACGGTATGCCCAACGTGACGGAAAAGACGCGCAAGCGTGTGCTGGCCGCCATGGAAGAGCTGGGCTTTCGTCCCAATTTTGCTGGAGCGGCGTTGCGCGGCGGGTCGTATCGTTCTATTGGCCTGTGCATGTACAACATCACACGTGTCGGTAACCTGGCGACGCTCGAGGGTATCATGCAAGCGGCGCGCGAGCACGATTTTGCCGTCACTATGATCGAGATGGGCGGCGACAAGCCCTATGCACTTGCCGATGCCTCGCGCCGCATGGTCGAGCGACCCGTCGACGGCATGATTCTCAACATGAACCGCATGGCTCCCGATTTTGAGGAGTTTGTTCCCCAGCCGGGAGTGCGAACGGTCATCCTGTCCATGTATGCGCATCCGCGCTGCACGACGATCGACTCCGACCAGTATGGTTCGTGCGAGCTGTTGACCAATTATCTGCTGGAACATGGTCACTCGAATATGCGGTTTGTGGCGGGTCCGGAAAACTCGATTTCCTCGCGTTTTCGTGAGGCCGGTTGGCGCGATACGCTGGGTCGTGCTCATGTCGATGCCGCTCCGATGCTGCGTGGCGATTGGAGTGCGGACAGTGGGTACGCCATGGGCGAGCGGATTGCGGCCGAGGTGCTTGCCGGCGGGTCGCAGGCGCCGACTGCCGTGCTTGCGGCAAATGACCAGATGGCGCTGGGCGTTATCGCCGCGCTCGAGAACGCGGGCCTGTCCGTGCCCGACGACGTGAGCGTGGTTGGTATCGACGACGCACTCGAGGGACTTGTTCCTCACAATCGACTGACGACGCTGCGATTTGATTTGCGCGGTGTCGGTAAGCTTGCGTTTGAGGCGGCGATTGGAGAGAGCTCGTCTATCGAGGCGATTCATGTGCCGAGTACGCTGGTCGAACGCTCGACTGTTAGGGACATACGGGGTTAGGTCCTACTCCGTTTGTCTCGATTTGTAACAGGTAGACGGTCAAAAGCGGGCTACGTGTTACAGATTTAGATTCTTCGGAAAGAGCAATCCTGTTCGTCTCAATCTGTAACAGCTAGGACCAAAAAACTCGGCTAGATGTTACAGATCGAGACAAACGGCTCCCGACCAGCCCAAAAACAAAAAGACCGGGGGCGGCGCGCCGTGTGACGTGCCGCCCCCGGCTGAGAAATGGGGACAGGTTGTGTGAGCGGGCAACCCCGCCAGCCA
>FR878693.1:8068-14616 GCA_000434535.1 Collinsella sp. CAG:166
CCCGCCAGCCACTAGTCCAGACGACGGGTCTGCGCCACGTGCTTGTACCAGTAGGCGCTTGCCTTGGGCGTGCGCTTCTGGGTTTCAAAGTCAACGTAAAAGAAGCCGTAACGCTTGTTGTAGCCATTGGTCCAGGAGAACTGATCCTGCAGGCTCCACAGGAAGTAGCCGCCCACGTTGACGCCCACCTCCATGGCCTTGAGCAGCCAACGCAGGTGCTGCTCGATGTAGTCGATGCGCGGCTGGTCGTCCACAAAACCGTCCTTGTAGGGGTCCTTGTAGCCCATGCCGTTCTCGGTGATGAAAATCTGCTTGTAGTTGGGGTAGCGCTGCTTAATGTAGACGAGCAGATCGAACAGGCCCTCGGGATAGATGATCCAGTCCCAGTCGGTGGTGGGGATGCCAGGCTTGTTCACATGCTCGCCAATACCCTTAACGCGCCAGCGGCCAGTGCCCTTCTCGCCCGTACCGTTGTGGTGCAGGTCGTTCTCGCCGTCGTAAGCCTTCAAGAAGCGGCACTGGTAGTTGTTAACGCCCAGGTAGTCGTTGTAGAGCGCGGCCTCGCGCATGATTTCCAGATCCTCGTCTAGGATCTCGATGGTGCCGCCCGAGACGGCAGCCAGGCGGTTGGCGCACTCGAGGGTGTCGGGCGCATAGTCGCCGCGGAAGGTGGCGTCGAGCAAGAACTGGTTTTGCAGCACGTGCTCGTTGTTGGCGGCTTTGATGTCGGCGGGGTCGTTCTCGTTGAGCGGGTACTTAAACTCCAGCGACTGGATGACGCCGATTTTGCCCTTAAAGCCGCCGTTGTGGAAGGCCAGCACGGCCTTGGCGTGGGCGAGCATCATGTTGTGCTCGCACTGGAAGGCCTCGGCCAGATGCGCCTTGACGCCACCGGGGAAGGTGCCCTCGATGTAGGTGTTGGAGGCGTCGGCCCAGATCTCGTTAAAGGTGAACCAGTAGGTCACCTGGTCGGCGTACTCCTTAAAGCAGAAGGTGGCAAAGTCCACAAAGGCGTCGATGGTCTCGCGGTTGAGGAAGTCGCCCTTCTCAAAGAGGGGAAGCGGCGTGTCAAAGTGATGCAGCGTGACGAACGGCTCAACGTGGTGCTTGTGGCACTCGGCGAAGAGATCGTGGTAGAACTGGACGCCCTCGGGGTTGATTTCGCCGGTGCCGTTGGGGAAGATGCGGCTCCAGGCGATGGAGAGGCGAATGCCGTTGATGCCGAACTCCTCGCACAGCTCCAGGTCGACGGGGTACTGGTTGTAGAAGTCCGAAGCGGGATCGGGGGAGAAGCGCCCCTGGGCCTCCAGAAAGTCGTCCCAGGCAACCTTGCCCTTACCGTGAGTGCGGGTCTCGCCCTCTACCTGGTAGGCAGCGGTGGCGCCGCCAAAGACAAAGTCCTCGGGAAACTGCGCGGGCGGGTTGGTGACGCTAGCAGGATTAACGGACATGATGATCCAATCGTCTAAATCGAAGGGCCAGCCGGTCTTGGATGGTCGGCTGGCCCTGGGCGTTACTTACTTCGAAAGTTGCTCACTCACGAAGGCGAGAGACTTGTCGCCGTTCTGGGAGAGCTCGATGTACTGCTTGCCACGGCAGGCGACGCACTTGTTGCCCACGCGCTCACAGTCCTTCTGCAGGTCGGCCAGGTAGCTTGCGGCCTGCGGGGCCAGGACGACCAGGTCAAAGTCGGGGAGCATGTCCACGTGGTTGCCATAGGCCTCGGCAGCGGTCTCGAGGTTAATGCCGCGCTCCTTGGCGGCCTTGGCCAGCGCGTTGGCGAGCAGGCCCGAGGTTCCGCCGCCCTGGCAGAGCACGAGCACGCGCTTGCCGTTGAGGTCGCTGGCGGTCGTTGTCTCGGCAGCGGGTGCTGCGGAAGCGGCGGGGGAGTCGGCCTTCACGGCCTCGGCAGCAGCGCCGGCGGCAACGCTCTTGGCGTCAGCCTTGCCCTGGAAGGCATCGTTGAGCTTGGCGGCCTTCTCGGCGTTCTTGGCGGCGAGCTCCTCCTGGGAGATCTCGGCCTCCTCGGCGCACTTCTGGGCGTCATAGGCACGGAAGAACGGGTAGTACAGAACGAAGTCGACGACCAGGATAAGGGCGAGCATCACAAAAGCGAGCGGCTGGAAGCCCAGGCCCATGATGGTGCCGATGGGGCCGGGGACGGTCCAAGGCAGGGTGTACATAAAGCCGTTCATGCCCAAGAAGTCGATAAAGATCTTGAGGATCCAGATGTTGGCGATCGGGGCAAAGACAAACGGGACAAAGAAGACGGGGTTGAGCACGATGGGCGCGGCGAACAGCAGCGGCTCGTTGACGGCAAAGCAGACGGGGACGATGGCGGCCTTACCGACGGCGCGCATCTCCTGAGACTTGGCCAGGAAGCAGAACATAAAGACCAGGACGAGCGTGGCGCCGGTGCCGCCCATGCAGACGACGAAGTACTGGGCACCCTGGGTCAGGACAGCGGAAGCGTGCTGGCCGGCCTGGAACGCAGCCAGGTTGTCGGTCATGTTGGCAACGAGGGCGGCGGCGATGGCGGGCTCGACGATCGAGGGGCCGTGGACGCCCACGAACCAGAAGAGGCTCATAGCGCCGTAGATCACAGCGAGGCCGATGTAGCCGTCGGCAGCGGTGAACAGGGGCTGGAACACCTGGATGACGCCCTGGGCAAAGCAGAAGCCAAAAGCAGCGCGGAAGGCGATGTCAAAGACCCAAAAGACGGTGATGCAGACGGAGAAGGGGATGATGTCCTTAAAGGTCTGCGAGATGTTGGGCGGAACCTGCTCGGGCATCTTGACGGTGATGTTGCGCTTAATGAAGAACTTGTAGATGATGCCGGTCACAAACGCAGCGATAAAGGCGGTCAGCAGGCCTTTGGAACCAAGGTAGGTGGTGTTGAAGCCGCTGGCAGCGTCCGTGGCGATCGTGTCGCTCGAAAGGAGCAAGAAGCCGATGATGGCCGCGCACATGCACGAGATGAAGTTGATCTGGTTGTTCTTGGGCAGATCGCGGTTCTGAGCGTCGGCGAAGTGCTTGGCCGTGGTGGCGGCACAGGCGATGGCCAGGATGCCCATGGAGTAGTTGTAGCACTTCCATAGGGCGTTGTTGATGTCATCGGGCCAGTAGAAACCCCAGATATTGGGAACCGAGGCTACCAGGCAGAAGATGGACGAGAAGATGATGATGGGGATGACGGAGATAAAACCGTCGCGGATCGCCTTGAGGTACTTGTTGCGGGCGATCGCGTTGAAAAAGGGCTGCCCCTTTTCGATGATGGCGATGAGTTGCTCCATGCAAAGCTCCTAAGAGTCGGTGGGTTGGCAACGATGGTAGCTTTTGACGTTTGGCTGCCAAAATGTTGACGTTGCCATTTTGCGACACAAAATAAGACGCGAACCGATGGCCCCTGTGCCTGTGGACCGTCGATTCCTTGCGCGTAAACGTTTGAGCCGCCCGGTGGCTCTGTGTTTGCACAATGGCAACGTTAACATTTGGTCGACAAAAGCTGTTCGGGGAAGCAAAAATGTCGGTGAACGGTAGGTTTTGGGTGGTGAGCGTATGGTGGGGGAGGCGTTGGATATACTTGAAGGCGTTAAAAATGACTGCGTAGGGTGTCACCAATGGCATCGTTGACATAGAAAGATCGACCTATGGCCGCTGTTAAAAAATCGGTATCCGTTAAGGATGTGGCGCGTCTCGCGGGCGTCTCGGAGCAGACGGTCTCGCGCACCGTGCACGATTCGCCCAGTGTGCGCCCCGAGACCAAGGAGCGCGTGCGTGCCGCCATGCGCGAGCTGGGGTATCGCCCCAATTTTGCCGGTCGATCGCTGCGCCGCGGCAAGTTTAAGACCGTCGGCGTCGCCATGTTCAACATTACCGGCACCGGCAATCTCGACCGTATGGAGGGCTTTGCCGCCGCCGCCGACAAACACGGCTATGCCATCACCCTCACTAAGGTAGACGGGCATCCGTATACCCTCGAGAGCGCATCGTCGCGTATGAGCGCGCTGCCGGTAGACGGCATGGTCGTGATCATGAATCGCATGCCGGCGGACTTTGGCACCTTCGAGCCGCTGCCCGGCATGCAGACGGTGCTCGTTACGATGCTGGAGCACCCGCTCTGTTCAACGGTCGATAACGACCAGTTCGATTGCTCGCGCCAGGTGGTCGAGTACTTGCTGGGGCGGGGGCACAAAACCGTGCACTTTATCTCATGCCCCGAGCGCTCGCTTTCGGGCATGCGGCGCGAGGAAGGCTGGCGCGAGACATTGCGCGCGCATGGAATTGAGCCGCCACGACTCGTCCGTGGGGATTGGACGGCACAGAGCGGATATGCTGCTGGTCAGGCTCTGGCGGAAGATCCGACCTGTACGGCCATTTATGCTTCCAACGATGCCATGGCCTACGGCTGCATTCGCGGGCTCGAGTCGTGCGGAAGGCGTGTGCCCGAGGACGTGAGCGTGGTGGGTGTTGATGACAGCCTGGGCGATATCGTGCCCGACCGTCGCCTGACCACGGTGCGCTTTGACAACAAGCGCGTCGGCATGTGGGCGGTCGACAAGATTGCCGGCGCCGATGGGGGTGCGTCTGGCGTGGAGCGCATGCTGATCCCCGGTGTGCTCGTAGAGGGCGATACGGTGCGCGATTTGCGTTAGGGTGCGGCTCTGTTTGGGTTGCCGATAATTGTGTTCGATATTGTTCAGATTGGTTTAAAAACCGTTCACGGGCGAAAAGTGACCGTTCATAGTTCGAAATTACGTTTTGAGCTGTTCTTTTTTGTTTGAATGTTATTGTTTCTGTCATACACAACGCAGCGCGTATGCCCGGACGCGATGCTCTCCATTGGTTCATATGTGAAAGGAACGCAATATGGCAACCAAAGAAGAAATCTCGATGGTTGGATTCGAGATCGTCGCATACGCAGGTGACGCCCAGACCGATCTGCTTGCAGCGCTCGATGCTGCTCGCGAGGGTGACTTTGAGAAGGCCGAACAGCTGCACAAGGATGCCAGCGATGCGCTCATCGGTGCCCACGACACGCAGACCAAACTGCTTTCGCAGGAGGCCGGCGGTGGCGAGATGGAGATGACCTTCATCATGGCTCACGCTCAGGACACCCTCATGACCACTATGATCCTGGAGAAGCAGACCCGCTTTACCATCGATGCCTACAAGCGCATCGCCGAGCTCGAGGCCAAGCTCGCCTAACGAGCCCTCACAACCAAGTCCCCTTCCAAAAGCTCTGCCGCTACCCGCGGCAGGGCTTTTCTGTCCTCCTCCAAGTTGCGGTGAAATGGGGACTGAATAGGGGCCGGCGGGCACAAAACAATCCCTATTCCACCGCAACTCATCCGGAGATAGTCATTGGGGACAGTCTTGGTGCGCTCCGTTCGTCCTCCCGTTCGATTTTTGCTCGGTGGGTATACTTCCTTTCGCATTAAACGCCGGGCTGAGGAGGTATCCAAATGCCGGATAACGGGTCAATACAAAAAAGAGACGCGCACGAGATGGCTCATGGGCGTCCTGTCCAGATAACCGAGCACACGACGGTAGCCGAGCTGCAGCCCAGCCTGTCCGATGTCGTGTGCGCAAACAAAAAGCTGCAGATTGGCCTTATCGTTGCGCTCGTGGTACTGGCGCTGCTGTCGGGCTTTGTAGCTCGTCCGCATTTCGCCGATACCAAAACTTGGGACTCCACCATCGAGGTCATCGATCAAAAGAAAGGCAACGTTTTGGCGCTCACGGCTTCATGTGTTGCTCTATCTGCGGGCATTACCGCGCTGCCTGGTGATACGGGAACGCCGGTTGCCGAGCAGCTCGCACAGCTTTCAGGCAACCTTGGTATCGTGCTTGCCGTGCTATACCTAGAGAAATATTTGCTCACGATTTTGTGGTCGGTTGGCCTGGGCATCTTAATCCCGTTTGCGTTAGTGCTCTTTGCGGTGTCGCTCGGCATTCACGGGCGCTGGAGCACGAGCGCTGTTCTGCGCCGTGTGGCGACACGCGTGCTGGTGGTTGCCGTGATTGGCATGGCGCTCGTGCCCGCGAGCGTATGGGTGTCGCAGAAGGTCGATGAAACGTATCGCGTAAGTATTGAGCAAGCTGAGCAAAAGGCTGCGGACGCAGCCGACACCACGGACAAGTCAGCCGAGACCAGCTTAAAATCGAACAAGAAAAAATCCGAGGCCACGGAGTCCAAAAACGTGCTCGAGCAGTTGACCGATGGGGCATCGAGCCTTGTTACGTCGGTAACCAGTGGTGCCAAGCAGATGACCGACGAGATCGTGCAGCAGGTGACCGACCTCATCGAAGGCGTCATCGTGATGATCGTGACCTCGTGTGTGATTCCTCTACTGGTGCTCGTGGCGTTCCTATGGCTAGGACACGTGCTGCTGGGGATCGATATCTCCGGTCCCGCGAACTATCTGACGGGTCGTTTCTTGAGCGCTCCGTCCAAACATGCCAAGAAGAGCGGGCAGTCTGAGTAGGCGGCAAAGCGATCCTTGGAAGATCAACCGTAAGAAGGGCGGCCGAGACGAGTTCTCGGC
>FR878693.1:14635-15975 GCA_000434535.1 Collinsella sp. CAG:166
CGAGACGAGTTCTCGGCCGCCCTTTTGCTTGTTGAACACATGGTCGCTACGTCCGCGCCCGGTCCAAACGGTCAGCAATCATCTGTGAACGGTATTTGTTCAAAAAAGAACAAAGATAAACAAATAGTTGTTGCAGTTACTGTTCGAATGTGTTCAAATAAACATGAACAGTGAAGAACCGCACATTCAGATGCCCGGACCTGAACGCGATTCAACACTTCCAAACAGAAACTACGCGCCAGCGTATCTCTCAAGGAGGATGTCATGAGGGTTGTAATCGCTTCCGATGCCGACGGTATGTCGATGAAGGAGTCCATCAAGGAGATGCTCATCGCCGACGGTCACGAGGTCGTCGACTATTCCGAGACCCCTGCCGCGGACTTTGTCGATTCCGCGACCGCCGTTGCCAAGGACCTGCTGGAGCACAAGGATTCCCAGGGCTTCGCATTCGATAAGTACGGCGTCGGCTCCTATATGGCCGCCGTCAAGATCAAGGGCATGGTCGTCGCCAACATTTCCGACGAGCGTTCCGCCTACATGACCCGCGAGCACAACGGCTCGCGCATGGTCACCATGGGCCCGGGCGTTGTGGGCACCGAGGTCGCCAAGAAGATCGCCCGCGAGTTCCTGCGCGCCCAGTACGCCGGCGGCCGTCACCAGATCCGTGTCGACATGCTCAACAAGATGGCCTAACGAGAGCCACCGAGAACTCGAACTTCTACCTCAACTTGTGAATTCAGACGAAAGGACGTTCTGATGAAGAAAACCATCGCAATCGGTTGCGACCATATCGTTACGGACGAGAAGATCTATCTGGCCGACCGCCTGGAGCAGGCTGGCTACAAGGTGCTCGACTGCGGCACCTACAGCCACACCCGTACGCACTATCCCATCTACGGCAAGGCCGTGGGCGAGGCCGTTGCCAGCGGCAAGGCCGACTTTGGCGTGGCCCTGTGCGGCACCGGCATCGGCATCACCAACGCCGTCAACAAGGTTCCCGGCGCCCGTTGCGCCCTGGTCCGCGACATGACCTCTGCCCTGTATGCCCGTCGCGAGCTCAACGCCAACATCGTGGGCTTTGGTGGCAAGATCACCGGCGAGTTCCTGATGGCCGATATCATGCTTGCCTTCCTGGAGGAGCCCTACGAGAAGACTCCCGAGCACGACGCCCTGATCGCCAAGATCGACGCCTGCAATAAGGCCGACGCCGAGGCTCAGGCTGACCCGCACTTCTTTGACGAGTTCCTCGAGAAGTGGGACCGCGGCGAATACCACGACTAGTGAGGTTACGCGGTTTTGCCAAACCGCGTAACGGGTCGACGCTGCGCGGCGCTCAGGCA
>FR878694.1:0-228 GCA_000434535.1 Collinsella sp. CAG:166
ACCCGCTTTAGCATCGGCCGCGCCGTACACGCAGCGCCCCACGCGCGCGTTAACCATAAGCCCCGCGCACATGCAGCAGGGCTCGAGCGTCACGTAGACCGTGCAATCGGAAAGACGCCAGCGTCCAAGCGACTGAGCAGCGGCACACAGGGCCGAAAACTCGGCATGCGCCGAAGGGTCTTGGTCGAGCTCGCGGCGATTATGCGCCCGCGCGACGATCTCACCCGC
>FR878694.1:286-530 GCA_000434535.1 Collinsella sp. CAG:166
CGCGCCCACTGCCGCGGCGGCGCGCGCCTCCGCCAGCGCCTCGCGCATGAACTTCTCATCGATTTCGGTGATCGTCATCGTTCGCCTTCCCTGTTGCAAATCCAAAACGATGCTATCATTACGACTCACGGAGAGATGGCAGAGCGGTTGAATGCGGCGGTCTTGAAAACCGTTGAGCGCGAGAGCGTTCCGGGGGTTCGAATCCCCCTCTCTCCGCCACTCTTAGTGACTCACCGGCGTCATG
>FR878695.1 GCA_000434535.1 Collinsella sp. CAG:166
CCGTTACGGCGTTTGGTAAAACGCCGTAACCCTAAAGTTCAGTCACGACAACGCTGTTGTAGATCTCGTCCCAGCGATCCATGACCAAGTGGCCGGTCTTGGGATCCATGGCGTTGAGCTTGCCGCAGGTATTGGCGGTCTTGAGCACCGCGACGTCGTCGGCACCAGCAGCAATGGCATGCGCAAAGCCGGCAATGGTCGAGTCACCGGAACCCGTCGCGTTCACAGCCGCAATCGCGGGCGTCTTGGCACGGAACGCGCGACCCTCATGGAAGCCAACCGAACCGGCAGCGCCCATCGAAACGACAACCCAGGGGATACCGGCAAAACGGTCATCGGCGGCAAGCGCCTCGCGCAGGGCATCGACATCATCGGTCGTAAAGGACGTACCCAGCAGGCCGTTAATCTCGGTCAGGTTGGGCTTTACGAGCTCAGGCTTAGCGTCGGACTCCAGCGCGGCCTCCAGCGATGCACCCGAGGTGTCGAGCAGCACCTTAGCGCCCGCCTCCTCGGCGATCTTGACGAGCTCGGCATAGTAGCCGGCATCGACGCCACGCGGCAGCGAGCCCGAAAGCGTCACAACGTCCGCCTTCGCTGCAAGCTCGGCGAACTTGGCCGTAAAGGCCTCGAGCTCGGCCGGGGCGATCTGCGGGCCGCTCTCCAGCAGCTCGGTCTGATTACCCTCGTGCAGAATATTCAGGCAGATGCGCGTCTCGCCGGCAATGGGCACAAAGTCGTTCTTGACGCCATCGGCATCCATGAGCTCGGCCATATAGGCACCCATGTGGCCGCCAAGCAGGCCGGTCGCGAGCACATCGTCGCCCAACTGCAGCAGCACACGGCTCACGTTGAGGCCCTTACCGCCAGCTGTCTTTTCGGGCGTCACACGGTTAACATCATCGATGATCAGTTTGTCGAGCTGATAGCGCGTATCGATCGATGGGTTCATGGTAACGGTCAGAATCATGTTGGACTCCTGTTTAGAAAACCGGCCCCCGCCCCTCACAGAAACGCGAGCCGTCAATTAAAAAGCTGC
>FR878696.1:0-6026 GCA_000434535.1 Collinsella sp. CAG:166
ACCGATCTCGTCAAGAACGCGATCGACTGCCTCGAGCTGGCGCTCGTAGTCCTCGTCAGAGGCATCCACAACTTTAAGGATCAGATCGGCACCAAGAACCTCAGACAGCGTGGACTTAAAGGCATCGACCAGACCATGCGGCAGCTTTTGAATAAAGCCGACGGTATCGGTAATCGTCATGCCGCGGCCGCCGGGCAGGCGATACGAACGCGTCGTAGGGTCGAGCGTAGCAAACAGCTTGTCCTGCGAAAGTACCGTAGAGCCGGTCAGACGATTGAGCAACGTCGATTTACCGGCATTGGTATAACCGGCTAACGCGACGCGAAACGCCGGTGACTCAATGCGGCTCTTGGATTGAACATCGCGACGCTGTTCAACCTGCTTGAGCTCACGACGAAGCGCAGCGATCTTATTACGAATGAGGCGACGGTCGACCTCGAGCTGACTTTCGCCCTGACCAAAACGTGAGCCGATGCCGCCGCGCGTCTGCTCCTTGGCGAGATGGCTCCACATGCCACGCAGACGAGGCAACAGATATTGAAGCTGTGCCAGCTGTACCTGCAGGCGTCCCTCACGCGTCTGAGCATGCAGACCAAAGATATCCAGGATCAGTGCTGTACGATCGATAATCTTTACCGGCTCGCCCACAGCTTTCTCTAAATAGGATTGCTGCGAGGGCGTCAGGTCGTCGTCAAAAATAACGACATCGGCATCCATGCGATGTACCAGGCCGCAAAGTTCCTCTACCTTACCGGAACCGATAAACGATTTGGGATACGGCCTTACCAAACGCTGAGACAAGCGGGCCACGCACTGGGCACCAGCCGTGTGGGCGAGACGCTCCAGCTCATCAAGCGAGCGATCGAGCGGCCATGCATTGTCGCGCCATTCAACACCAACCAAAATGGCACGCTCGGGCTCGGGTGCCGTGGGAACAAGGGGGAAACGGGCCATTAGGCAGCCTCAATACGATGCAGGATATCCTCAACGACCTCATCGATCGTACATTCATCCATATCAAACCACACGATACGGTCATCGCGCTTAAACCACGAAAGCTGACGCTTGGCATAACGACGCGAACGCATCTTAATGAGTTCGCGAGCTTCATCCATGCTCATCACACCATTGAAAGCATCGATGATCTCTTTATAGCCAATTGCCTGCATCGACGTCAGGGCATCTCCCAGCCCCTGGTCCATAAGACCGCGGACCTCATCGACAAGACCCTGCTCAAACATCAGATCGACGCGCTGGTTAATGCGCTCGTAGAGCACCTCGCGATTACGCGTCAAACCAAACCATAGGGCATGATAATGCTCGCGCGGAACACTAAACTGACTTTTTTGCTGTGCATAGGAGATACCATCATCATGCATCTCGAGCGCACGAATCACACGGCGTACGTTATGGGGATGAATAACAGCAGCCGATTCTGGATCGCGCTCGGCAAGCAGGGCATGCAGTTCTTCCTCGCCAATACGCTCGGCAAGCTCCTGATAGCCCGCACGACGGTCGTCCTCAAGTTCACCCGAGGGAAAGTCCATCTCATCAAGGGCTGCCTTGAGATATAGCCCCGTACCTCCGCAAAAAACCGGCAGACAACCCGAACCAAGGAGACGTTCAACATGCGCGCGAGCGTCAGCCTGATAAAGCGCAGCAGAATATGCCACACCAGGCTCTACAATGTCGACGAGACGCAGCGGCGCCGTGCACTCATCGGGTGCCATCTTTGCGGTACCGATGTCCATGCCGCGATAGATTTGCATCGCATCGCACGACAGCACTTCGGACGAAAGACGAGCTGCCAAACGGTCGGCAACATCACTCTTACCAACCGCCGTCGGACCGACGATTGCAACGGCGGAAAGACCTGCCCCGGGAGAAACCATTAGCGCGGCTCGCCCACAACGGAACCGGACAAATACCAGGTCTTGGCAACGTCAACGTCAACATCAACGATCTTGCCAACAAGCTGATCGATGCTGTAACCCTCGGGGATAGGCGCATGCACGGTCTGATTCTTGGGACTCTTGCCCAGCAGGACCGCATCGTTCTTTTTACTCGTTCCCTCAATGAGCGCGGGAACCACAGTATGAAGCTCGCCCTGGTTATACTCGTGTGCCGTGGTCTCGATAACCTTAACCAGGCGGTTGAAACGCTCGAGAATAACCTCATGCGGCGTAGGATCGTCAATCTCGGCGGCCGGGGTACCGGCGCGCTTGGAATAGATGAAGGTATAGGCCTGAGCATAGCGGACCGTCTCGGCAAGCGAGAGCGTCTGCTCAAAGTCTTCTTCAGTCTCGCCCGGGAAGCCAACGATAATGTCGGTCGAGAGCGCGATATCGGGCATGCGGTTGCGAATGCGATCGACAAGGCCCAGATAGTCCTCGCGTGTATAACGGCGATTCATCTCTTTGAGGATCCGCGTCGAACCGGACTGGACGGCCAAGTGCAACTGCGGCATAACGGCAGGCGTCTCGGCCATGGCGTCGATGGTCTCGGGCAACAGGTCCTTGGGATGCGAAGACGTAAAGAAGATGCGCTCCACGCCCGTATCGCCCACGGCACGCAGCAGATCGGCAAAACGCGGCTTGCCAAACAGATCGCGACCATATGAGTTAACGTTTTGGCCCAGCAGCGTAATCTCACGCACGCCCTGGCGCACCAAACCGGTCACCTCGTCGACAATCTCCTCGAAGGGGCGGCTCTTTTCGCGACCGCGCACGTACGGCACGATACAATAGGTGCAGAAATTATTGCAGCCCGTCATGATGGGCACCCAGGCGTGATACTGGGTCTCGCGATGCCACGGCATGCTCATGGCGTCCGTATCCTCATGCTCATTGGTGCGGATATGACGCTTACCATCAAGGAACGCCTCGGCAATGAGCTCGGCCACATGCGCGATGGAATGCGTGCCAAAGATGACATTGACGTTATCGACGTTGGTGAGCAGGCCCTCGCCATCGCGCTGCGCGATGCAGCCACCAACGGCAACCACGCGCTTGCCCGAAGGCGAAGGCGGCAGGCTTTTGCAGGAATTGCACTGACCGTACAGGCGAGTATCGGCGGCCTCGCGCACGCAGCACGTCATGAAGACAACGATATCGGCATGCGCGGGATCGAGCGCCATGAGGCAGCCATACGAATCAAGCAGACCGCTCACACGCTCGGAGTCGTGCTGATTCATCTGGCAGCCAAAGGTGCGGATAAAGTAGGTTTTACCGGCAAGAATATCGCGTACGGAACGCTGGTCCATGTGCATAAGTCCTAACGATGGGGAGCGAAACAAAGCAAGCAGAAGCTATGCCACAGGCTTAACATCATCCATGACGACGTTATCCATAGCAGCTCGATTGATCTGGTGAACGTAGATAGAAAGGCGGATGGCCGTGCGCGACTCCCCGTTAATGAGGATGTCGGAGAACACGGGCGCGCAGGAAATATCAAAACCGGTTGGAATCAAAAAACCGCGCGCGATAGCAACGGCCTTAATGGCCTGGTTGACGGCACCGGCGCCGACACACTGGATGTTGACGGGTACACCATCCTTGACCATGCCGGCGATGGCGCCGGCAACGGACGCGGGCGATGATTTGCTTGATACCTTCAGGCAATCCATGAAGAAACTCCTGCATTTAAAAGTACGTTTTAACTGCAATAACTGTATCGTACCGAGTGGACTCGGTAAAGGCACTATTCCTCTTTGGCAAGATCGAAGGTCACGGTGATTCGATCACGCGAAACACGAATCTTTGGGTCGCCGCAAAGGTTGAGATAGTACCGGGCAGCAAGGTCATTAAAGTCGCGCTCCACAGCACGCGAAAACTGTGCAATGTCATCCTTGGCAATACGTAGCCCGCGACGATCCTTCGCGAGATCGACAGGAGCCGGCGCATGCGAGGACGAATCACGCTCGCGCAGCAGACGCGCGGTCACACCGCGAACGGGCTTAATCTGCCCTGCCAAAATGCGATGGGCCGTGCGCTCGGACATCTCGAGACCCAAACCCGAACAGATACGGATAAAGTCCTCGGCATCAGAAGCAAGGCCTAAACGATCGACAACCGGAAGCTCGCTCTCGTCGTCAATGAACAGGAGACGAGACGCATCAAGCCGGCTTGACGCCTGAGCATAAAGGGTCGCGGCAATCTCAGACGGAGAACCAAGATAGACATCGCAACCACGCAACTCCTCGAGCGCAAACTCGCAAGCAGCGCGAATAATATTATGCGGACCGCGAGCGCAGACATAACGTCCGTCCTCATCCTTGACGGCCTGGGGCCAGCTGGACTGATCGGCACGCTCACTGAGGCGGTCGGCCGCGACGCTCACCTTAAAGGCTGAACCAAGATCGACACCGGACGTGACCATACGGGCCTCGTCGGTGTTCTGCTTGATCGAAAACAATGCCATGCCACGACCGTGAACGCCCCAACGGTCCATCTTCATGCTCTCGAGCTTGGAGGTAACGCGGGCATCGAAGATTCGCTCTTGCATATCCTGCGGAACGCCCGAACCGTCATCCAGAAAGACAAGCGTGCGGACGCCGTCTTCCTTGGACGTGGCGAGATAGACCTTGTCGGCGCCGGCATCGCGAGCATTACGGAGCATTTCGATGACGATATCCTCGACATGCTGAATGTCGTGCTTTGCCTGGCGCCGCTCTGCCTCCGAAACGCGGAGGCGGACATACCCCTCGCCAAGGTTCTCCTCGACGCGAAGGTTGCCCTCCCCCGACATCGACGCGATAAATGAGATGAGCTCGTTCGCGTCGCTCATGTTATTTAGCGATATCGACAGCGCGGCTCTCGCGAATCACGACGACGCGCACCTGACCGGGATACTCCATCTCTTCCTCGATCTGATGGGCGATATCGTGAGCCAGGACCGTGGACTGGGCATCGGAGATCTTGTCCGGCTGAACCATGACGTGGACCTCGCGACCAGCCTGCATGGCATAGGTACGCTCGACGCCGTCATGGGAGTTGGCGATCTCCTCGAGCTTCTCAAGACGCTTGATGTAGTTCTCGGCAGACTCGCGACGGGCACCGGGGCGAGAGGCAGAGACAGCATCGGCGGCCTGTACCAGGACATCGAGCACCGTGTTGGGGTCGACATCGGCATGGTGAGCCTCGATAGCGTGGACGATAACGGGCTTCTCGCCATAACGACGGGCAAGCTCGGCGCCGATGACGGCATGCGGGCCCTCGACGTCGTGGTCAATTGCCTTGCCCAGGTCGTGAAGCAGGCCGGCGCGCTTGGCGGTCACAACGTCCAGGCCAAGCTCGGAAGCCATCACGCCGCACAGATCGGAGACCTCGAGGGAGTGCTGAAGCACGTTCTGACCAAACGAAGTACGGTAGCGCAGGGCACCAAGGGTCTTGACGATCTCGGGGTGCAGGTCGTGAATGCCGGTATCGAAGGCAGCCTGCTCGCCAGCCTCGCGCACGCGCTGCTGAACCAGGTCGGCAGCCTTGTGATACATCTCCTCAATGCGGGCGGGGTGAATGCGGCCGTCGGCGATGAGGTTCTCGAGGGCGACACGGGCGGTCTCACGACGGACCGGGTCGAAGCTCGAAAGAACGACGGTCTCGGGCGTGTCGTCGATCACGAGGTTGACGCCCGAAACCTGCTCGAAGGTGCGGATGTTGCGACCCTCGCGACCAATGATACGGCCCTTGAGGTCATCAGAGGGAATGTGCACGGAGGTAACGGTGACCTCGGCAGTGTGGTCGGCAGCGCAGCGCTGAATCGCCAGGGACAGAATCTCCTGGGCGGTCTTGTGGCACTCGGCGCGAACCTGCTGCTCGGACTCGCGAATGATCGTGGCGGCCTCGTGGGTGACCTCGCCGCGAACCTTATCGAGGAGTTCCTTGTGGGCGTCCTCGCGGGTAAGGTCGGCAATACGCTCGAGCTCGGAGGTCTGCTTTGCGCAGAGCTCCTCGAGCTCACGGGAGCGCTTCTCGACCTGACCGGCCTGGCTGGACAGCTGATGCTCGCGCTTGTCGAGAGCGTCGTTG
>FR878696.1:6044-24156 GCA_000434535.1 Collinsella sp. CAG:166
GTCGTTGCGGCGATCGAGGGATTCCTCGCGCTGCATCACGCGGTTCTCGAGCGTACGAATCTCGCTCTTACGCTGCTTGTCCTCGGCCTCGGCGGCCTGCTTGTTCTTGATGATCTCCTCTTTAGCCTCGAGCAGAGCCTCTTTTTTGAGGGTCTCGGCCTGACGCTTAGCATCACCGATCAGGGACTCAGCCTGTGCGTGTGCCGACTGGATCTTTTCGTCGGCCTCGTGAAGACTACCCTGCTTGGCGGTGCGCATGTAGGCAATGGCGGCGATGGCACCCAAAACGATGCCAACGAGCGCTGCGATGATAGGCATGCTCACTCCTTTTTATGGATTCGTTACACAACAAAGCGAACCGTCCTTACGAACGGCTCGCGACATTTGAGTAATATGGGCGCAGCTTATGCGGGTCGGATACAGATAAACATATAAACAAACTCATCACAGATGAGCACATATCACAAAGCAAATGACAGTGTTTATCGTACGTTGAACCACAACAACTGTCAAATAAATGGCCCCGGCACGGCGGCTAAAACGCGGTGAACGGCAGGGCCACAAAACGCATACGCCTAAACCGCACATTCCTCGCGTTCGGCATCGAGACGTGCCTTAACGGCATCGGCGGCGATGTGATACGAGAAGCCCTTGCCCATCAAAAACCGAACCAGTTTTTCGAATCCGCGCGTCTCTGGAACACGCCGCTTGGCGAGCAGAGCTGACGCACGCTCCAAATCGTCTTCGACGGCAAAATAATCCTCGGGATAACCGGGAATGTCATCGAGCACGACATGACGGCGCTTGAGCTCGGTCTCGATTTTGCGCTGTCCCCAACCGCGCCGCTTGCGCTCCTCGATAAAGTACGAGCAAAAGCGGCTCTCGTCTAAAAAGCGATACTCGGTGGCGCGCTCGACGGCGAAATCGATCGCAGGCTGGTGAAAGCCGTAGCGAGCCAGCTTGTCACGGACCTCACCAGTCGCATGGTCGCGGCGCGATAACATCTCGGTCACCATGGTAAGTGCACATTTACGCTCGATGATCTGCACCGCCTCACGAAAGTTGTCCCAATCACAGGGAAGATCGGGGCGGTTTTTGACATACAGCCGCGCAACCCGCACGGGAATCCAAATGGACCGCTCAAAACCGCCCTCAAGCTCACAATCGATATGTGCGCAAGGCTTTTTTGACGCATATCCGCTCGAGAACGAGGAGGCCGCCTTCTTATCGGGAAAGACGACCGTGGCCTCGGTCACCGTATACGACATGAGCGTAACCACTACTCGTCGTCATCATCGAGCATGGCGGAACCATCGATGGCGTAAAGCTCGTCAAACTCCTCAGGCGCAGGCTGATCGGTCAGCTCGACCTCAGACGGAGCATCGTCATCAAACTCAAGCCCGCAGGCAAGGCGGACCTTATGCTCAATCTCGTCAGCGCAATCGGGGTGTTCGCGCAGGAACGCCTTGGCGGCCTCGCGACCGTTGCCGAGCTTGTCCTCGCCATAGGCAAACCAGGAGCCCATCTTCTTGCAGATGCCGCACTCGACAGCCATGTCCAGAATCGAGCCCTCCTTAGAGATGCCCGTACCGTACATGATGTCGAACTCAGCAGAACGGAACGGAGCTGCCACCTTGTTCTTAACGACCTTGGCGCGCACGCGGTTACCGATAACCTCGTCCTTAAGCTTAATGCTGTCGATGCGGCGAATGTCGATACGCACCGAAGAGAAGAACTTAAGGGCACGGCCGCCCGTCGTGGTCTCGGGGTTGCCGAACATGACGCCGATCTTCTCACGCAGCTGGTTAATGAAGATGCACGTCGTGTTGGACTTGGACAGCGAGCCGGCGAGCTTACGGAGCGCCTGGCTCATCAGGCGAGCCTGAAGACCGACCGTAGTATCGCCGATTTCTCCCTCGATCTCGGCACGCGGGGTCAGCGCGGCGACGGAGTCGACGACGATGGCATCGATGGCGCCGGAACGCACGAGCATGTCAACAATCTCGAGCGCCTGCTCACCCGTATCGGGCTGGGAAATCAGTACCTCGTCGATATCCACGCCAATGCGCGCGGCATAAGTGGGATCAAGCGCGTGCTCGGCATCGATAAATGCCACAACGCCACCCATTGCCTGGGCCTCGGCCAGGATCTCGAGCGAAAGCGTCGTCTTACCGGAGGACTCGGGACCGTAGATCTCGACGATTCGGCCGCGCGGCACACCGCCGATACCCAGCGCGGCATCAAGTGCCAGAGCGCCCGTAGGGATGGCCTCGACCTCGAGCTCGGGGCCACCGTCGCCGTACCTCATGATGGAACCCTGGCCGAATTTCTTCTCGATCTCGGCCTTGGTGGTGGCGATCATCTCATCGCGCTCTTTACCCGTCGTGCGAGCATGAACGGTACGTACGGGACCTGAATTCTTGGCCATGAATAGCCCTCCTCTTAACAACCTGCATCGATAATAAACGAACGGCTGTTCGTGGTCAACCGTTCAGGCCAATCATATGCAGGCAGTCTTTCCAAAACCCAACCAAACGCCGACCAAACACTGACCAAAAACTTGACCGAAGGCGAACCAAGAAAATCATGACGAGGAAAAATACGACAACTACCTGCACAAAGGTAAAATTCGCCGGAGGTCCCTATCTCCACAATTAAGGGGCCCGGAGGCCCCTTAAAACACGTCTATTCCATAGAATCGAGCACGCAGACAATGCGACCCAGTGCCTCCGTGACCGCATGGGCACGAACACACGAACGGTCGCCCTCATAGTGGCAGCGCACAGAGTCCACGACCGGCACTCCCCCATCGGCGGAACGATGCGCCCAGCCAATATAGAAAGTGCCCGCAGGATCGTCCTCGGTCCCTCCACCGGGGCCGGCATAGCCAGTCGCGCTCACGGCAATATCGCTCTGATACAGCTCCAGCGAACCGGCAGCCATCTCGCGCGCCGTCTGATACGACACCGCAGTGTAGCGGTCGAGCGTCTCTTGCTCAACGCCGAGCACGCGATGCTTAATCTCGTCGCAGTACGTCACCGCACCGCCACGCAGCACCGCCGAGGCGCCCGGGATATCCGCAATCGTCGAGGCGATCATACCCGCCGTCAGCGACTCAGCCGTCGAAACCGTCACGCCCCGAGCGCTCGCGCGCTCGACGATATCGCGCGCCAGCTCCTCGTTATGTGCGGAAATCTGCTCAAAAGAGACCGTCATACCCACCAGGACCTAGACCGAAAAGACGATCTTGCGGCAGTTCCAGAAGTACTGGGCGCCCGAGATAACGGTCAAGACAACGGCAACGGCATACAGGAAGCGCGACACCGAGTAGATGCCGAGCGTCAGCGCCACCGGGCCAAGGTGCAAGCCGGCCATCGCAAAAACGCACAGGTAACCGCAGATGGAGACCATCGTGGTTGCCGTCTTGTACTTGCCGAGCTTATCGGCCGCAACGACCACACCGGCCGCACTCGCAACCATGCGAAGGGCGCTCACCAGAAGCTCACGGAACAGGATAATGAACACGGACCACACGGTCACCGCGCCAAAATCCAAGAACAGCAGCAGGGCCGAGAACACGAGCAGCTTATCGGCGATGGGGTCCAAAAATTTACCGAAGTCGGTGATCTCGTTGCGCGAACGCGCCAGATAACCGTCGACCTTATCGGTGCACGACAGGATCACGTACAGAATGAAGGCAGCGGCGGCGAGCGGGCCGTCGAAGATGCTCCAATCCGTACCGGCAACACTCGTGTGAGAAAGCGCCGACACGATCATGAACACCGGGATAAAGACGATGCGAACGCACGTCACGATGTTGGCGGGCGTCCAAACACTCGTCAGTTCCTTATTGCTCTCGTTTGCCACGATGCTCTCCTACTCCACAACATGGCCGATAAGCTCATAGCAGAAGCTATCGGTAAACTCGACAGTCAGAATATCGCCCACGGACGCCTCGCTGGCGTCCAGATGCACCGCTCCATCGGAATCGGGCGCCTGGAACCAGGCATGGCCGATCAGCTCGGCGCCGTCCTCGGTCTCTTCGATACCGTCGACGATCACCTGGGCGCGCTCGCCCACATGGGCGGCGGTGGCGGCAAAGCCGAGCGACTCGGCCAGGTCCATGGCCTCCTGGGCGCGCTCGAGCTTAACCTCCTCATCGACCTGACCCTCCATCTTAGCGGCCAGGCTGCCCTCCTCCTGCGAGTAGGCAAAGACGCTCGTGTAGTCAAAGCCGACGGTGTCCATAAAGTCGATAAGGTCGCGGAACTCGTCGTCGGTCTCGGTCGGGAAGCCGACCATGGCCGTGGAACGGATCACGATGCCGGGGATACGCTCACGAAGGTCGCGGAACAGATCCTCGAGCTCCTGGCGCGAACCGGAGCGACGCATGGCCTTGAGAATGCGCGCGTCGCAGTGCTGCACGGGGATATCGATATAGGGCAGCACCTCGGGCGTATCGCGAATCGTCTCGATGAGTTCGTCAGTCATGCCCTCGGGCTGCAGATAGAGCACGCGGACCCAGACGTTGTGCGGGCGTACGGCCTCGGCGACGGCACGCAGCAGCTGCGCCAGATTGCGCGGCGAGCCATCGGCGACGTCCTCGTCGGCAAAGTCGGTACCCCAGATGCCCGTGTCCTGGCCGATCAGCACGATCTCGCGCACACCGCCGGCAACCAGGTCGCGCACCTCGGAGATGATGCTCTCGGCATTGCGCGAATGATAGCGGCCGCGGATGTAGGGAATCATGCAGAAGCTGCAGAAGCGGTTGCAGCCATCGGAAATCTTGACGTAGGCGACAGCACCCTCGACGGTACGTTTGACCTGCGGGATATAGGCTGCAATCTCACGCTCGACACCCAGCACGCCATCGATGACCGCCACGATGCCGTCTTCCTCGTCGGCCTTCACAAAGGCAGCGACCTCGGGCAGCTCGTCAGGCAGGTCATCGCCATAGCGCGACGGCACGCAGCCGCACATGACGATGGGGCAAGAACGAACGCCGTCCTGAACCTCGTTGGCGAGCTCGAGCGTGGTCTCGATGCTCTCGGACGTTGCGGAGGCGAGGAACGAACATGTATTGACGATGGCGATATCGGCATCCTGCGGGTCGAATGCCTCCTCGTAGCCCGCGGCGGTCAAAAGAGAACGCATGCGGTCGGTGTCAACCTCGTTCTTAGCGCACCCGAGGGTGATGTAGAGCACGGAGCCCAACGGTGTATCCATGTTGGAGAGCGGTCCTTTCGATTGATATTAGCGGTAGTTGGTGAACTGCAGCGGCTGGCCGTAGTCCTGGTCGCGCAGGAACTGGATCACGGTCTGCAACGCGTCCTTCGAAGCAGAGGAAACACGCAGTTTGTCGGCCTCGATGGTCACCTTGACCTTGAGCTTTTGGTCCTTGATGTCCTTGTTGATCTTCTTGGCGGTCGCCTGGTCGATACCCTCGACGATATGGCCGAGCACGCGCACGGTGCCGCCCGACGCCGCCTGCGGAGCATCCCACGAGACAGCCTTGAGGTCGATGCCGCGCTTGATGAGCTTGGAGCTCAACACGTCGATAATCTGTTTGGAGACAAAGTCGGCCGGGGCGTTGATCGTAAAGAGCTTGTCGCCCTTCGAAAGCTCGATCGTGGCGCCAGAATCCTTAAGGTCATAGCGCTGGGAAATCTCGCGCGTGGTCTGCTGGAAGGCGTTGTCGACCTCTTGCATGTTGACCTCGGACACGACGTCGAAGCTGGAATCTTTAGCCATGATGTTTCCTTTCGCGTACGAGCGACTTAGTAGCTATCGTACGAATAGTCGGTAGAATCGGTGGGCGTCTGACCGTCAGTTGCGGTATCGGCGCCATCCGTGGACTGGGCATCGGTACCGTCGGTGGTATCGGTACCATCGGTGGTGTCGGTACCATCAGAACTTTCACCATTCTCGGAATCAGTCGTCTCC
The DNA here is from genome assembly GCA_000434535.1 of Collinsella sp. CAG:166. Lineage (GTDB taxonomy): Bacteria > Actinomycetota > Coriobacteriia > Coriobacteriales > Coriobacteriaceae > Collinsella. The sequence goes on from FR878696.1 coordinate 11,988, forward strand.
TTCTTGGGAACGGTGATCGTCACACGCGCCACGCCCGAGGTCTTGGTATCGTAACGAACCTTTTCACCGTTCTTGGTAACGGTGACATCGGAAGGCTTGGACGTGGTGATCTCGATCGAGGACTCGGGCGAGTACTCCTGCTCAAAGGGGCCAGTCGCTTGGGCGCCATAGACCGACTTGCCGTCGACCTTGACCTCAATCCACGCGGTCTTTCCCTTGGCAACGGAGACTTTGACCTTCGTGACCTCGTTCTCTTCCTTCTTGGCCGTCGTCATGGTAGCGTCCGAGTCAGTCGACTCATCCGTCGCCTCATCGGTGTCTTCGTCCTCGTCGACCGTTTCGGTCTTCTTAGAAGACTTCTTGGTCGTCGTCTTGGTAGCAGTGGGCGTCTCGGGCGTGGTCTCGGGCGCCGAAGATGCGCAGCCGCGCAGAAGCACCACGATGAGCACAATCAACAACAGCGCAACGGCACCGATGCCGGCGTAGACGATACGCGGATCGAGCCCGTTGTTTTGAGGAGTACGTGATCCGCCGCGTCCACGATTGGAACTGCTGCGGCCGCCTCCCTGAGGCATACGACCACGATTGCTATCGGAACGGCCGCGATAGCCACCCTGGCCCTGAAGGCTGCGCTGACCCGAGCGGGGCGCAAGTTCACCGCGGCCTTGATAGCCACGCTGGCCCGAACGCGGAGCCGAAGAGCGCTGGCCATACGGCTGTGATTGAGAGCGAAGACGCGGCGTCACCTGCGTGGCATCGGCATCCGCATAGCCACCGCGAGAGCGACCAGAAGAGACCCCACGGTAACCGCGATCGGAATAGCCGCCGTCGCCGTAGCCGGCACGAGGGTCACGAGCCACGCCGCGGGCAGCGGGAAGTGCACGGTCCTCGGGCATCGGCGTACTGCGGAACCGGTCACGCTGCGAACGAATCTCCTCGCCCGAACCCGTCTCGGTAATATAACCGGCCTGCTGAGGACGCTGTCCATAACGCGTCGAACGACCGCCCTGAACCATCAGGAAGCGCCCGTTATCGACCGAGGAACGCGAATTGACGTAGCCAGCGGCGTCCTGAAAACGACCGCCCTGCTGCGACGTCTCGCGCTCATATGCCATCAGATCGTCAAAGTAGGCATTGACGACCTCGCGCGGATTGAGGCCCAAAAAGCGAGCATAGCTCGAAATCATGCCCTGCGCATAGCCGCGCGGCGGCATCGAAGCAAAGTTACCGGTCTCGAAAAACTCGATGATCTGCGGCCTGATTTTGATGGTGTTGGCGACTTGCTGAATGGAAAGGCCCATTCGGCGACGCTGCTCGAGCAGCATGTCACCAAAGCGTGCAGCCATCAGAATCCTCCAAACTCACGATCTTCACGTGCCATCTCGGCGTCGACAGATTCCAGCGCGGCAAGCCCCTCCTCGTCCAGCAGGACCTCGCGCGGCTTGGAACCGTCGGGCGGACCGACGACACCCTTTTCTTCCAGCATGTCCATAATACGCCCGGCGCGCGCATAGCCAACCTTCAGACGACGTTGCAGACCAGATGTGGAGCCAAGCTGCGATTCCACCACAATATGGGCGGCTTCCCAAATGAGAGGATCATCGTCTTGCGGCTCGGCGACTCCGGTGCGGACAATGCCGCCGCCACCCGCCATGGACATGGAAGCGGGCGCCACGGCAGACAGGATCTCCTCGTGGTAGTCGGGCTCGCTCTGCGACTTGACGAACTCGACAATCTCGTTGATTTCGTCATCCGAGACAAAGCAGCCCTGGATACGGCGAGGCTTGCCCCAGTCGACCTTTGAGAACAGCATGTCGCCCAAACCAGTGAGCTTTTCGGCGCCCATCTGATCAATGATGACGCGCGAGTCGATACCCGTGGCGACGTTAAAGGCGATGCGGTTGGTGATGTTAGCCTTGATAAGGCCCGTCACCACGTTAGAGCTCGGGCGCTGCGTGGCCACGATAAGGTGGATACCGGCGGCACGGCCCAGCTGAGCAATACGCACGATCGAGGCCTCGACATCCTTACCGGCGACCATCATCAGGTCCGAGAGCTCGTCGATGATGATGACCAGGTAGGGCATCTTTTGCGGCGGGTTATCGTAATGCTCAAACTCGCCGGCGGCCTGCTTTTCGTTGTAGGTCGAGATCTTACGCACGTTGAGACGCTCGAAGACCTTCAGGCGACGCTCCATCTCGGACACGGCCCATTGCAGAGCGCTCGCGGCCTGCTTGGGCTCGGTCACTACAGGCACGTAAAGATGCGGCAGACCGTTATAGCCCGCAAGCTCGACGCGCTTGGGGTCGACCATGATCAGGCGAACGTCCTCGGGAAGGGCGCGCATGAGCAGGGTCGTGATGATGGAGTTGATCATCACCGACTTACCGGAACCAGTGGTACCGGCGATCAGCAGGTGGGGCATCTTGGCAAGGTCGGCGACGACCGGCGTGCCCTCGGCGTCGCGCCCGATTGCGAGCTCGAGCGGACCGCCCTTCACATAGGGCAGCACGTCGCCCAGGTTGACGTTCTGGCGCTTGCGATTGGGGATCTCGATGCCCACGAGCGAGGTGCCGGGGATCGGGGCAAAGATACGCACCGACTGGGCAGCGAGCGAAAGCGCGATATCGTCCTCGAGGCTCGAGATCTTGCTCACGCGCTCGCCCTCGCCAGGTTGCAGCTTAAAGGTCGTCACCGTGGGGCCGGCGATCCAGCCGACCACGCGGGCACTGCGGCCAAACTCAAGCAACGTGGACTGAAGCGACTCGGCAGTCTGTTCCAGCTCCTTGTCAGAAGACGCGGAGGACGCCGACTGCGGGTTGGCATGCAGGATTTCGAGTGGCGGAAGCTTAAGGCCATCCTCTTCTTCGGCCTCGTTATCTGCGGCGCCGCCGTCCGCTCCCCCATCCCTTGCCGCAGCCGATCCGACAGCACTCGAGGCAGGCGCATCGGCAACCTTGGGATGCTTCAAGAAGTCGGGAATCTGAGGTGCTGCCGAGACAGGATTCACGGCAAACGGCGGCTCGGACTCGTCAATCTTATCGGGGTCGTCTTCCATCGAAAGCTGGCCGGTTACCTGTTCGCGCTTGGCATGGCGACTCGGCAGCAAAGTTGTCTTTGCGGTCTCAATCGGCGCCTCGTCGTCCTCGTCATCGCCCTCAGTGAGCTCAATCTCGCTATCGGACCAAGACGGGTCGGGCTCACTCGTATTGAGCTTAGGCGCAGCCTTGCCCTTCTTGGCATGGCGGCGCGGCAGCAGCGTCGTCTTAGCGCGCTCGGCCTCCACGGCATCGGATACGTCGACAAACGGATCCTCATCCTCGTCGTCATTGTCCAAAACCGGGTCCGCATCGTTGCCCATGACCGTGGTCACGGCAGCATCGGAACCCTTTTGACGAAGAATGCTCAGGTGCGGACGGGCAACGCCGGGCACCGACAGAGCTTCGTCGTCACCCCACGGACTCGCGTTGACGTCGGCACGACGGCGCTCGGCAAAATCTGCCGCACGGTCGCGGGCAGAGCGCAGCACGCCGCCAACCGAAAAGCCAATGATGACCAAGCCCACGACGACAAGGCCCAGCAGGACTACCATCGCGATAGGCTTACCCAGGGCATTTTGCAGCGCACTCGCAATAAACGCACCAATGTAGCCACCCGAGGCGGACAGATTTTGCGGCGTGAACATAAGGTCGCACGAGTCGCTCGTACCTAGCACCATCAACGAAAGAATGGAGACGACGGCGATAAAGACCACGGCGCCGCCCGCAACAGAGCGCGCGTTGAGCGGCGAGTCCTCACCTAAAAAGAGCGTGGCGGCAAACAGCAAAATGACGATCGGCAGCACGTAGGCGCCCAGACCAAAGCCCAAGTGGTAGAAACCGGCAACCGCAGCCGTAACGGGCGCAGTCGCCGGCGAAATCACGGCAATAAAGGACGCAATCGCCAAGACGGCAATGACCACGCCGGCGATATCGCGGTTGGCCGAGGGCTCGACCAAGGGCTCGAAATCATCGGACTCGGACTCGTGGCCCTTATTGGCACGCAGATGGGAACCGGCACCCTTAGCAGATGCCGGTTGGTTGTTGGCCTTATTGCCTTTGGCGTTTTGTGCAGATCCGCGCGCCAAACTAAACCTCCATGACGACCGGGATGATCATCGGACGAGTGCGCGTACGGCTCCAGATAAAGTTGGAGAGCGAGTCGCGCACGGCCTTGCGAATGGCATCGGAACCGCTGCTCGTAAAGCTGAACTTGCCCTTCTCGATCGTCTTCATAATGGACGCGGAGGCATCCTCGGAGAACTGGTCGTCGATGGCAAACGAGACGCCGCGGCCCGAGAACTCGATGGCCTCGATCTTCTTGTGCTTGAGCGAGACGATGGCAACAGCGGTAACCATACCGTCGTTGGCGAGCTTCTGACGATCACGCAAGACGATGGGGTCGGTATCGCCGATGCGCAGGCCATCGACGTAAACGACGCCGGACTCGACGGGCGTACCGCGCTTAACGATACCGCCGCGCATCTCGAGCGTGTCGCCGTTGTCGAGAATAAAGATATGATCGTCCTTGAGACCCATCTTGCGGGCCAGCTGGGCATGGGCGCGCAGATGCACGGCTTCACCGTGAACCGGCATAAAGTACGTGGGCTTGGCCATGGCCATCAGGAGCTTGAGCTCCTCCTGGCTACCGTGACCGGAAACGTGAACGAGAGCGCGGTTCTTATCCCACACGTCGCAGCCGAGCTTGGCCAGGCTGTTGACGACCTGCTGGACGGCTTTCTCATTGCCGGGAACAGGAGTTGCCGAGAGGATAACGGTATCGCCTTCGTGGATGGAAAGCGTCTTGTGCTCGCCATTGGCCATGCGGGACAGGGCCGACAGCGGCTCGCCCTGCGAACCGGTGCACATGACGACGATCTTGTCGTCAGGCAAATTATCGATATCAAAGGCATCGATAATATCGGCATCGTCGATGTTGAGGTAGCCCAGCTCGCGCGCCACGCGGGTGTTCGTGAGCATGGAGCGACCGGTCACAACGACCTTACGGCCGCACTTGCGGGCAGCATCGCAGATCTGCTGCAAACGATGGATGTGGCTCGAGAACGAAGCGACGAACACGCGACCCGGGGCGTTCTTGATGGCATGCAGCAGGTTGGGACCAACCTCGGCCTCGGACTTGGTAAAGCCGGGAACCGTGGCATTGGTGGAGTCGGACAGCAACAGGTCGATGCCCTGCTTGGCAAAGCGGCTGATAGCGGCATAGTCGGGCGTGACACCATCGATGGGCGTCTGGTCGAGCTTAAAGTCGCCGGTGTGCATAACGGTGCCCTGGTTAGTGCGAATGAACACGCCCAGAGCGCCGGGGATGGAGTGCGTCATCGAGAAGAAGTCGAGCGAGATGCCACCGAGATTGACATGGCTTCCGCCCTTGACCTCGCGGAACTTGGGAGCGCGGATGCGGAACTCAGAGAGCTTGCCCTCGATAAAGCCAAGCGTCAGCTTGCTCGAGAAGATGGGCACCTTGTTGTTGAGGTCCTGCAGCAGATACGGAAGCGAACCGGTGTGGTCCTCGTGGCCGTGGGTGACGACGATACCGCGGAGCTTCTCCTCGTTCTCCAGGACATAGGTGTAGTCAGGAAGCACCAGGTCGATACCGGGCTGGGAGTCATCCGGGAACATGAGACCGGCATCGACGAGCACCATGTCGTCGCCGCACTCGAAGACCGTCATGTTCTTACCGATGCCGTCAAGGCCGCCGAGCGGAATGATCTTCAAGGGAGATGATTTTTTAGCTGCCATAGGTTAGTGTGGTTTCCTTTCTTCGAAACGGGTCTGGAACAACCGACGGGGCGCTTCTGGCAAACCGACCGCCGGGAACGTACAAACATGCATCACAGAGTCGATGCAATAACTACAGTATGATACCCATTTGCACAACAACAGACCACCCATGCATCAAAGCCCCATCTGAACTGGTCTATCCCGCCGGTTTCCCGTGGGGCGGGCACTGATGAAGTTTCCTGCTCTACAGTCCTGCTCACGACGGAGGCCACATTAAGTGGCCTCCTGTTCGTGCGGAACTCGCGATAAACTTCATCAGCGCCCGCCCCACGGGAAAACTGCCAATAAGGGACCAGGTTTATTTTGGGCAGCTTTATCTGGGAAAATACCGCTACGTCTGTCTACTGATCTGAAATCTGACTACTGAATAGACTGTCTAACTAAATAGCGAGCGGCACTAACCAGCCCTTTTGCTTGCGCCCGGGAGGGACGCATATGAAGTTTATCGCGAGTTCCACACGCAAAGGAAAGCACTTAATGTGCTTTCCGTCTTGCGCAGGACTGTAGAGCAGGAAACTTCATATGCGGCCCTCCCGGGCGCAAGCAAAAGGGCGACCCCCTTAGGAGTCGCCCTTGATGAGCTGCTTATATGCGGCTGTTACTCGGCGTCATGGTGACGACGGGGCTTGCGGCCTCCGTTGTCGCCAGGACGGCGCGGACGGTCGCTGCGCTCGGAGCGCTCGCGACGCGGACGCTCGCGACGCTGGAAGTGCTCGCCGTCGCCCTCGGAGGCACCCTCGGCGCGAGCCGGGGCCTCGGGTTTATCCAGACGATCGAGTGAGATCTTGCCGCGATCGTCGACCTCGATGACGACGACCTTGACCTCGTCGCCAACGTTGAGGACATCCTCGACCTTCTCCACACGACCCTTGGCGACGCGGGAGATGTGCAGCAGGCCGTCCTTACCGGGCAGCAGGTTGACGAAGGCGCCGAAGGGCTGGATGGAGACCACGCGACCGGTGTACTCCTCGCCCGGCTCGGGAACCTTGATGATGAGCTTGATGCGCTCGACGGCCTGATCGACGGACTCGCCAGTGCCGCCGACAAAGACGGTGCCGTCCTCCTGGATGTCGACCGAAGCGCCGGTCTCGTCCTGGATGCCGCGGATGACCTTGCCGCCGGAACCGATGACGTCGCGGATCTTATCGGTCGGAACCTGGATGGAGACGATGCGCGGAGCGGTGCTGCGCGTGGTATGACGCGGCTCGGGGATCACATCGAGCATCTTCTGCAGGATGAAGGCGCGACCCTCCTTGGCCTGCTGCAGGGCGCGGGCCAAGATGTCGAAGGTGAGGCCGGTGGCCTTGTTGTCCATCTGCAGGGCGGTGATGCCCTCGGTGGTGCCGGTGACCTTAAAGTCCATGTCACCCAGGAAGTCCTCGAGACCCTGGATGTCGGACAGGACCACGGTCTTGCCCTCCTCCTGGATCAGGCCCATGGCGATACCGGAGACCGGGCGCTTAATGGGCACGCCGCCGTCCATAAGGGCGAGCGTGGAGCCGCAGGTCGAAGCCATCGAAGAGGAGCCGTTGGACTCCATGACCTCGGAGACGACGCGGATAGCGTAGGGAAACTCGTTCTCGTCGGGAAGCACCGGAAGCAGGGCGCGCTCGGCCAGGTTGCCGTGACCGATCTCGCGGCGCTTGGGGCTGCCCATGCGGCCGGTCTCGCCGGTGCAGAACGGCGGGAAGTTGTAGTGGTGCATGTAGCGCTTGCCCTCGGTGGGCTCGATGGTATCCAGACGCTGGCCCTCGTTGAGCATGCCGAGCGAAAGAACCGAGAGCACCTGGGTCTGACCGCGCTGGAACAGGCCAGAGCCGTGAACGAGCGGCAGGTAGTTATCCTTCACCATGATGGGGCGAATCTCGTCGGCGGCACGACCGTCGACGCGCTCGCCGGTCTCGACGACCATGGTGCGCATGGCCTTCTTCTCGAGCTTCTTGAGCGCCACGGGGATCTCGCGCTCCCAGGCGGCCTGCTCCTCGTCGGTGAACTCGGCGCGGATGGACTCCTTCAGAGCCTCGACCTTACCGATGCGGGAAAGCTTGTCGGCGTCGCGCAGGGCAGCGGCCATCTCGTCGTAGTGGGCGAAAATGCGCTCCTGGACCTCCTCGACGGGCTGGTCGAGCGGGTACTCCTTCTTGACGATAGCGCCGTTGACCTGCTCCCACTCGGCGACGAACTCGTCTTGGGCCTGGCAGAAGGCAGCGAGGGCCTCCTGGCCAAACTTCATAGCGGCGAGCATGTCGTCCTCGGAGATCTCCTCGGCGCCGGCCTCGACCATCGAGATAAAGTCGGCAGAGCCGCCCAGCTCCAGGTCCAGGTCGGAGTTCTCGCGCTCCTCATAGGTGGGGTTGACGATAAACTCGCCGGTCTCCACGTTGCGGCCGATGCGCACGCAGGCAAGCGGACCCTCGAAGGGCACGCCGCCGAGCGTCATGGCCAAAGAGGCACCCATGACGTTGATGACGTCGAAGGGGTTGACCTGGTCGGCGACGAGCGAGGTGGCGACGATGTGCACCTCGTTGCGGAAGCCGTCCGGGAAGCTCGGGCGGATCGGGCGGTCGATCATACGAGCCGTGAGCGTGGCCTTCTCGCTGGGACGGCCCTCGCGCTTGAGGTAGCCACCCGGGATACGGCCGGCAGCGTACATCTTCTCGTTGAAGTCGACGGTCAGCGGGAAGAAGTCGTAATTCTTGCGCTCCTTGGAGACGACTACGGTGTCGAGCATCGTGGTGTCGCCCTGCTTGACCAGACAAGCGCCGGTGGCCTGCTTGGCAAGCTCGCCGGACTCGAAGGTGTAGGTCTTGCCGTACAGCTCAAAGGTCTTGGATACGAGTGTCATTGTTCTCCTTTACCCCACAGGCCCCTTGCCTGCGGGCTTCTCATGTGACGCGGGCCCCCTGCCCCCGCCACGCTGTAGAGCGTGATTGTTCACGCCCTTACACAAAAAGAGCGCCCCGCTGCGCAGGACGCTCTTAGCATGTACAAATCCGTTACTGGATGTTGTCGCGGATGCCCAGAGCCTTGATGAGCTCACGGTACTCGACGATGTCGTTCTTCTTGATGTAGGAGAGAAGACGACGACGACGGCCAACGAGCATGAGCAGGCCACGACGGGTGTGGAAGTCCTTCTGGTGGGACTTCATGTGCTCGGTCAGCTCCTTGATGCGCTCGGACAGGATGGCGACCTGAACCTTGGGGTTACCGGTATCGACCGGGGAGTTACCGAACTGGGCGGTCAGCTCCGCCTTGCGCTCTTTGGAAACAGTCATTGTTTCACCTTTCGTTTCGCGTCGCCCGCGGGCGACTCTATTCGCCTCGGACTGGGAAGCCGCCGGTGGAGCGAACATCCAAGGTCGAGGTACCAACAGGTCGGTATGTTACCACAAGCGGAGCGCGCCTGCGTATCATCACCGACCCAACATGAATTCCATCGCACGGAGCCGCTGATCGGTGTGCGTGGCGGCCCAAACATGCGAAAGCCCCAGCAAAAACGCAGCCGTATGCGGGTCGATTCGCTCGGCGATGAGTGCATCGAACGTCATAGACATGAGGGCGCGCAGCCATGCAACCTCGCCGACCGATACCAACTCGGCGCCCGGAACGCTCGACGCGCATGAGCCGCACATGAGGCCGCCCGCCTGGGGCGAAAAATACGACAGCATGAGGTCTCCGCACAGCACGCATGCCGAGAAATCGGGTCGGTAACCAACGTGCGACAGCAGCTTAAAGACAAAGGCCGCCACGAGCAGGTCCATATGTGCCGAGTCGAGCCCGCTGCCGACAAGCGTGAGCGCCCGCTGCGTGATGGCAAAGGTAAATGGATCCTCGGCATCCTCGAACGAGCACACGCGCGCAACCTCGGCAATCGCACTGGCGGCACAGGTCGTCTCGTAGTCAGGAGCAGCGCCGAGCGGCGCCTCCATAAGCTCCGCCTGAGAAACCACGTCAAGCGACCGTCCATGCGCCAACAGCATATCAACGGTGCAGAAGAGCTCGCAGCGGGCCGCAAGGCGACCGCCAGGCTTACGTGCCCCCTTGGCCACGGCACGCACCTGCCGCCCCCGTTCGTCGAGCATCGTCAAAATCAGGTCGGTTTCCTTGAGCTTGGTCTTGTCGAGGACGAGCACCTTTGTGCGATATGTGCGAGAGCCTGCCATGAACGCCGAGGCTTAATCTTCGGCATTGTAGCCAAAGCGGCGGATCTGTGCCTCGTCATCGCGCCAGCCGGCCTTGACCTTCACGTCGAGCTCCAAAAAGACCTGAGTGCCAAAGATGCGCTCAAGATCGCGACGGGCGTCGATACCGATATGCTTGATCATCTCGCCGCCCTTGCCAATGATGATGCCCTTCTGCCCCTCGCGCTCGACGTAAATCGTGGCGTGCACGCGCAGGACCTTCTTAGTCTGCTCGAGCGCGTCACAGATGACGCCCACGGAGTGAGGGATCTCGTCGCGGGTGCGACGCAGGACCTTCTCGCGCACGAACTCGGCCACAAGGGTTTCGTCGGACGCGTCGGTGCCCATGTCCTCGGGGAACCAACGCGGGCCCTCGGGCAAGAAGCGAGCGACGGTCTCGATAAACGCATCGACGTTGAAGTTCTTGACTGACGACGTCACGATCTCGTCGTCGTATTCCATAAACTCGTGAGCGGCCTTGAGCTGCTCCATGACCTGTGCGGGGTCGGCCTCGTCGGCCTTCGTGAGCACCAGGACCTTTTTGGAGCGGGCATTCTTGACGCGCTCGGCGACCCAGGCGTCTCCCCTGCCGATGGGTTTGGTGGCGTCGATCAGAAACGCGACGACGTCTACGTCATTGAGCTCAAACAGGGCACTCTTATTAAGCTCGGAGCCCAGGCCGTCCTTGGGCTTGTGGATACCCGGCGTGTCAACGAAGACCAGCTGATAACCGGGGCGGTTGACCACGGCGCGCATACGGCGGCGGGTCGTCTGGGCCACCGGCGAGGTGATGGCGACCTTCTTGCCGTAACAGGCGTTGAGCAGCGTGGACTTGCCGGCGTTGGGGCGACCGACCAGGGCAACAAAGCCGCTGCGGAAACCGGGTTCCACGTCGCCAAAGCCCGCGAGGCTCTCATCATCGTCGCACAGGGCATCGAGCTCCTCGTCGCTCATACCCTCAAACGGGTCGAACTCCTCGACCTCGTCAAACGAATCGGCACCTTCAGCCTCGTCCAGGACCTCGTCATCCAAAACTTCATCGGTAGACTGCATATTGTCGGACATGGGAATCCCTTTCTAAATAAAGTCGAGCGCGTGGGCAAAAACAAGCAAGCCCACGATCGCGGCGGTAATGGAAAGAACGTAGACAGAGGCAGCGGCGATATCCTTCGCGCGCTTGGCCAGCGGATGCAGCTCCTGGGTCGCCAGGTCGACAATCGCCTCCATGGCGGTATTGCACAACTCGCCGTGAATCACCAGGCCGCAGCAGATGATGACCGTAGCCCACTCGGCAATATCGAGCCCCACGATGCAGCCGGCAATGACAGTGCACACGCCCGCCACGAGCATGACCTTGATATTGCGCTCGGTCTTGACGGCGGTGACGAAGCCCTCCATGGCGTATGAGAACGACTTTAAAAAGGACGGATGGTCCTTGTTCGATCCGGGAATCATAGACGGCTCCTAGTCGTGGGCATGATTGGTTATGGGGCCGACGTGGACGAGTTTGGGGTCCTCGCCGCGCTCAAGCGCCAAGTCGCGCAGGATGGCATCCTCGCGTGCCTCCATGACCTCGGCCTCGTCGTCCTCGATGTGGTCGTAACCCAGCAGGTGCAGCATTCCGTGCACAAGCATCAGTCGGCACTCATCGGCAGGGCTGTTGCCAAAGCCGGGGGCCTGGCGGGCAATAACCTGCGGGGCCAGGATGATATCGCCGAGCTCGAGCGTTTCGTCGGCGGGAATGTCCTCGTCAAAGGCCGAGTCGCATTCAAACGAGAGGACATCGGTGGTGCGGTCGATACCGCGCCACTCGTGGTTGAGCTCGTGCATCTCGTCTTCATCGACATACGAAAGGGAAATCTCGACCTCACGCTCAACACCCTCGGCGGCAAGCACAACTCCGCAGATGTGCTCCACCTCCTGGGCATCGAGCAGCGTATCGAGCTCGGCATCGTTGCTGATCAATACACTCAACGGGACTCCTTTCGATCGCGTGCGCGCTGCTCGCGCGCATCGTCGTATGCATCATAGGCCTCAACGATACGGCCCACCAGGGCATGGCGCACCACATCGGCGCGCTCCAGGTGAGAAAACGCCACATCGTCGACGCGACCCAAAATCCTTTCGACATCGGCAAGACCGCCGCGG
>FR878696.1:24181-68264 GCA_000434535.1 Collinsella sp. CAG:166
CGCGGCGACCCACCAGGTCACGCTGGCTCAGGTCGCCGGTAATCACGAACTTAGAATTGAAACCCAGGCGCGTCAGGAACATCTTCATCTGCTCGGGCGTCGTGTTTTGTGCCTCATCGAGCACCACAAAGGCATCACTCAGCGTTCGACCGCGCATGTAGGCGAGCGGGGCGATCTCGATCACGCCACGCTCCATAAGCTCATCGGTGCGCTCACGGTCCATCATGTCAAAGAGGGCATCATAGAGCGGACGCATATACGGGTCGATCTTTTCCTCGAGGGTGCCGGGCAAAAATCCCAGGTTCTCCCCCGCCTCGACAACCGGACGCGTCAAGATCAGACGGCCCACCTCATGACGCTTGAGCGCGGCAACGGCGAGCGCCATGGCCAGATAGGTCTTACCGGTACCGGCAGGACCCAGGCCAAACGTGATGGTATGCGAGCGGATGGCATCCACATAGCGCTTTTGGCCGAGCGTCTTGGGGCGGATAACGCGACCGCGATACGATAGCAGCACGTCATCGCGCAACGACGAGGCATCATGCTCGCGGTCGCGCAGAACGGCCAGACAGCGCGAGACATCATCGGCAGAAAGCGTGCGCCCGGCAGCAGCCTCACGAAAGGCATGTTCGAAAAAACGCGCGACCAGCTCGACCTCGTCCGGATCGCCGCTCACGGCAACGCTGTCACCGCGGGCAACCACATGGGCGCGCACCAAGTTCTCGAGTGCACGAAGGACGCCGTCGCCGGCGCCCAAAACGCGCGAGGGGTCGATACCCTCGGGAACGGTAAGTCTAATCTTCGAGGCTTCCATGAACCTCCCTGCGTGCATGGACCAAGCCGGAATCATCGACTCCGATGATAGCAACATCGAGCAGGCACGGGGCTGTGAGTCCACAGGTATCATCGAGACGGGCATGATGGAACGAGCCGAGCGTCAGGTTGTCACCATACTCGAGCACGGCACGCTCGACCGTGCCCACGCGACAGCGGGCATCGGCAACCGCGAGCTCCTGAGCCGCCGCGCGCATGCGACGGCTGCGCTCGGCCATGACCTCAGGGGGTACCTGATCGGGCATGTCGGCGGCGAGGGTGCCGGGGCGCTTGCTATAGCGGAACACGTGCATGCGCGAAAAGCCCACGCGACGGCACAGCGCGAGCGACTCCTCGAACTCCTCGTCCGTCTCGCCAGGAAAACCGACGATAACGTCGCACGAAAGCGCAACCTGTGGCAGGTTAGTGCGAATCATGCGCACCGTATCCTCAAAAGCCTCGGCGCTATAGGGACGACCCATGCGATGCAGCGTCGCCGTGCAGCCAGACTGCACGGGCAGGTGCAAAAACGGAGCGATACGCTGCGGATAGCGCGCCATAACCTTAAGCAGGCGCTCAGAGATATCCATGGGCTCGACCGAGGAAATGCGCACATGCGGAATAGACGTGCGCTCCATGATGGCCTGGAGCAGCTCATCGATCTCGACATGTTCGTCGGTCGCGCTCTTGCCGTCATAGGCACCCAGGTTCACGCCGGTCAGCACGACCTCGGGCACGCCGGCCTCCTGGGCTTCACGCACCTGTTCGAGCACGGATTCGACAGGCACGGAACGCTCGGGGCCGCGGGCCTTCCACACGATGCAATAGGTACAGCGGTGGTTGCAGCCATCCTGGATCTTCACGCCCAGCCGCGAACGACCGAGCGCATCGACCACGTCGCCATCGCTGCAGGCGGGCACGCTATCGGATTCGACGCCCAGCACCTCGCAGACGCGCTCGGCGACGTCAATCTTGGACGGTTCGGCGATCACGCGATCGGAAAGCTCCAGCAGCTCCTCGGGATGCAGGTTGACGACGCAGCCGGTTACGACCACGTAAGGCTCGCCGGGATAGGCCAGGGCGTGACGGACGGCCTTGCGGGTCTTGGCCTCGGCCTCCCCCGTCACGGCACAGGTATTGATAACGATCAGTTCGGCGTCCCGGGGCTCCACCATCGCAAAGCCCAGGCGCATAAGATCGGCAGTGATACGGTCGGACTCAACCCGGTTGACACGACAACCGAGGTTGACGACGGAAATATGGGGTGCGAGCACACGGGCTCCTTAATCGAGGATGTCGTCGAGGGCACTCTTGATACGGTCGGTCACCGACTTCTTACCGGATGCGACGTCATCGCCCATCTCGTCGGCAAAGGCGCGAAGCAGCTCGCGCTGCTTGTTGGAGAGATTGGTGGGAACGACCACGCGCAGCTGCACAATCAGACGACCGCGCGAGCCGCCACCGCCGATACGCGGCATGCCGTAGTTGTTGACGCTCACGGTGTCACCGTACTGTGTGCCGGCGGGAACCGTCACTTTAACGACCTCGTCAGGCATAATGCCCTCGACCTCAATCTCGCAACCGAGCGCGGCCTGCGCAATCGAGATATCGCTCACCAGATAGAGGTCATCGCCATTACGCTTAAAACGCTCGTGGTCGGCGACACGCACGTTGACGATCAGGTCGCCCGACGGCTCGCCACGAAGGCCGGCCTCGCCAAAACCACTCACGCGCAGCTGGCGACCGGTCGAAACACCGGCGGGAATATCGATGTCAATCTTTTCGTGAGAGGGCGTGCGGCCCTGGCCATCGCAGGTCTCGCAGGGATGATCGATGACCGTGCCTTCGCCGTGGCAGTCGGGACAGGGCGAAGAGGACTGAACCTGGCCCAGGAAAGAACGCTGGACCGTCGTCACATAGCCTGTGCCGTGACAGCGGCTGCACTGCTTTTCGGTCGCGCCCTCGGCCTTGCCGGTACCATTACAGTCATCGCAAGGGGCAAGGCGGTCGTAGCTGATTGTCTTTTTGCAGCCGAGTGCTGCCTCCTCGAGCGTCACCGAAAGGGAGATGGCCATATCGCGACCGCGGCGACGCTCGCGACGGCTGCGAGCGCCACCACCGGCGCCGCCGCCAAAGAACGACGAGAACAGGTCGTCCATGCCCATGCCGCCAAAGATATCGTTGATATCGACATAGCCAGAGCCACCGGGGCCGTCCGCGGTGCCGTAACGGTCGTAGTTAGCACGCTTCTGCTCGTCGGAAAGAACGGAATAGGCCTCGTTGAGCTCTTTGAACTTGGCCTCGGCCTCGGGATCGTCCGAAACATCCGGGTGTACCGTACGGGCTTTCTTTAGAAACGCGCGCTTGATCGTCCGCGCGTCGGCATCCTTGTCAACGCCAAGTACCTCGTAGTAATCCCTATTTTCCGACACGACCGAATCCTTCCAACTTTCATTATTGTCACAGTGCGTCCTATACCCAAGCAGGGCCGGGCGCAAACAGAGGGTTTGATGTTATTGCATTCCGTACGGCGAAAGCACGGCCCGCTGCGAGCAGCTCGCGAACCAAACCGACACGAGCGCGAACATAAAACCGTTGGCAAATCCATTGGCAAACTGCATCGCGCCGCGCTTCCACCACAGCAGACTGCGATGAAGCACTCCGTCCGACAGCACCATGAACAAGCCCATGGCAAACGGAATGAAGCACATCATGGCAAAGGCGGAGAACACGCCCGAGATGGCCGACAGCACCAAAAACGGAGCGATGATGCCCATAAGGTAGAAGCCGGTGCGAGCCTTACCCTCCAGGCGCTCGGCCTCAACGTGCGCACGACCGACCAGATCGCCGCCCGAAGCGCCGTTCGTGCCGGCGTGACCCATGTTGGGGATGCGCACCTCGTCGCCATCATGCGTGCCGGCGGGAAACTCAATCGTCTGCTCGGAGGTTACGCGGGTACGGCCGCTGCCACCGCAATCGGGGCACGGGTCGGCAACGACCTTGCCGGAACCGCCGCACTCAGGACAAACCGTCTGGAACGTGCCCGCACCAAACAGGAAGGACAAGTCGACGTCGATGTGGCCGCGGCCACCGCAGCTCGGACAGGTGTGGGCATGCTCTGACGAAACGGAGCCCGATCCGCCACAATGTCCGCAGGTGTCAAAGCGGGTGTAGCGAACGGTCTTGTGGGCACCGCCCTTGGCCTCCTTGGCGTCGAGCTTGATATCGACGACCACGTTGGCGCCACTCTCGGGGTTGTAGGCCGCCTGGCCGCGACGGGGCTGGCCCCAGGCGCCCCCGAAGGGGAAACCGCCGTCAAAGGGATTGCCGTAACCGGCGCTGCCGGCATAGCCACCGCCATAGGGCGAAGCCGTCGGTGCACCCGCAAAGGGATTACCCGACCGCATGGCGTCGTAACGCGCACGCTTCTGCTCGTCCGAGAGCACGGCGTAGGCCTCGGAAACCTCTTTAAACTTCTCCTCGGCATCCGGCTCCTTATTGACGTCCGGATGGAGCTTACGGGCCTTTTGCTGGAAAGCCTTTTGAATATCACGCGAGGTGGCGTCCTTGGAGACACCCAAGATCTCGTAGTAATCTTTTTCGTTCATCGTCGCCATGCGCGGCAACCTCCTGCTCACAGCAGCGTATATATTGCGGTAATTCTACCCGAGCGGCCTAAGCTAGACCCCAAAACAGCTCGAACAGAACATTTCCATCGAGCCAACCCAGGTGGGTCGGCGCCAGGCGGGCACAGATGCGGCCGGTGACGACATCGTCAGAGGCAATAGGCCCCGCATGGGTATCACCGTTCTCGGGCACCCAAGTGGCAAGCCCAAGCTCAAGAGCGCGGTCACAGGCCGCTGTCGGTTCATCGGCAGGGATGACACGAGCCGCGCGAACCAACAGATCGGACGCGACACCGCGCGTCATGCGGCAAGCGAGCATCAGGTCCTCGGCTGCCGCCTCGCGACGCGTCAGGCACTCGGCGACAAACGCCGTCGCGTCATCGTTACGCTGGACCAGACGCACGCGGTGAAAGTCACCACGGGGGGCCACGCCGGGAAACAGCCCAGCCAGGCGATCGAAGTCCTCGGCATCGAGCATACCCGCGGCAGAACGACCCAAACCCAGATAGCCCCGACCAGTCCAGTAGGCGATATTATGAGCACATTCATGCCCATCGAGCGCGTAGCTCGCCACCTCATACGGGTGATAGCCCGCCGAACTCAGCCGCTCGCGCGCAACGTCCATGCATGCGGCTTGGAAATCCTCATCGGGCTCAAGCGACTCGTCACGGCACGCCATGCGGTAAAGCGGCGTGCCCTCCTCGAGCGTGAGCGGATAGATCGACACATGGTGCGGGGCCGCGGCAAGCACGCCATCAAGTGTGTACCGCCAGCTCGCCATAGTCTGTCCGGGAAGCCCACACATAAGGTCGCACGACACATCGAGCCCAATATCCTTCACCGTCGCAATAGCCTTAAGCGCCCGTTCGGCATTATGGATGCGGCCAATAGCAGCCAACTCGGTATTATCGAGAGTTTGCACGCCCAGAGAGATACGCGTGACGCCCGCCTCGGCAAGCGTGGTGGCGAGCTCAGCGGTCAGCGACTCAGGATTAGCTTCACAAGTAAACTCATGTGGCTTGCACCACATGGAGATACGACGGGCAAGCTTAACCAGGCGCTCCCCTGCCAGCGACGGCGTGCCACCGCCTACGTAGACAGTGCGGATCTGCCTGAGTGCCCCAGCGTTGCCAAAGGCATCGAGTCGCGCATACAGTTGCTCAAAATAGGCATCGAGCGCAGCATCCAGGTCGCACGGGGCCACGCTTTGCGAGTCAAAGTCGCAATAGCGGCATTTTTGAGCACAAAACGGCACGTGCACATACAGCGCGGTAACGGCCACCCTTAAGCCTCCAGCGGATGAGCGGGCACCGATTCGCCGGCGGCAAGGGCGGCCTCGCAGGCCACCACGTCGCGCTGGATATCATCGACCAGCGCCATAAACTCCTCGTACGTGGAGCAGCGCACCACCCGAGCGCGCCAGGCGGCGGCGTGGGGCATGCCCTTTAAGTACCAGCTTGCATACGTACGGGCGCGCGACATAAGCGGCAGAAGCTCGTGCGTCAACGTCAGGTGCTCACGCAAAGCCTCCAGGCGCTCGACCGAGGAGCGAGAAGGAACCGGCGTGTCATCGAGTGCAAGGGCTCGGGCATCGCCGAACACCCACGGATTGCCGTAGATACCGCGCGCGATAAACACCGCGCTGGCACCCGAGCCGTGCAGATGCTCAGCAGCGTCCTCGGCCGAGAACACATCGCCCGAACCAATCACGGGAATCTCGACAGCCTCGGCAACCTCATCGACGACAGACCAATCGGCCTGGCCCGTATAGAGCTGCGTGGCACAACGACCGTGCACAGCAACTGCAGAGGCGCCCGCCCCTTCAAGCATCTGGGCAAACGTTGCGGCGTTGCGATCCTCGGCATAAAAACCCTTGCGGATCTTCACGGTCACGGGAACATGCGCCGCGCCCACCGTTGCCTCGACAATCTTCTCGGCCAGATCGGGCGTGCGCATAAGCGCCGACCCCTCGCCCTTGGTAACGACCTTGCGAGCCGGACAGGCCATGTTGATATCAATCAATGACAGGCGATCGCCCACGCGTTCCTCGACGGCAGCGACGGCACTCGCAAACTGATCGGGCTTGGAACCAAAGAGCTGCACGCAAATCTGCTGTTCCTCGTCGGCCGGCAGCACCAGGCGCCACGTCTTGTTGCTGGCATAGGCAAGGCCTGCAACGCTCACCATCTCGCTGTAGGCAAAGTTGGCGCCGCGGCGGCGACACATGATGCGATAGGCGGGGTCGGTTACGCCCGCCATGGGAGCCATAAGGAACGGCTGCTCGGCATAGGCGCCCAGCAGCCGCTTGCTGTATTCAGAAAGCGCCATGGACCTACTCGTCCACCTTGAGGATCGCCATAAAGGCCTCCTGCGGGACCTCGACCGATCCGATGGCCTTCATGCGCTTCTTGCCCTCTTTCTGCTTCTCGAGCAGCTTGCGCTTACGCGAGATATCGCCGCCGTAGCACTTAGCAAGCACGTCCTTGCGACGCGCCTTGACGGTGGAGCGGGCGATGATCTTGTTGCCGATAGCACCCTGGATGGGAACCTCGAACAGCTGACGCGGGATGATCTCCTTAAGTTTGTCGCACAGACCACGGGCCAGGCCATAGGCCTTGTCCTTATGGACGATAAACGACAGCGCGTCCACCTCATCACCCGAAAGCAAGATATCGAGCTTCACAAGCTCGGAGGGACGGTACTCGTTGAACTCGTAGTCGAGCGAGGCATAGCCCTTGGTACGGCTCTTGAGCTGGTCAAAGAAGTCCAAAATGAGCTCGGCGAGCGGCATGTCAAAGCGCATCTCGACCGACTTGCTCGTGAGATGGATCATGTCTGTCGTAACGCCGCGGTGCTCGATAGCGAGCTGCATGACGGCACCCGTATACTCGGGCGGGCAGATGATCTTTGCCTTGAGGTAGGGCTCCTCAATGCGCTCGATGCGCGTAGCCTCGGGCAGATCCTGCGGGCTGCGGACATCAATCATCTCGCCGTCAGTCTTGTAGACGTGATAGTCCACCGAGGGGCTCGTGGCAATGAGGTCAAGATTGAACTCGCGCTCCAAGCGCTCCTTGACGACCTCCATATGCAGCAGGCCCAAGAAGCCCACGCGGAAGCCAAAGCCGAGCGCCACCGAGGTCTCGGGCTCCCACACCAACGACGGGTCGTTGACGTGCAGCTTATCGAGCGCGTCACGCAGGTTCTCGTAGTCCTTGTTATCGATCGGGAACAGGCCCGTATAGACCATGGGCTTAGCCTCGCGGTAGCCGGGAAGCGGCTCGAGGCAGGGATTCGACGCCCACGTGAGGGTATCGCCCACGTGAACGGCCTCGGGGTCCTTCAGGCCCGTGACCACGTATCCGACCTCGCCGACCGTCAGCGCGTCGACCGGGGTCTCGGCGGGACGCTTGACGCCCACACCATCGACCAAAAAGTCGCCCTTTGCCTGCATCATGCGCAGGGTATCGCCCTTTTTGATGGAGCCGTCAAAGATGCGCACCGTGGCGACGACGCCACGATACTCGTCGAAGTACGAATCCAGGATGAGTGCCTTGAGCGGCGCGTTCGCATCGCCCTTGGGCGGAGAGATCAAAAAGACAATGGACTCCAGCAGATCGTGGATGCCCTCGCCGGTCTTGCCCGAGACACACACGGCATCATCGGCAGGGATCGCCAGGTCATCCTCGATCTCGGTCTTAACCTCGTCGGGATGAGCCGAGGGCAGGTCAATCTTGTTGATGGCCGGCACAATGTCCAGATTGGCGTTCATGGCGAGCGTCGCGTTAGAGACGGTCTGCGCCTCAACGCCCTGCGTGGCGTCGACAACGAGCACCGCGCCCTCACAGGCTGCCAGCGAGCGCGAAACCTCATAGGTAAAGTCCACGTGGCCCGGCGTATCGATCAGATTGAACTGATACGTCTCGCCATCGTCGGCGTCATAGGACACGCGAACGGCATTGGACTTGATCGTGATGCCGCGCTCGCGCTCGATATCCATGGTGTCGAGCAGCTGCGACTCCATGTCGCGCTCGTCGACGGTATGGGTGAGCTCGAGAATGCGGTCACTGATCGTGGACTTGCCATGGTCGATGTGCGCAACAATCGAGAAGTTGCGGATGTGGGAAATGTCAATTGAAGTATTCATGCGGACTATCTTACCCGAGCGGTACAAAAAATGGAGCCTGTTCCATAAAACAGGCTCCATTTATGCGCGTAATCTGTGTGGTGTGAAATTTACAACTTAAGCGTTGATGCTGTTCACGAGCTTGGCAAGACCGGACTTGCGGTTGGAAGCCTGGTTCTTGTGGATAACATGCTTGGCGGCAGCCATGTCGAGACGCTTGGTGACGGTCTTGAGGGCAGCCTGGGCCTTCTCGGCGTCGCCCTCGGCGACGGCGGACTGGACGTGCTTGGTCAGCGTCTTGAGCTCGGACTTGACAGCCTTGTTACGCATGCGAGCTGCCTCATTGGTGCGGATACGCTTCTTCTGAGACTTGATGTTTGCCACTTCTGGAGTTCCTTTCGAGTTCCTTGCAAAAAATGTATGACACCTCTGAGACACGGTGAGGTCATGCAAGCGCCTACTATAGCACGCTCCCCCTCAAAGGGATAGAACGAATTTGTCAAATAGGCAGGTATCATCACGATTTTCTCAAGATGTTCGTAATCCAGAGCAAAAGCGCGGTCTGAGAATCGGCCGAACCCTTGAGCGCGAGCTCCACATCAACGGCACCCTCGAGCGCTGCGACGAGCTCTGCCATCGAAAAGCGACGTGCCCAGGTCAGGTGATTCTTGACCTGCCAGGACTGGAGCTTGAGCGTTGCGGCCAGCTCACGACCCTGTCCGCGCGCATCGAGCGCCTTGGCAACGATAAGCTCGCGAATGCGGCCGCACAGCAATGTGTACGTCCACACGTAGCTCTTGGCGGGCATTAGATTGAAGAGCTCGAGCGTACGGCGCATGTCACGGGCCGAGACCGCATTGAGAAAGTCCCAGGGTTGAACCTCGGCCGTACGTACAATCCAGCGCTCAACGTCGGCAAGCTCAATCTGGGGCGCCTCGACCATCTGGGCAAGCTTAGCCAAGTCGTTATCGAGCATGCGAGTGTTTTCACCCGAACGCGAGACGAGCTCCTCGGCGGCCGCCGTCGAGATCGACTTGCCGTGCTGCGTCGCCATCTGCTGCACGCGGCGCGGAAGCTCCCAGCGCTTGGTGCCGGAGCAATCGATCACGGCCTTCTTGTCGATCTTGGCGATCGCCTTATACAGGCGCGTGTTCTTGGCAAGCGAGTCAGCAATGATGAGGCAGACCGTTGTGGGGCTGGGACTCGCCAAATACTCGACAAGCGGCTCCGAGACCGCCTTGGCGAGCTTTGAGCAGCCATCAAGGATTACCAGGCGAAACTCGCTGCCCATCGGAAAGGTGTTAAGCGATCCGATAATGGACTCGATATCGGGGTCCTTGGTCATGTCGCGCTCGTCGAGGTTGAACTCGACCATGCCCGTCTTTTCCAGACGCGCTTTCATACGCGAGACGGCGTGATCGCGCTTGACTCCGTCGGTACCGACGATCAGATATGCCGGCAGCAGACCGATTTCGGACATTGCGCTCCCCTCCCGCAGGTCTTCGTATTCGTTCCGTGCCATTCTAGCCCAGGGGCCCACCACACGCCAACGACGTCGTCACGGTCGCTGGCATCGCATCGCAAAGCCATTCTCAGTCGGCGTGACGGTAATGTCGCCGTGTTCGATGGTGCACGCGAACACGCCGCCCGCTTCCTTCACGGCATCGATGCAGGCATCGGACGGATGACCGTATCGATTCCCCTCGCCCGCGCTCGCGAGGGAAAGCTCGGGCTTCAGGACGTCCAGCAACTCACCATCAACTGAAACCTTGGAGCCGTGATGCCCAAGTTTAAGTACATCGATATCCCCCACCTCCTGCACGAATTCCCGTTCTTGGTCGAGCTCGGCATCGCCGGTGAGGAGCATACACAGGCCCTTGCCTTCCTGAACATAAGAGAGTAGCAGGACAAGCGAGTCCTCATTTCCCTCGCCATCCACGGACTCGAATGGCCACATCACGCGAGCGCAAAATGAGCCGATGTCAACCGTATCCCCACGGCGCACCTGCCGATACTCCACGCCAGGTCGGTTCAATACTTCGGCAGGAGCATCCTCCAGCGCATCAGCCGCCACGGCAATCGTTCCAACCGAAAACTGTTCGAGCACGGCAGGCAGACCACCCCAGTGGTCCTCATCCCAATGCGTAACAAAGACGGCATCGATATGGTGCACGTTATTGCGAACCAACGCCGCCACCACGCGCTCGTCGAGCCCGCAGTCGACGAGCGCTACTACGCCGCCCTGGCGGATAAGAATCGCATCCGCCTGGCCCACATCGAGCACCGTCACCGAAGGCGGAGCGAATCGATCCCAGTAGACGTACGGAATCGCAGCCAAGAGCACCAGGCATGCAAGCCCCACCGCCATAGGACGTGCACGGGGACGCGGCCACCAGACCAGCAGAACCGCCAGCAAACACGGCACTAGGTAAATCCACATGCTATCGGGCGGCACGCTCACGGATGCACCCGGCACGGCGGCAAACAGCTGCTCGAAAAACAGCGCGCAACGGGCGGCAATCATGGGCACAACGAGCGCCCAAGTCCGCAACGGTGCCACGAGCGAAAAGGGAACCAGCACGATGGACACAGCAAGCAGTACGCTCACCACCGGACCGATGACCGCATTTGCCAACGGAGCAATGAGCGAGAACGTACCGAAGGCGGGAATGGTAATGGGAAGAGTCGCCAGTTGCGAGCACAGCGTGACGGAAAGCATGCTTGCAACGCCCGATGGCACACTCAGCTCACCCAAAGCGAAGGTCGCATAGGGGCAAAAGCACAGAATGGCAAAGACGCTGGCACATGAAAGCTGAAAGCCCATCTCGAACAGCACCGTCGGCCGCAGTAGCACAAAGATGGACATGGTTACGAAGAGTGCCGATGCGCCGTGCCGGCGACGCCCCGCGCCGTTTACGACAAGCGTCGCGAACACCATGCAGCACGCGCGCACGGCCGAGGGAGACGCGCCCGTAAAGACAGCGTAGCCCACAAGCGTTATCGCCAATATCGCCCGCTGAAGACCACGTGAGCAGCGAGTCTTTTGCAATACACCCTCGATTACAAACCCCACGATAGCCAAATGGCTGCCGGAGACGGCTATAAGATGCGCCGTTCCCGTCACCGAAAACCAATCGCCCGCCGACTGGGCGCGCAGCTCGGCCGAACGACCGCAGACGACACCGGCTATGAGTGCACGCGCCGGGTCGGTCGCAGGCGCGATGGACGCAAGCAGCCCATTTCGCAGCCGAAGCAGCGGCCCCGGAGAGCCCTCATCGACCGACACAATCCGAACGGCTTTTACCTTGCATACCTCGCCTCGGAGCACGCGCGATTGTCCATACGCATCGTTCTCAAAACGTGAAACGCGACCGATAACACGCACGTGCGCCCCGACCTTGAGATCGTGGTCGCACGATAGGCGAACCGTTGCCAAGTTCTTACCGTCCGTGCGCGCCTCGCAGGTATAGGAATACACGTCGTCGTTTATGGATGGATCACCCTGCACGACAAACTCGAGGCCGCTTGCCGCTCGACCGCCGAGCGCCTTCGAGGCGCTGAGCGCACCCACAGCCCACCACGCCGAGACGACCGCTCCCGCCACGAGACCGACGGACGCGGCATACAGCCACCGCTTCCAAGGGGCAAGCCGCGCACAAGATTGAGCCAGCACAACGAATACCGCCGCCGCAACGGGAATGGCCCATAGCGGCCCGACCGCCGGCGCCTGCTCCCTCAGCAGCGCATCAGCGGCCACGTTGAGCACCAAGGCGCAGCTCATGCACATGCCGGCACACAGGGCCATCGTCCACGGTATCAGGGGCCGCGGAGGCATCACATGCTCGCGCTCGGTCGCACTCATACGCAGATGCAATCTTTGATTTTGGCAAGCCTCTTCTCGCCGATTCCCGATACACGCATCAGATCGTCAACCGAGGCAAAAGCACCGTTCTTTGTCCGCTCATCGATAATCGACTGGGCCATGGAGGGACCGATGCCCGAAAGCGTCTGTAGCTCTGCCGCGCTTGCCGTATTGATGTTTACTAGGCCTGTTGCGCCACTCACGCCCGATGACGCGGAAGCCCCACCATCAACATCGGCTTCCGCAATGGGCGCCTGCTGCTCCCCTTCCGTTGGAACGTGGATTTTTTGTCCATCGACGACCTTGGATGCCCGATTGAGCCCCGTAACGTCTGCCTCGGGCGCCAGCCCGCCGGCGGCATCAATCGCCTGAGCCACCCGCGCGCCGTCCTTGAGACGATATACACCGGGCGACACAACGGCGCCATCGACATCGACATAGACCTCTGCCGCGGCAGAAGCCTTAGTCGAAGAACCTTCGGATGTCTTTCCGCTCGAGGCATCACCGGATCCCGGCTCCACCAACGAGCCCGAACCGTCAGTGCGCTCAAACGACACGGCGCCGGCACCGCCGCCAAGGTTCGCCATCGCCAAGCCGCTCGACATCGCAATGACGACCAGTATCGCCATCACCACTGCCTTATGACCGAGCAGCTTGCCCGCCCAGCGGTCCATCTTTTTGACCCGTTCGTGTTCTTCGCGCTGCGCCATAGCAAAACCTCCCAACAACATCGTGTCAGGAAAAGAGCCCTGCAACAGCCACGCTCCAAAACCGGTTTTCGCGGTCAAACCAAAAGCCGACCAAAATCTTGCACAAATCTGTCCATTTATTCAGGCACACGTCAGCAAATGAACACTTAGTCGCAAAATGCCCAGATAGCAAAAGACCGACGATGCAGACGCATCGTCGGTCTATGCACAAATTTACTCGTGATCTTGGTAAATCTCACGCGGAGCAAGCTCCGAATGTTTGCGTTTTAAGGTCTTAGGGGCCTTATACGTGTTGCTCTCAAAGTCGATGTACTCGGTCTGCTTGAGCAGGCGCTCGATCATCTCCTCGTGATCGAACAACTCCCAGGCCTCATGCACGGCATCGAGTTTAGCGTGCGTCTCGGGACGGCGCGGCATAAACAGCGTGCAGCAGTCGGGAGCGGCCTCAGTCGAGATATCGAACGTACCAATCTCCTCGGCGCGCGCGATGATCTCCTGCTTGTCCGAACCGATGAGAGGGCGGAACACGGGGATCTTCACGGCCTCGTTGACGGCCATGATGTTCTCAAGCGTTTGGGAGGCAACCTGCCCAAGCGATTCGCCCGTCACGATAGCCTTGGCGCCCTCGATGTGTGCAATGCGCTCGGCAACCGAATACATAATGCGGCGATACATGATCACGCGCAGGTTGCTGGGACAGGTCACCGAAATCTCGCGCTGGCAGTCGCCAAACGGCACAACATACAGACGGCCGATCTGGACACCCGGCTCAAGGGCGCGAATGATGTCCTGCACTAGATACTCGCTGGTATCTGGCGTCTGCGGACGACCGGAAAAATGCACCGGCACGCACACGGCTCCGCGTCGCGCGAGCATCCAGGTCGCCACCGGCGAGTCGATACCCGATGACAGCAGGGTCACGACCTTACCGGCAGAGCCCACCGGCAGACCGCCCACACCGCGCTCGGAGCGCGCGTACACATAAACGCTACCCTGAACAACCAGCACGTGAACCATCGCGTCGGGATCGTGCATTTGAACCTTTTTATCGGGGAACGCCTCGCACAGCACCTCGCCAACCTGTCGATTGATATCAATCGAGGTGAGCTCATAGTCGGTATTGGAGCGCTTGGCGTGCACCTTAAACGAATCGAAGGGGCCAAACTCACGCAGCGCCTTCACGGCGGCGGCACAGTACTCCTGAGGGTCGCGATTGGTGTGATACGCCAAAGACACGCGAGCAACGCCGGGAACGGTGCGAATGACACGAGCCGCCTCGTCGGCCTGATGCTCGTTAAAGGTCACGAGGATATAACCGGAAATTCGAGACACGGCATTCACGGAAAAGGCGGCCAAGGCCGCCTTGATGTTATCCATGAGGATATGCTCAAAATGTGCGCGGTTCTTACCCTTCAGTCCAACCTCGTGATAGTGGACCAGGCAGACGCGAGCCGCCATTTAGGCTTCAGCAACCTTGTGGCCGAGCGCCTTCTCATAACGGGCCTCGTCGTAAGAGATGTCGCCGTCGATAATCTCATCCATAGCCATCGAAATGGTATCGGCACCGGAAAGCCCGATGGTGATGTCATCGACATCCTGGACGGCAAGCACGCGGTTGTGCTGGCCACGCAGCATGCTATTGATGTCGCAGGCGCGCTTGGAGGCAAGCGAAGCGAGCAGGAAGCGGTTGTGATCGGTCTTCTCCAGAAGATCGTCAATGCAAGGCTTTACAACGGACACGGACCTCAGATCCTTTCATGCATATCGAGAACGCGAACGAGCTCATCGGTCGCGCGGTCGAGATCGTCATTCACCACGACGTCGTCGTAGCGGTCGGCAAGGGCAAGCTCATCGGCGGCGTTTGCCATACGCAGCTCAATCGTCTCGGGCGTCTCGGTACCGCGACCGACTAGACGCTCGCGGAGCACCTCAAGCGAAGGCGGCTTGATAAAGATCAGCACGGCCTCGGGGAAACGCTCCTTCACCTGCAGGGCGCCCTGGACATCGATCTCCAGAATCAGAGACGCGCCCGAGGCGAGCTTGGATGTGACCTCGCTCACCAACGTGCCGTAGCAGTTACCGTGGACCTCGGCCCACTCAACAAACTCACCGTTTGCCACGCGGCGGTCGAACTCCTCGCGCGTCAGAAAAAAGTAGTTGACGCCGTCGACCTCACCTTTGCGTGGTGCTCGCGTGGTAGCCGAAACCGTCAGGCCCAAGTTCGAGCGGCGCTCGCGCACACGAGTGACGAGCGTACCCTTGCCTGCGCCTGACGGTCCAGAAATCACAAAGAGCTTGGAATCCTGAGCGCTCACTTATTTGGTCAGCTGCTCGAGGAGCTGCTCGCGCTGACGGACGCCGAGGCCCTGGACGCGACGGGTAGCGGAGATACCGAGCTCCTCCATGATCTTGGCGGCCTTGGCCTTGCCATAACCAGGGAGAGACTCGATGAGGGTGGAAACCTTCATGCGGGAAGCGATGGGGTCATCGGAGTTGAGCACGGACTCGAGGGACTTCTCGCCCTTCTTGATCTGCTCGCGAAGCTCAGCGCGGGCGTGACGTGCGGCAGCAGCCTTCTCAAGAGCCTGCTTGCGCTGCTCATCGGTAAGCTGAGGGAGTGCCATTCGTACCTCCAAATAGTTGGGTTATATCTGATTCAATAATTGGCATTTTAGCACGTAGAACGTACAAAATGCCCAATCGCGGCTCCATAGGTTAGACGATACCCGCAAAAAGTGCAATATACTGCGCCCAAAGTTAAGCCCCTGACCTGCGATTCCACACAAAGGATGGGAAAGTTTACGCAGGCACAGGGGCTATTTTGTGCTAATGAGACCCAAAAGTGGTGACTTAGGGGAATCTTCTACGCGACGTTTTCGACCAGCTCGGCGACGATGGCGTCAAAGGCGGCAACCGGATCGTCGGCACCAGTGATGGGACGGCCCACCACAATGTGGCTTGCGCCACGCTCGATAGCCTGGGAAGGCGTCGCCACGCGGGACTGGTCACCAAGGGCGGCACCCACCGGACGCACACCCGGAGTCACGATCAGGGCATCGGGACCCAGCAGCTCACGCATGTCGTGAGCCTCCATCGGCGAGCACACGATACCGTCGATGCCGTTGGCCTGAGCGAGCTTTGCCAGGCGGGCGGCCTCCTCGGCCACGGGCGACTCGACGCCGATCTCGCTCAAGGCATCCTGGTTCATGCTCGTGAGCACGGTGATGGCGACGAGCTTGGCGCGGTCCTCGCGCGCCTCCTCGGCACCCTCGCGGCAGGCAGCGAGCATGGCGCCCGAACCCAAGCCGTGAACCGAGAGCAGGTCGGCACCGGCAAGCGAGGCCGAGCGGGCGGCACCGCGAACCTGATGCGGAATGTCATGAAACTTAAGGTCAAGGAAGACCTTAAAGCCCAGGTCCTTGAACGTCTTGACGATCTGGGGACCCTCGGCGTAATAGAGCGTCATGCCAACCTTGAGCCAGGCGGCATGGCCCGAAAGCTCGTGGGCGAGCTCGAGCGCACGCTCACGATCGCAGTCGAGGGCGACGATTACGCGGTCGCGGGCATCGGTCTCTAGCATTCGAAAGCACCTACCAGCTCGTTGATGTCCTTTACGCCCTGGGACTCGGCCCAGGCCTCGAGCTCATGCGCGATCTTGAGCGAAGCGCACGGATCGACGAAGTTGGCCATGCCGACCGACACGCAGGTGGCACCGGCCAGGATAAACTCAGCCGCATCCTCGCCGGTCATGACACCGCCGACACCGTTGATGGGGATATCGACGGCCTGGGCAACCTCCCAGACCATGCGCACGGCGATGTGGTGGCACAGCGGGCCCGAAAGGCCGCCCTTGGGCTTGGCCACGCGGGACTTGCGGGTATGGACGTCGATAGCCATGCCCTGGATGGAGTTGATGACTGAAAGGCCGTCGGCACCGGCAGCCTCGAGGGCCTTGGCAATCTCGGCGACGTTGACCGGCGCCATCTTCACGAACAGCGGCTTATCGGTCACCTTGCGGCAGGCAGCCATAACGGAAGAGGCGCCCTCGGGCGTGGAGCCCATGGCGGCACCGCCGGCGGCGATATTAGGGCAGCTCACGTTGATCTCGTAGCCGGCAGCCCAGGGGCACAGCTCGACATACATCTCTAGTGCGCGGACAAACTCGTCAACGGAGTGGCCGGCAACCTGGCAGATGACCTGGCAACCGTCCTTGGAGAGCTGCTCCAGCCACGGACCGGACTCACGGGCAAAGGCAGCCACGCCAGGGTTCTGAAGGCCCACGGAGTTGATCATGCCGCCGGGAATCTCGGCCATACGGGGCGCGGGGTTGCCGGGCCAGGGCTCGGCAGCGCAACCCTTGGTGGTGATGGCGCCCAGCTGGGAGACATCGAAGAAGTTCTGGAACTGCCAACCGTAGCCAAAGGTACCGGCTGCGGTGTTGATGGGGTTCTGCATCTTGACGCCGCCGAAATCGACGGCCATGTTCACGGTACCCACTAGAAGACCACCACCTTGGAAGCATCGAACACGGGGCCGCACATGCAAGCACCCTTCATACCGTCGACCGTCTCGACATTGCAGGTGTTGCAGGCGCCAAAGCCACAGCTCATCATCCGCTCGAGCGATACCTCACAGTATGCACCGGCCTCGGCGGCAGCGGCGGCGACCTTCTTCATCATGACGGCGGGGCCGCAGCTGGCGACGTAGTCGTAGCCGCCCTCACCGAGCAACTCGGCGGCAGGATCGGTGCAGAAACCGTGCATGCCGAGCGAACCGTCGTCGGTGCACACATTGACCGTGGCGCCCAGCGCGCGGAACTCGTCGATGCCCACGGCCTTGGAAGCGGTGCCAAAGCCCAGGCACACGTCGACATCCACGCCCTGCTCGGCAAGCTTGCCGGCGAGGCAGAGCACGGGCGGAACGCCGATGCCGCCCGCCACGAGCAGCGCCTTCCTGGTGCCCTCGGGAACAAGCCAGCCGCGGCCGCCAGGGCCCAACAGGTTGGACTTGGAGCCGGGGGCCATCTGCGACAGACGACGGGTGTCGTCACCCACGACGGCGTACCACAGCTCGACGGTGCCGGCCTGGGCGTCGGCGCGATAGAAGCTCAGGGGCACGCGAAGCAGCGAAGACGCATCGCCGGGCACGGCAATGTTCACAAACTGACCGGGCTTGAGCGCACTTGCAAGCTTGGGGGCCGAGATGACGAGCGAGAAGATGCCGTCGGCGATCTCCTGGTTCGAGACGACCTCGAAGTCGTGCATGCGTGCAGTGGAAGGTGTGGGCATAGACGCTCCAATCCCCCATGCGATTGCATGGTCAAAACGAACAGAAAGCGCGGCACCGCAAGGGCACCGCGCACAAAAGCGATAAGGCTATGCTAGCAGATGCAGCCGTCGGCAAGCGTCTGCTTACCGCCGACAAACACATCGGTGGCACGACCGGTAAGCGTGCGGCCGGCGAAACCGGAGTTCTCGGCGCGCGACTCGTAACCGTCCTCGCCAACCGTCCAGGTTGCGGAGGGGTCGAACACGGTCAGGTCGGCAACAGAGCCCGCCTTGACCTGAACCTGGTCGAGGCCCAGGATCTCACGCGGCTTGATGGCCATGAGCTCGACCATACGGCCCATGCTCATCTTGCCCGTGTTGACCAGCTCGGTGAGTACGAGCGACAGCGAGGTCTCGAGACCGATCATGCCAAAGGGCGCAAGCTCGAACTCGCGGGCCTTCTCCCACGGGGTGTGGGGAGCGTGATCGGTGACGATAACGTCGACGGTACCGTCGATGACGCCCTGACGAATGGCCTCGGCGTCCTCGTCGGTGCGCAGCGGCGGATTGACCTTGAGCGAGGTGTTGTAGGTCTCGTCCAAGTCGTTCTCGGTCAGGAACATGTGGTGCGGGGTGGCCTCGCAGGTCACCTGGACACCGGCGGCCTTACCGGCACGCACGAGCTCGAGACCGTGAGCGGTGGAGATGTGCTGGATGTGCAGCTTGGCACCGGTCAGCTTGGCGATCTCGATGTCGCGGGCGATCTGAAGCTCCTCGCCGGCAGCCGGCCAACCCTCGAGGGCCAGACGGGTCGAGACCTTACCCTCGTTGATCTGGCCGTGGCCGACCAGGTCCTCGTCCTGGCAGTGGCTCATGAAGACCTTGCCGAACATCTTGCCGTAGTCCATGCAGCGACGGAGCATGCCCGCGCCCTGCACGCCGCGACCGTCATCGGTGAAGGCGACGGCGCCGTGGGCGACCATATCGCCCATCTCGGACATGGCCTCGCCCTTAAGACCGCGGGTCATGGCGCCCGACGGATAGACGCGGCAGTGGCCGACCTCGGCAGCGCGGGACTTGACGAACTCCACGACGGTACCGTTATCGGTGACGGGATCGGTGTTGGGCATGGAGCACACGCCGGTAAAGCCGCCCTTTGCAGCTGCGCGGGTGCCGCTCTCGATGTCCTCTTTGACCTCGTAGCCGGGCTCGCGAAGGTGAACGTGCATATCCACCAGGCCGGGGACGAGGTACTTGCCGGAAAGGTCGCGGACCTCGGCTCCCTCGACGGCGAGATTCTCGCCGACCTCGGCGATCTTGTCGCCGTCAATCAGGACGTCAACGACACCGTCAAGCTCGACGGACGGGTCGACGACGTGGGCATTCTTAAGAAGCAAGGCCATTATCGGCACCTCCAAGCAGCAGATACAGGATAGCCATACGCACGCAGATACCGGCGTAGACCTGCTCCAGGATGACGGAGCGTTGCGGGTGGTCGGCCATATAGGAGTCGAACTCGACGCCGCGGTTGATGGGGCCCGGGTGGCAGATGATCGCGTCGGGCTTCATGAGCTTCTCGCGGTCCTTGGTCAGGCCGAAGAGCTTGTGGTACTCGCGAATGGTCGGGAACGGGGCACCCTCGAGGCGCTCCTGCTGCACGCGCAGCATGTAGACGACGTCCAGCTCGGGCAGGACGGAATCGAGGTCGCTCGTCACGTGGTCGCAGCCCAGGACCTCGGGCGACGGCGGCAGCAGCGTGCCGGGGGCGACGGCGTAGGTCTCGCAGCCCATGATCTTAAGGGCGGGGATCAGCGAGCCGCAAACGCGGGAGTGGGAGATGTCGCCCACGACGGCGACCTTCAGACCGTGGAAGTCACCCTTGTGCTCCCAGATGGTGTACAGGTCGAGCAGGGCCTGCGTGGGGTGGTTATGCTTACCGTCACCGGCGCAGATAACACTCGCGGGCGAATTCTGCGTGACGATGTAGGGAGCGCCGGCGTGCTTGTCGCGCACGACGATGCAGTCAATCTTGTAGGCGTTGAGGGTCTCGACGGTGTCGACGAGGCTCTCGCCCTTGACCGTGGAGGTCGAGGAGCCGCCAAAGTTGAGGCTGTCGGCCGAAAGACGCTTCTCGGCGAGCTCGAAGGAGCTGCGGGTGCGCGTCGAGGGCTCGTTGAACATGTTGACGATGGTCTTGCCCTTGAGCGTGGGGACCTTCTTGATCGCACGCTCGTTGACCTCGGAGAACGCCTTGGCGGTCTCGAGGATGAGCTTGATGTCCTCTTCGGAGTACTCGGTAATGTCGATCAGGTGCTTATGGTTGAACGCCACGGTACTACTCACCTCCCAGCGGCGCGGAGCCCACGTGGGAACCCGGCGCGACGTCGTTAATCTCGACGGCTGTGTGGCCGTCGACTTCCTTCATATATAGGTGCACGTTCTCCTCATGCGACGAGGGAACGTTCTTGCCGACAAAGTCCGGCGAGATGGGGAGCTCGCGGTGACCGCGGTCAACGAGAACTGCCAGCTCAATACGGCTCGGACGGCCCAGGTCCATGACGGCGTCGAGAGCGGCGCGGATGGTACGACCCGTGTACAGGATGTCGTCCACCAGCACGACGCGCTTGCCGTCGACGCTGAAGGGAATGTTGGTAGCGTGGATCGCGGGAGCGAAATTGGTCGCATAGTCATCGCGGTAGAAGCTGATGTCCAGGCTGCCGAGCGGAACGTCGACGCCCTCGATCTCCTTGATCTCCTCGGCGAGCTTCTTTGCCAGAAGGTCGCCGCGCGTGACGATGCCGACCAGAGCGAGGTCTTCACAGCCCTCGTTGCGCTCGAGAATCTCGTGCGCGATGCGGGTCATCGCTCGGTTGACGGCGGTCTCGTCCATGATGACCGCCTTGGGGGAAGTCGTGCCCATCGATCTCCTTCCTCACATGTCTTGACTGCTGACACAGTCAAAAAAATAGATGCCCGACCGCTCAAAGCGGACCAGACACCCACAGGAAGGGCTGCTCTTTGGCAGCAATGTAATTCCATGTGGGTATCTCGTACCCCTTTAATGGTCAAGGGATAGTGTAGCCAACCTCGAGCTTAATTGCGAGCATAAATACAGAGCAATCCGTAAACGGAGCCCAATGCTCCATAAACCTATATATATTTGTGGGACGAGCTTGAAAACGCGCGCACGAGCTGGCATAATCCCCTCTGCTGCACGCAAATCGGATCTACGTCCAGGGCCGTGGCGTGAGCACTATCGCCAAAAGAGGAATATCTCTGTGTAGATTACGCACAGGGAGCTGCTTCTGTGCTATAGTTCAGGCTTGTTTGTTAACGCGACATGTTCGTTTGTCGCCCAAGGAGGGTCAGTTATGTCCAAAGTTTGCGAAGTTTGCGGTAAGCACCCCGTTGCCGGTCGCTCCATCAGCCACTCTCACCGCGTCACCAACCGTAAGTTCCGCCCCAACATCCAGCGCGTCTACGTCGTCGTCGATGGTCACCGTCGCAAGATGAACGTTTGCTCCACCTGCCTCAAGTCCGGCAAGGTTGCGCGCTCCTAAATAAGGTCTTACCAACAAGTACCTCGGACTCTCCGGGTCAAAGACCTCGCGTTCATATAGAACTTACCAAAGCCGCCCTCCCCTACAGAGGGCGGCTTTTTGCACTCATTGGGGACAGACTTACATGAGTGTTTTCACGCATTGGGGACAGACATGACGCACGAATGCGGCGCACCGACTGGCTCCGGCCCCTGCCTCACGCAGCATCCTTCCAGCCTGCAGTTGCCTTGGTCACGCTCGTGGCGCCGATACCGGTGATACGGGCAATTTGCTTAACCGTGAGATGTGCCCGCCTGAGCCTCAGCAGGCAGGCATCGCGTTCGGGGCGTGGCAGGGCTTTGAGCAGTGCAGGATCTATGCTCGGCAGAACTTCGCGCGCAACGGAAAGGGCCTCCTCATCGGGGATCCGCCGGCGTGGAAGAACCTCCATTGACCAGATGCGCCCGGCAACTTCCTCGAGATGCTCGCAATAGCAACGGGAGCCACCGACAATATCGAGCATAGGGGCCGCATCACAGATGTCAAAGGGATCATAGCCCAGCTGGTATGCCCTAAAGCTTGACCAGCGGTATGCTTCGAGAGAGTCAATCGCACCTTTCACAGGATTGAGATGGATATAATCGAGTAGCTGCACCGCCTGTGTGTCTGACTCAACCGCAACACGCGAATAGCGATTGTCAAACAGATGGCCCGTTCTTCCCGTTTTCCCATTGAAATACTTAGCATACGCCGTCAGTGCGCACTGCATTGCCTTTGAAAGGTTGTCATATGGGTCATCAACCATCAAATGGAAGTGGTTGTCCATAAGGCACCAAGCCAACACTGCCACGTCATGGCGCGCAAACCTGTCCGAGATATCCGATAAGAAACGATATCGGTCAGAGTCATCTTCAAAAATAATCTGTTTGGAGTTGCCACGGTCAAAGACGTGGTAATAGCCGGTGAGCGAAACGGCACGGGCGCATCGAGGCATAAATCTCTCCTTTCAAAACTGAACAGGCAACACCTAAAAGGAGAGAAGGAACGCGAAATGCTGAGCCTGTGATCTATTTATATCCAATGAGCGGCAAAAACAGGCCCAGAACGGCAAAATGGCAAATCGATGTCTGTCCCCAATGAGTGGAAGCACTCATGTAAGTCTGTCCCCAATGAGCGGGGCGATGCATTGGGCATAGTTTTAGTTGAAACGGTTCATTTGATTGAAGCGTTTTAGTTTGTCTTTTACGGGAATCTGACCGTTCACCGAATTATTTCTTGCTATCATGCAAGGCGTAGGGTAAATCTCCGATCGCAAGGAGACACAAATGGTGAAAAAGTCACCGGAAAACACTACTCCCGCAATTGTGGACAACGTAGAGGCGCTTGAGGCTAAGCTCGCTCAGATGCGAGAGGCCCAGGCGCTTTTTGCTACGTACACGCAGGAGCAGGTCGACAAGATCTTCTATGAGGCCGCCATGGCCGCCAACAAGGCTCGTATCCCGTTGGCGAAGTTGGCCATCGAGGAGACCGGCCGCGGCGTTCTTGAGGACAAGGTCATCAAGAACCACTACGCCGCAGAGTACATCTACAACGCTTACAAGAACACCAAGACCTGTGGTGTCCTGGAGCGCGACGAGGCTTACGGCATCACCAAGATCGCCGAGCCCATCGGCATCGTGGGCGCCGTCATCCCGACGACCAACCCCACCTCCACCGCGATCTTCAAGACGCTGATCAGCCTGAAGACCCGCAACGCCATCATCATCTCCCCGCACCCGGCTGCCGCCAAGTGCACCATCGCCGCCGCCAAGCTCGTGCTTGACGCCGCCGTCAAGGCTGGTGCCCCCGAGGGCATCATCGGCTGGGTCGATGTCCCCTCCATCGAGCTGACCAACATGGTCATGCGCGACGTCGACATCATCCTCGCCACCGGTGGCCCGGGCATGGTCAAGGCCGCCTACTCCTCGGGCAAGCCCGCCCTGGGCGTTGGCGCCGGTAACACCCCGGTCGTCATCGACGACACCGCCGACGTTCTGCTCGCAGTCAACTCCATCATCCACTCCAAGACCTTCGACAACGGCATGATCTGCGCTTCCGAGCAGTCCGTGACCGTCATCGACACCATCTATGACCAGGTCAAGGCCGAGTTCCAGAAGCGCGGCTGCTACTTCGTCAAGCAGGGTGCCGAGATGGAGGCCCTGCGTGCCGCCATGTTCAAGAACGGCGCCCTCGATCACCGCATCCCCGGCATGGCTGCCGCCAAGATCGCCGAGCTCGCCGGCATCGAGGTTCCCGCCAAGACCAAGATCCTGATCGCCGAGGTCACCTCCACCGACCCCGCCAAGGAGGAGTTCTCCCACGAGAAGCTCTCCCCGGTCCTGGCCATGTACCACGCCAAGGACTTCCAGGAGGCCGTCGACAAGGCTGAGCACCTGGTGCTCGCCGGTGGCCCGGGCCACACTGCCTCTCTGTACGTGCACCCCGCCCAGGCCGAGAAGATCAGCCTGTTCGAGCACGTCATGAAGGCCTGCCGTATCGTCATCAACACCCCGTCCTCGCACGGCGGCATCGGTGACCTGTACAACTTTGGCATGAAGCCGTCTCTGACCCTGGGCTGCGGCTCCTGGGGCGGCAACTCCGTCTCCGAGAACGTTGGGGTGAAGCACTTGATCAACGTTAAGACTGTGGCCGAGCGCCGTGAGAACATGCTGTGGTTCCGCGCTCCCGAGAAGGTCTACTTCAAGAAGGGTTCCACGCCCGTCGCCCTCGACGAGCTTGGCAACGTCATGGGCAAGAAGCGCGCCTTCATCGTCACCGACCAGTTCCTCTTCAAGAATGGCAACACCCGCGCCATCGAGGCCAAGCTCGACGAGATGGGCATCGCCCACGACTGCTTCTACGACGTCGAGCCCGATCCGTCGCTGCAGTGCGCACGTCGCGGCGCCAAGCAGATGGCTCTCTTTGAGCCGGACGTCATCATCGCCGTCGGCGGTGGCTCCGCTATGGACGCCGGCAAGATCATGTGGATGATGTACGAGCACCCCGAGTGCAAGTTTGAGGACATGGCCATGGACTTCATGGACATCCGCAAGCGTATCTTCACCTTCCCCGAGATGGGCAAGAAGGCCTACTTCGTCGCCGTCCCGACCTCTTCGGGTACCGGCTCCGAGTGCACGCCGTTCGCCATCATCACCGACAAGGAGACCGGCATCAAGTGGCCGCTCGCCGACTACGCGCTGCTCCCCAACATGGCTATCGTTGACGCCGACAACTGCATGACCGCCCCGCGCGGCCTGACCGCTGCCTCCGGCATCGACGTCATGACCCACGCCATCGAGTCCTACGTCTCCATCATGGCTTCCGACTACACCAAGGGCCTCTCCGAGCGCGCTGCTAAGCTCGTCTTTGAGAACCTGCCCTCCAGCTTCACGAACGGCGCGAAGGACCCGCATGCTCGCGAGGAGATGCACAACGCCTCCTGCATGGCCGGTATGGCCTTCGCCAACGCCTTCCTGGGCCTCAACCACTCCATGGCCCACAAGCTCGGCGCTTTCCATCACCTGCCCCACGGCCTCGCAAACGCCGTCATCCTGACCCGCGTCATGCGCTACAACGCCGCCGAGGCTCCCGTCAAGATGGGTACCTTCTCCCAGTATCCTTACCCCAACGCGCTGCACAACTACGCCGAGATGGCCAAGTACTGCGGCATCGAGGGCAAGGACGACAAGGAGGTCTTCGAGAACTTCATCACGAAGCTCGAGGAGCTCAAGGACTTCATCGGCGTCAAGAAGACCATCGCCGACTACGGTGTTGACGAGCAGTACTTCCTCGACACCCTCGACGAGATGACCGAGCAGGCATTCAACGACCAGTGCACCGGCGCTAACCCGCGCTACCCGCTCATGAGCGAGATCAAGGAGCTCTACCTGGACGCCTACTACGGCCGCGAGCCCCAGGACTACGCCGTCTGCTAGTTTTAGCACGGTTATTTGCGGCGGGGGTGCACGGGTGTACGCACGCCCCCGCCGTTGCTTCTATCGCATCGTTGAAAGGATGCAATCATGCTGCTCCCCGATTCCAAGACCGAGCTCGTCCGTCGCGGCAACAAGGTCGTTTACGACCTGGGCGACAAGATCGTCAAGGTCTTTAACGAGACCAAGCCCGTCTCCGACGTGTTCAACGAGGCTTTGAATCTTGCCCGCATCAATGAGTGCGGCATCCGCAGCCCCAAGGCTCTCGAGGTTTCCCAGCTTGAGAACGCCAACGGCTGGGCGCTCGTGACCGAGAAGGTTCCGGGCACCACCCTTGCCGAGAAGATGACTGCCGAGCCCCAGCGCTTTGGTGAGTACCTCGAGATGTTCGTCGACCTCCAGATCGAGATCCACGGCTACACCTCCCCGCTGCTCAACCGTCAGCGCGACAAGTTCGCCCGCATGATCGACAGCCTTGATCAGCTCAATGCCACCACGCGCTACAACCTTCAGGAGCGTCTGGACGGCATGACCAAGGAGTTCAAGGTCTGCCATGGCGACTTCAACCCCTCCAACGTCATCGTCGGCGACGACGGCCAGCTCTATGTGTGCGACTGGGCACACGCCACCCAGGGCTCCCCTGCTGCCGACGTTGCCACCACCTACCTGCTCTTCGCCCTCAACAGCAAGGACCAGGCCGAGGCCTACCTGGAGCTCTACTGCGACCGCGCCGACATGCCCATGCAGGTCGTGCGTCAGTGGACGAGCATCGTCGCCGCTTCCGAGCTCGCTCGTAAGCGCAACGTGAACGATGAGTTCCTTAAGAACTGGATCGACGTCGTCGACTATCAGTAATATCTGAGCGATTTATTTCGCATCGGAGGCACAAAGGAAAACCCCGCAGCTCATATGGGCTGTGGGGTTTTCCTTTTAGCGATTGAGCACGCAGGCAAGGTAAAATGACGGCCCCGCATCTCCCCTATCTGGAGAAATGCGGGGCCGTCCCGTATATCGAACTACAAGCGAAATCGTAGATTAACGGCGAGCCGCCTTCACCAGCTCGGCAACCTTGGCGACGACCTCGTCGATCGCCACGTCCTCACGCTCGCCGGTAGCACGGTCCTTGAGCTCGACGGTGCCGTTCTTAAGGCCGCGCTTACCCAGAACAACCTGATACGGGAAGCCCATAAGGTCGTTGTCGGCAAACTTAAAGCCGGGACGCTCATCACGGTCGTCGACGACGACCTCGATACCCTCGGCGCACAGGCCATCAACGATCTGCTCGCAGACGGAAGCGCACTCCTCCTTCTTGGGGTCGAGCGGAATCACCGTGACCTCGTAGGGAGCGACGGAGACCGGCCAGACGATACCGTGCTCGTCGTTGTGCTGCTCAACGACGGCAGCGAGCGAACGGGACACGCCCACGCCGTAGCAACCCATGATAAGCGGCTTCTCCTTGCCGTCCTCGTCCATAAAGGTGGCACCCATGGCCTCGGAGTACTTAGTGCCCAGCTGGAAAACCTGGGAGACCTCAATACCGCGAGCAGCGGAAAGCGGCTTGCCGCAGTGCGGGCAGGGATCGCCGGCAACGACGGTAACCAGGTCGGCCCACTCGTCGACGGTAAAGTCACGCTCGGGGCAGGCACCGGTAAAGTGATAATCAACCTCGTTGGCACCGCAGGCCCACTGCTTGGACTCGCGCAGGCTCTCGTCGCACACCAGACGGATGCCCTCGGGCAGGTTCACCGGTCCGATAAAGCCCTTGTGCAGACCGTAGGTCTGGAGCTCCTCGTCGGTCATCATGCGATAGCCCTTGCCAAAGACATGCTCGGCCTTGCAGTCGTTGAGCTCGTGGTCGCCCGGGACAATGGCCACGACTGGCTTGCCCTCGGAGTCGATCAACGCCAGCGACTTGCGCGTGCCGTTCTCGGGGAAGCCGAAGAACTTGGCAACGGCCTCGATGGTGCCCATACCCGGAGTCTCGACCTTGGTGAGCGTGCCATCGCCGGGGCCCTCGGTCACAACGACCTTAGTGCTTGCAGCCTCGTCATCGGCAGCAAAGCCGCAATCGTCGCAGTAGACGAGCGAAGCCTCGCCGGCGTCGGCCAGAGCCATGTACTCAACGGAGGTGTCGCCGCCGATCTCGCCGGAGTCGGCGACAACGGGCAGAGCCTTGATGTAGCAGCGCTCGCAGATGTTGGCGTAGGCCTGCTTCATCTTGTCGTACTCCTCCTGCAGGCTCTCCTGCGTGGCAGAGAAGCTGTAGGCGTCCTTCATGATGAACTCACGGCCGCGCATCAGGCCAAAGCGGGGACGGAACTCATCGCGGAACTTGTCCTGAATGTGGTACAGGTTGACGGGCAGCTGCTTATAGGAGCGCAGCTCGTTGCGCACCAGGGCCGTGACGGTCTCCTCGTGCGTGGGGCCCAGCACAAACTCGCGACCATGACGGTCGTCAAAGCGCACGAGCTCCTTGCCATAGGCATCGATGCGGCCGGACTCACACCACAGCTCGGCATCGACCATAATGGGCATCATGAGCTCCTGGGCGCCGGCGGCGTCCATCTCATCGCGCACGATGTTCTCGATCTTACGAATCGAGCGCCAAGCGAGCGGCAGATAGGAATACAGGCCGGCGGCCTCCTTGCGGATCATACCGGCACGAAGCAGCAGACGATGGCTTGCAAGCTCGGCGTCGGCCGGATCCTCTTTGAGCGTCGGCGCATAGAGCTTAGACATATACATTGCTCGGGTCATTTATTTCTCCTCAATAAGCTTGTCGACCTCGGCCATAAGCGCGTCGACAATTTGGTCCTCAGCTACTTTACCAATGATCTGGCCATGCGAAAAGAGCAGGGCTTGACCACGTCCGCAAGCAACGCCCAGGTCGGCATCAGAAGCCTCACCGGGGCCATTAACGGCACATCCCATGACGGCAATCGAAAGCGGCGCGGCATAGTTCTTAAGCCGCTCGGTTACTTCCTCGGCGATAGGAATCAGGTTAACCTGGCAGCGGGCGCACGTGGGGCACGAGACAATCTCGGGACCACGGCGACGCAGACCCAGGGACTGCAAAATTCCCCAGGCGACCGGCGGCTCCTCAACCGGATCGGCCGTGAGCGAGACGCGCATGGTGTCACCGATGCCCTCAGACAGCAGGATACCGAGTCCCACCGAGCTCTTGATGGTTCCCTGCAGCTTGGTTCCGGCCTCCGTCACGCCCAGGTGAAGCGGAACGTGGGGAATCTCGCGCGACAGGGCTCGATAGGTATCGAGCGTCGTTTGCACGCTATGGGCCTTGGCCGAAAGCACAATATTCGTAAAGCCGCGGTCTTCAAAATGCTTGACGAAACGCTCGCTCGACATCACGAGCTTTTCGGGCTGTGTGAGGTCGTCGCGCTCGGCGATATCCTGCTCAAGCGAACCGGCATTGACGCCGATACGAATCGCACAGCCAGCAGCACCCGCAGCATCGATCACCGCGTCAACCTTGGCCCAATCACCGATATTGCCGGGATTGATGCGCAGCTTGGCAGCACCGGCCTCAATGGCACCAATGGCGAGCTTATGGTTAAAGTGGATATCGGCGACAATCGGCACCGGAGACTCGGCACAGATGGTGCGGAAACCCCCAAGCGCGGCCTCGGTGGGCACGCTTACACGCACGATATCGCAGCCAGCCTGCGCCAGCGCGCATACTTGCGCAAGCGTTGCCTGGGCATCGGCGGTATCGGTGCAGGTCATGGATTGGACCACCACTGGCGCGCCGCCACCGATCTGCACGCCGCCCGCATGCACGGGACGCGTTAACTCGCGAGGCAAAGGATGGGATAAAGACAATCCAACCACTCCCCTACAGAATAAATCGAAGGATGTCGGAACGAAGCATGTAGACAAACAACAGCGCAAAGAGCGCGATGCCCACATAGCTCACAATCGTCTGGACCTTGAGCGGAAGCTCGCGGCCCGCAATCTTTTGAATGATCTCGATGACCAGCTTGCCGCCATCGAGCGGTGGGATGGGCAGCAGGTTCATAAAGCCAAGCGAGAACGAAATGAGGGCGGCAAACGAAAGGAACGTGGCAGGGCCGGCAGCAGCAGCTTGTGAGGACATAACGCTAATACCCACGATCGAAGAGGACTGATCGAGAATCTCCATCGTATGTTGCGGCTGGAGCAGGCGCATCACACCCTCCGCTGTCTGCACGACATAGGAGAACGACAGGCGAGCCGACGTGATGGGGTCTAAACGGACCACCTGCGTAGAGGCATACACACCCAGGCGCTCGTCCTCTTTGAGCGCAACCGTGGTCGAATGCTGCTTGCCGTCACGCTCGTACTCAATGGCGATATCGTCCTTACCGGCAGCCTTGCCGATGGCATCGTAAACGTCCATCCAGGTAGAGCACGATATTCCGTCGACCGAAAGGAT
This sequence comes from Collinsella sp. CAG:166, assembly GCA_000434535.1. Classification (GTDB taxonomy): domain Bacteria; phylum Actinomycetota; class Coriobacteriia; order Coriobacteriales; family Coriobacteriaceae; genus Collinsella. The sequence goes on from FR878696.1 coordinate 54,525, forward strand.
CGCGTCGCCGCCCTCGATTCCCGCCGCTGCGGCAACCGAGCCTTCGTCAACCTGACCGATCACATTGGTATCCACCGGCACCGTGACACCTGCAATGGAATAGATGCTCATAAGGAGCAAAAAGCCCGTCAGGATATTGACGATAATGCCCGCAAGCAGCATAAAGGCACGCTTGACAAAGCCCTGACCCAAATAGGTGTGCGAGCGCTCGCGTGCAAGGAATTCGGACTCGCCGCACGGCAGTTCCCATACATCGCCCTCGGCAGTCGCGTGCTCACGATCGAACCGACGGCCGTCAAAGGTGGTATAACCCGCCGCATCACGCGGCAGGGTCTGGTACTTGGTGGGATAGTAACTGGGCGAAGGCTTTTCCCCTTCTTCATACCAGGGAGCGATGGAGCCCCAGCCCAACAGCAAAGCACAGGCCTCGAGCACATCCTCCTCGGACAGCTCGAGCTCGACGGCAAGATCGGCCACCGTCACCCGGCCGTGACGATAGATGGCAGCAAGCACGCGGTCGGCACACGAGACGTCGGTCGGATCCATGCCACAGATGGCTGCATAGCCACCCAGCAGCAGCGGCGTCACGCCAAACTTGGTGCCGATACGACGCGACGTGTGGTGGATATCAAAGCGACACGGCAGGCCCAAAAAGAACTCAGTCACGCGGACACCGCAGGCACGCGCCGCCAAAAAGTGGCCGCCCTCGTGCAAAAACACGAGGACGGAAAGCATCAGCAGGCCCCAAAAGACCGATGAGAGAACGCTCAGAACAGTATCCATAAAACGAAAAAGCAATCCTTATGGGTTAAGAACGGGTTGCGGCAAGCACCTGCGCGGCCTTTTCACGCGCCCACGCATCGATTTCGCGAAGCTGGTCAAACGAATCGACCGTCTGCGCATCGTGAGCATCCATGCAGGATTCCACAATACGGTCGATATCGGTAAAACTGCAGCCATCATGCAGGAAGGCATCGACGGCGACCTCGTTGGCGGCATTGAGCACGCACGGCATGGTGCCGCCCGTCTTGCCGGCACGTTCGGCCAGCGCAAGGCAGCGGAAGGTATCCATGTCGGCAGCGTCAAAGGTAAGCTGTCCCAACTCGCGGAAATCGATACGCGGAGCCGGAGTATCCCAACGCTCGGGATACGAGAAAGCAAACTGGATGGGAATGCGCATGTCGGAGGCACCGAGATGCGCAATCACAGAGCCGTCGGCAAACTCGACCATGGAGTGAATCTTGGACTGGCGCTGCACGACCACGTTAATGAAATCGAGATCGCATCCAAACAGATGCATGGCCTCGATACGCTCCAGACCTTTGTTCATGAGGGTGGCGGAATCAATCGTGATCTTGGCACCCATAGCCCACGTGGGATGCGCCAGGGCATCGGCACGTGTCACGCGATCGAGCTCGTCACGCGTGCGGCCAAAGAACGGGCCGCCCGAGCAGGTAAGCCAAATGCAGTGAGCCTCGCGCGGATTCTCGCCAAGATAGCACTGGTAGATGGCAGAATGCTCGGAGTCGACCGGGATGAGCTGGCCCGGCTGCGCCAACGGCATAAGCAGATCGCCACCGACGACGAGCGACTCCTTGTTGGCCAGGGCAAGGCGCTTGTTCGAGGTCAGGGCAGCATGGCTCGCCTCGAGACCGGCAGCGCCCACGATGGCAACGAGCACGCAGTCGACATCATCGCGGCATGCGAGCTCGCACACGGCCTGCGCGCCAACGCCGAGCTCCGTGCCCTCGGGCAGTTCCTGCAGCACGGCGTCGGCGCCATGGGAGGCGTCCGCCACGGCAACCGCCGGGACCGAGAACTCACGGGCAGCGGCAACGAGCTCGGGGGTGCTGGAGTTAACGGACAGCGCCGTAACCTGCAGACGATCGGCATGCTGACGGCACACGTCGAGCGCCTGAGTGCCGATAGAACCCGTACAGCCCAGAATGGCAACACGAAGACGCCCATCGGGACCGTAGGTGGTCTGATAAGCCATTACAGCACGCCTCCGATCATCAGCAGCAGCTGCGCGGTAATGCAGCCAAAGATGAGCGAATCGCTGCGGTCGAGCATGCCGCCGTGGCCCGGTATGAGATTGCCGGAATCTTTAACGCCCACACCGCGCTTGATACGCGACTCGATGAGGTCGCCGATAACGCCCAGGATGGAGACGACCATGCCGCACAGCAGTGCATAGGGCAGGCTCAGCTTATAGAAGTGCGTTGCCCACAGGATGAGCCAGATCAAGACAGAGCCCAAAATGCCGCCGACAAAGCCTTCCCAGCTCTTTTTGGGTGAGATCTTGGGAACCATCTTATGCTTGCCGATGCGGCTGCCCACGATATAGGCAAACGAGTCGGAAACCCAAAGGGACGCGCAAACGCCCACCGAAAGCAGTGCGCCGGCAAAACCGGGCACGGCATCGCGCAGCAGCACGATAGCCGACAGCATAAAGCCAGTGTAGATAGGGCCCATGAGCGTCACGGCAACGTCAGAGATGCGAGTGCGCGGAGACCAGACATACCAGATACCAACCGCAAGCATCAAAGCGAACAGCAGGGCGTTCAACAGCAGCGAATCGCCCAGAGCCGAGAGCGGAAAGAGCACGGCGGCAGCGATACCAAGGCGCTCGTTGGCAACCTTGCCGTCGAGCCTCGTCATGCGGAAGAACTCATAGCAGCACAGACCGCTCATGACGGACACGAAGATGGCCGTGGGCACAATACCCAAAACCAGGCACAGGATAAAGACAACGGCATAGACGATACCGGCGGCGGCACGGGTGATAAAGCCCGCCAGCCACGAACCGGAGCCGCTCTTCGCTGCAGGCGCCCCTGCAGCGGAAGCCTTACGCGCGGGCTTCGAGGAAGTAGGCGCCTTGGGAGCGGATGCCTTGGGACGTTCGGACACGATTAAGCCTCCTCGGTCTTGCTCAGTCCACCAAACCTACGGTCGCGACCCTGGTAGGCCAAAATGGCGTCGACAAGGCCCCAGCGGTCAAAGTCGGGCCAATAGGTATCGGTGACATAGAACTCGGAATAGGCAACCTGCCACAGCAGATAGTTCGAAAGACGAAGCTCGCCAGAGGTGCGAATCACAAGCTCCGGATCGGGCAGCCCAGCGGTGTACAGGTGCGAAGCCACCATATCATCGTCGATAGCGGCGGGATCGATCTTGCCGGCAGCCGCATCAAGCGCGATCTGGCGGACAGCGCGGGTGATCTCAGCACGGGCACCGTAGTTAACGGCCAGCGCCAGCGTCATACCGGTATGGTCGGCGCACTCGGCAAGGCCGCGCTCAAAGACGTCGCGGGTCTTCTTGGGCAGCGCGGAAATATCGCCCAAAAAGACAACGCGAACATTCTCGCGCTTAAGCAGCGGCAGCTCATCGATAAACGTCTTGGCAAACAGGTGCATCAGAACGTTGACTTCGTGCTGCGGACGATTCCAGTTTTCGGTCGAAAATGCATAGGCCGAAAGCACGTCGACGCCCAGGCGCACGCAGGCGGTAATGATCTCGCGCAGAGAGACGATGCCGGCCTTGTGTCCTTCGGTGCGGGCAAGACCGCGCGCCGTGGCCCAACGGCCGTTGCCGTCCATGATGCACGAAATATGGTGCGGAATGTTATTGAGGTCAAGGTCGGAAAAACCGACGCCCGCAGGGGCGTCGGCAAAGTACTCGACCAGTTTATGCTCGTCGTATTGCACCTTAGATCTCCATGACCTCGGCTTCTTTTTCCTTCAGAAGCTCCTCAACCTTGGCAACATACTCGTCGGTATGCTTCTGGACCTTGGCCTGCTCGCGACGGACATCGTCCTCGGTGAGCTCCTCGTCGCGCTCGAGCTTATTGTTAAAGTCGCGGCGGATGTTGCGGATGGAGACCTTGGCCTGCTCGGCGTACTCGCGGCACTCCTTAACGAGCTCGCGGCGACGCTCCTCGGTGGGAGCCGGGAACGGCAGACGCACGACGGTACCATCGGAGTTGGGGGTAATGCCCAGGTCGGAGGCACTGATGGCCTTGACGATGGCATTGATGAGCGCCTTATCCCACGGCTCGATAAGCAGCATATGGGCCTCGGGGGTCTTAACGGCGGCAACCTGCGTGACGGGTGTGGGAACACCGTAGTAGTCGACGGTGATGTCAGACAGGATGTTGGCGTTAGCGCGGCCAGTGCGGACCTTGGAGAAATTGTGCTTGAGGGACTCGAGCGACTTGTCCATGTGGGCGGTGATGTTCTCTGCCATGCTTAATCCTCCTGATAGACGAGCGTGCCGACGGGCTCACCCGCGAGCGCGCGCTTGACGGTGTCCTCGCCATCGATGTTGAGGACCAAAATGGGCATACGGTTGTCCTGGCAAAGAGCCGTAGCCGTGGAATCCATAACCTGCAGGCCGCGAACGAGCACCTCATGATAGGTGATCTTGTCAAAGCGGACGGCGTCGGCGCACTTGACGGGATCATTGTCGTAGATGCCATCAACCTTGGTGGCTTTAATGAGAATCTCGGCACCGATCTCGCAGGCGCGAAGGGCCGCGGCGGTGTCAGTCGTAAAGTACGGATTACCCGATCCGGCGGCAAAGATAACGACGTTGCCCTTGGACAGGTGGTTGATGGCGCGACGGCGAATATAGGGCTCGCAGATCTCGTTCATCTGGATAGCGCTCATCACGCGGCAGGGAACATCGTTGTGCTCGAAGGCATCCTGCAGGGCAAGCGCGTTCATAACGGTAGCGAGCATGCCCATGTAATCGGCCTGGGCGCGGTCCATACCACCGGCGGCGCCGGCCATGCCGCGGAAAATATTGCCGCCGCCGACAACGACGCCAACCTCATGACCAACGGCGAGCAGCTCCTTGACCTGCTTGGCAAGATGATCGGTAACCTTGGGGTCGATGCCGTAGTTGCCATCGCCCATCAGCGCTTCACCGGAGAGCTTCAGAAGCACGCGTTTATATCGGATGTCGGACAAAGCGATCCTCCTTTAATTAGACTCATAACATAATATCAAAGGCTTAACGGAGAGCCATGAAAAAGCAGGCTGTGAGTAAAACCCACAGCCTGCTCATTACCAGCTACAAGAGCTTATTTACTCGCCACGGACCAGACGGTCAAAGGCAACGACGGTAATGGTGTCGCCGAGCTCCTTGGAGACCTGCTCAGCGTACTTCTTGATGGTGAGGGAGCTGTCCTTGATGAACTCCTGCTCGGTGAGCACGGACTGCTTGTAGAACTTCTCCAGACGGCCAACAGCCATCTTCTCCTGGATAGCCTCGGGCTTACCGGACTCGGCAGCCTGAGCCATGTAGATCTGCTTCTCGTGCTCGACGGTCTCAGCCGGAACCTGATCGCGGGTAGCGCAGATCGGGGCGACGGCGGCAACCTGAAGGGCAACGTCGTGAGCAAAGGTCTTGAAGGACTCAGCCTGAGCGGTCTCGGCCTTCTCGAAAGCGAACTCGACGAGAACGCCGATCTTACCACCCATGTGGATGTAAGAAGCGAGAGCGCCGTTCTCAGCCTTGCGGGCGGCGAAGCGGGAGATCTTCATGTTCTCGCCCATGATGTGAATCATCTCGGTGAGCTCGGAGGAAACGGTCTCCTCGCCCATCGGCTTCTCGAGCAGAGCGTCGACGTCAGCAGGCTCGGTGGTAGCGACAACCTCAGCGACCTTGGAAGCAAAGCCGGTGAACTTGGCGTTGGAGCCGACAAAGTCGGTCTCGCAGGAGAGCTCGAGCAGAGCGCCGGTCTTGCCGTCCTCGGAGACGAACGCGGCGACAGCGCCCTCGTTGGTCTCACGGCCAGCCTTCTTGGCAGCCTTGGCGAGGCCGTTCTTGCGCAGAACGTCGACAGCGGCGTCCATGTCGCCGTCAGCCTCGACGAGAGCCTTCTTGCACTCCATCATCGGGGAGTCGGTCATCTCGCGGAGCTGCTTGACCATAGCGGCGGTAATCTGGGCCATTGTGGTTCCTTTCAAAGAGATGAAAAAGAATTAACTAAGACTGATTTACTCGGCCTTGGGCTCAGCGGCCATCTCGGCCTCGGAGACCTGCTCCTTGCCAGAGCCAGCGAGGCAGGCGTCAGCCATGAGCTCGCACATAAGGGTGACAGCGGAGATAGCGTCATCGTTGCAGGGGATGCCGTACTCGACCTCGTCGGGATCGGAGTTGGTGTCGATCAGGGCGACGACGGGGATGTTCAGGCGCTGAGCCTCCTTGATGGCGTTCTCCTCGCGCTTGGTGTCGATGACGAAGAGAGCCTGGGGCAGACCCTTCATGTCGCGGGCGCCACCGAGGTTGGTCTGGAGCTTAGTGAGCTCCTTGCCGAGAACAGCCTGCTCCTTCTTGGGCAGAACAGCCATGCGGCCGTCCTCGACCATGGCCTCGAGCTCCTCCATGCGGTTGATGCGGGAGCGGATGGTGACGAAGTTGGTCAGCATACCGCCGAGCCAACGCTGGTTGATGTAAGGCATGTTGGCGCGCTCAGCAGCGTTCTTGACGGCCTCCTGAGCCTGCTTCTTGGTGCCGACGAACAGCACGTTGCCACCCTTGGCGACGTTCTTGACGAAGGTGTAGGCCTGGTCGGCGTCGAGGATGGTCTGCTTGAGGTCGAGGATGTAGATGCCATTGCGCTCACCGAAGATGAACGGCTTCATCTTGGGGTTCCAGCGACGGGTCTGGTGACCGAAGTGGCAGCCGGCCTCGAGCAGGGTGCGGATATTAATCTTGGTAGCCATGTTAAACCTCCTGTGGTTTGCCTCCGCGCGGGGTCATCCTCCAAAACCAACCCGGACATGTGCTACCAAAGCCCGGGCACCACGGTATGAAGTAGCCGCGCGTGCGTGATAAAAACATGTTGCCGTGAAGCAACCCGATGAATGATAGCAGGAATGCCTCTTCCTGCCAACCCGCAATCAAAACCACACACCTGAGTGCGGCGCGGGACGTCCCAGCCACTATTCGCCGCGGGGATGGGCTTGAGCCACGGCACGTTTGAGCCGATCGGGCGTGAGATGCGTGTAGATTTGCGTCGTGGACAGGCTCGCATGACCCAGCAGCTCTTGAACCGAGCGCAAGTCCGCACCGCCCTCGAGCAAGTCGGTCGCAAAGGTATGGCGCATCGCATGCGGGGCGATGTCGGCCGGAATGCCGGCGAGCGTCGCCAGCGTATGGAACCGCCGCCGGAGCATGGCGGCGCTCATGCGATTGCCGCGCGCCGATATAAGCAGCGGATGCGGCCCGGTAGCGAGGTCACGGCGCTTTGCCCGAGCGAGCAACTCCGGCCTCCCCTCCTCAATATAGAGACGCGTCACCTCGAGCGCACGACAATACAGAGGGACGATACGTTCTTTGCTCCCCTTGCCCCACAGGCGCAGCGTGCGTTCGGACCAAGCGATGGACTCCACATTGAGTGCTGCGAGCTCAGAGATACGAGCACCCGAGGCATAGAGCAGCTCGAGCATCGCCGCATCGCGCAGTCCCGCGGGCGTCGAGGTATCAGGCGTCTTGAGCAGCGCCTCCACCTGTTGAGTCGTAAGGACGCCCGGCAGGTCGCGCGGCAGCTTGGGCGATGCGATCGCCGAGACCGCATCGCCCTCGACAATCCCCTCGGCAGCCATCCACCGATAGAGTGAGCGAATGGCAGACAGGTGTGCCGCAAGGGTCCGAGCCGCCACCTGGCCACGCGACAGCTCGGCCAAATAGGAACGAACGGTCCGTACGTCGGCGGCGCGAGCGTCGATGCCCTCGCGTTCGCACCACGCAGCAAAGCGCTCCAGCCTCGAGCCATAGGCTGTCACCGTGTTGGGAGAAAGTCCCTCAACACGTGCGATATAGGCGATAAACGAGTCGACGGTGTCGTACAGGTCAAAAGCTATGACCGGTCGCCTCCAAACAGATCGGGGCGAGTGGCCAGATAGGCATCAAGGGCCTCGAGGGCGCGATCCGCATAAGCCTGGTAGCGGTCGCGTTTGCTGCGGCGCTTACCATCCTCGAGCGGCGGCACCAGGCCAAAGTTGACATGCATAGGCTGATAGCCCACGGTGGCAGGATCGGTCGCATAGCCCACGAGCGCGCCCAGAGCGCCCACGCGCGGTAGCTCGACGCCCGCGGCACCGATAGCCTCGGCATAGGTGTTGAGCGCGGCGAGCAGCCCCGTCGCCACGGCCTCCATGTACCCCTCGGTGCCGGTGATCTGACCGGCCAGGCGCACACCGGTACCGGGTACGGCAAAGGTGCCATCGAGCACGTGCGGGGCGTCGACAAAGGTATTGCGGTGCATGACACCGTAGCGGAAGAACTCAGCGTTCTCCAGGCCCGGCACCATATGGAAGACGCGCTTCTGCTCGCCAAAGGTCAGGTTGGTCTGGAAGCCCACCAGGTTATAGGCGGTCTTCTCCTTGTTCTCGGCACGCAGCTGAATCGCCGCCCAAGGGCGACGTCCGGTACGCGGGTCGGTGAGGCCGACGGGCTTCATGGCGCCAAAGCGAATAGCGTCCTTGCCGGTGCGCGCAACCTCCTCGGCAGGCTGGCAGGCCTGGAACAGATCGCCGCCCTCAAAGTCCTTGAGCACCACGCGGTCGGCCGTGGTGAGCGCCTCGATAAAGGCCTCGTACTCCTCTTTGTTGAGCGGGGCGTTGAGATAGTCGCCGCTCCCCTGCTCCTCGTAGCGCGACTGCGAGAACAGCACGTCCATATCGAGCGTGGAGGCATCGACGATCGGAGCCGCGGCATCGAAGAACGCAAGGGCGTCGCCGCCGACGAGCTTCATGACCTCTTCGCTCAGCGCCGGCGAGCACAAGGGGCCCGCGGCAATGACCACGTGACCCTCGGGAATCTGCGTGACCTCGCCGTGAATGATCTCGATATTGGGACGGGCGGCAACCTCGGCCTCGACAAGCTCGGAAAACTTGACGCGGTCGACCGCCAGGGCGCCACCGGCGGGAACAGCCGCGCGATGGGCGCAATCGAGCAGCACCGAACCCATACGCTCGAGCTCGGCTTTTAGTAGGCCAGCAGCGGAATCTGGACGGGTCGACTTAAACGAATTGGAGCAGACGAGCTCTGCCAGGTGATCGGTATGGTGGGCCGGGGAGCTCACCTGGGGGCGCATCTCGCACAGCTTTACGGCAAACCCGCGGTCTGCCAGCTGGATCGCGCATTCCGAACCCGCCAGACCGCCACCGATAACCGTCACCTGATCGAACTGCATCTGCAAACACCTTTCTAATTGACACGTTTTCCATTGTGACCGAAGGGCGTCTGGGCGTGAAGGGCAAACTTGGAGGGCGCATACCTTCCATCCATCATGCGCTCGATAAGACCCTCGAGTTCAAGCGAACCCAAGAGTTTGAGTACGCCGACAGCATCGAGTGAGACGAGCGCCGCGATGTCGTCGACCTTGAGCGGAGAGGCGATGAGCGCATGCATCACGGTCTGCTGTGTTGGATTCAGGTCGGCAATGCCGGGAGCATCGGGGCGCGAGTAGCGCAGGGTGCCGTAGATGCGTGAGATTGCCATCTCGATAGATTCCTCGTCGATGATGCAGCAGGCACCGTTTGCAATGAGGTAATTCGTGCCACGCGACTCGGGCGATAGGATCGACCCCGGCACGGCAAGAAGTTCGCGCCCCAAATCCATAGCAGCCTCGGCTGTAGAAAACGTCCCGGAAGGCATACCCGCTTCGGATACAAAGAGGGCTTGCGACAGGGCCGCGATCACGCGATTGCGGCGCGGAAAGGCAAACTTGCGCGGACCCATGCCCCACGGAGAGATCGACACGACCGCGCCACCCGTATCGAGCGTGCGTGTAATAAGCCCCGCACTCGAACGCGGGTAGACCACGTCAGCGCCCGTCCCCAGCACCACGACATGTTTGCCGCCGGCGTTGACCGCAGCCCAACCCGAGGCCTGGTCACAACCGACCGCGCCGCCCGAAACTACCGTCACTCCCGCCTCGACCGCCACCTTTGCCGCAAGCTCTGCCACGGCAAGACCATACGGCGAGGCCTTGCGCGCGCCGATGATGGAGAGCGCGGGCGTCGAAAGCACCTCGGGGTTGCCACGCACATAAAGCGTCTGGGGTATATCAGAAAGCTCCAAAACGGTCTCGGGATACAACGCATCGCCTGGATGCAGCTCGAAGGTCCCCTCGGCCATCATTGGTCCCTCCTTCCCTGGTACATCGCCGCCTCGAGCACGTGGTCCTGCGTCACTTGCTCGCTCTCGGCGACATCTGCGATCGTGCGTGCAATGCGAACCAGGCGCACGATGCCACGCCCTGTGAGATGTGTGCGTTTGGACAGACCGAGTACGCATTTCTCGGCAGCATCATCGAGCTCAAAGGTCGAAACGACGCCGTCAATGGACCGCGTCTCGTCATCCTCGGCCTCGGCATCCGCATCGTCCATACGGGATTCGCGCCAAGCGCGAAAGGCGCGACCGCGCACAACGTAGTCACGTAATTCGGCCGACGACATACCCTCCGCACCCTCGATAATCACTTGGGGGTCGGGACGGGTCACATCGATCATCATGTCGATACGGTCGGCCAAAGGACCGCGCAGTTTAGACCGATAGCGCTCGACCATCGATGCCGAGCAGCGGCATGGCACCTCACGGTCGCCCAAAAAGCCGCAGGGGCAGGGATTGCTCGCAGCGAGCAGCTGAAAGCGCGACGGGAAGGTAAAGGCCCCGTCGACGCGTACGATCCTCACATAACCGCGTTCGATGGGCTGACGCAGCGTCTGCAGTACGCCCGTGGGAAACTCGGCAAGCTCGTCCAAAAATAGCACGCCGCCATGAGCAAGGCTGATCTCACCCGGGTGCACCGGGCGCCCACCGCCGATAAGGCCTGCGGTCGAAATACTGTGATGGGGACTGCGGAAGGGCCGGTGCCCCGCCAACAAGCCATCAATGTTCTCACCCAAAACCGAATGGATGCACAGCGCCTCCTGTTGATCCTCGACGGAAAGCTCGGGCAGGATGCCGGTCATACGGCGTGCGAGCATCGTCTTGCCCGATCCCGGGGACCCAATCATGAGCAAGCCGAGTTCTCCTGCTGCCGCAAGCGCCATGCCGCGTTTAGCGACTTCCTGCCCCAGTACGTCAGCATAGTCGAGCTCAGGTTCAAAGGACGCCTCGACGCCCTCAGAATCCAAGTAGTGCCGTGCGGCATCGCCCATGCCGCGAGCAAGCTGAGACAGATGGTCGATAAAGCCGCAATCCACGCCCGCAAGCGGCACATGCTGATCGGACCTGCCGGCAATAAAAGACAGCCCCATGTCGCGAGCCAATAGTTGAAACGCCACCTCGCCCTTGACAGGAAGCACCGTACCGTCCAAGCCGAGCTCGCCGGCGATAAGACAACGATCGAGGTTGTCGCGGGGAATCTGCCCATCGGCCGCCAATACCGCGATGGCGATGGGCAGATCAAAGCCGCTACCGGTCTTGCGAATATCGCCGGGCGCCAGATTGACCGTAATGCCCGAGCGTGGGATCTCGAACCCGGCGGAGCGCATCGCACAGCGAATACGACCACGTGACTCCATCACCTCCATACTCGGGATGCCGAGCATCTGAATGCCCGGAACGCCGCCAGCAAGCGAGACCTCGACCGTGACGTGAATCGCCTCGACGCCGCGAATGCAGGCCGCGTGAACGGCAAACGTCTCGAACGCCATCACGACACCTGCCAATCGAACGCGTTGTACTGATGCTCGATCTCGGCGATATGCCCGCCGCGAATGGTAACACCCACGGCATCGAAGCGAATCGCCTTGAGCGGATAATGCTCCATGAGATAGCAACTTGCGATGCGGCGGTAGCGGCGTTGCTTTTGGGCGTCCACGGCCTCCTCGGGAAAGACCCGCGTGTTGCAATCCAGGGCGACGCGTCTGGTCTTGACCTCGGCCATCACCACGACATCGTCGAGCTCATCGAGCAGCACCAGATCGGCTTCGCCCTCGGTGCAACGATAACCCTGCTCCAGCAAGGTGTAGCCGCGCTCGTTAAAGTAGTCGATGGTGATCAGCTCGCCCAGCATACCCAGCTCGCGGGGACTGAGCCCCTTGATAAACTCGGGCATCATCGCCCCGCAGTCGAGCTCGCCGTTTTCCCAACGCTCCTTGAGCTGCTGCGTCTTGCTCTTTTTGCTTGCGGCACTCATGGGATCTCCTTTCCCGCACACTGCATTGCCCCGATGATGAGGGCACCTTTCATGCGGGTAAGTACCGGAAGCAAACCAAAAGCTGACCAAATGCCGTCAAAAAACGGGCCGTACGCAACAATCACGTTGCACACGGCCCGCTACCAGCAGGTTTATAAAACCCCGGAGGTCCCTGTCTCCACAATTGACCTAGAAAAGGCGCTCAGTCTGCAGAAAGTTTCCGCAAAAGCTCACGCGGTGCAGAGGACAAAGTCCATGTTTGCGAATGGCCTCGATATGCTCGGGGCTCGCATAGCCCTTCGACTCGGCCAGATGGTACTCGGGATACTCGGCGTCGTACTCGACCATCATCTCGTCACGCGTGACCTTGGCCATGATGGACGCCGCGGCGATGCAGGCGATCTTGGCATCGCCCTTCACCACATCGCGCTCGTTGGGAACGGCACCCAAAGGATTACCGTCCATGAGGACGCAGTCGGGTTCAAGCCCCGTATCGGCCACAGCACCCGCGACGGCAGCGCGGATGGCGCGGGCCATGCCCATATCATCGATATCCTTCGGCGCGATATGGCAAAAACCGATCGCCGTCGCCACCTCGGCAATCTTCACTGAGAGCAGCTCGCGGCGCGCCGGCGTGAGCTTTTTGGAATCGTTGATGCCCCAGATGCGCGGCTCCATCGGAAGACACACGGCACACACGGTCAAGGGACCCGCTACCGAGCCACGACCCACCTCGTCGACGCCCACGACCACGCCATCGCCACCAAGCTCATGCATAAGCTCGTACATGACATTGACGCGCTCGCGCTCGGCAACCTCTTTGGAATGGCGTTTGAGGGCGCGTTCACAAGCCTTGATCACCTGCTGGCGCGGATCCTCGCGATAATGCTCCACGAGGGCGGGGATCTCCTCAAACGTGGCACTCGCCAGCTCGCCGGCAACCTGCGATGCCGAAACCGAGCTCGTCATATTGGCCATACCAGGCCCTCCTTGCATGCAAATCAAATAAAAAGAAGGGCCACCCGAAGGTGACCCTTACGTCCAAACGAGTGGACAGACGCTGCGATCTTCTTAGCGCTTCTCGGGGATGCGAGCAGCCTTGCCCACCTTGTCGCGGAGGTAGTACAGCTTGGCGCGACGGACGCGACCATGACGAACGACCTCGAGCTTGGCGATCTTGGGGCTGTGAAGCGGGAAGGTACGCTCAACACCGACACCGAAGGACATCTTGCGGACGGTGAAGGTCTCGCGGGCACCGGCGCCGGCCATGCGGATGACGTCGCCCTGGAAGACCTGGATGCGCTCGCGGTCGCCTTCCTTAATGCGGTAGTGAACCTTGACGTTGTCGGCGACGCGAACCTGAGGAATGTCCTCGCGGATCTGCTGACGCTCGATTGCGCGGATGTAATCCATGTGCAATTCCTTACTCTTCTAGAGGTGCCGTACCACCTTGGCCGGCACGTAGTTGAACAAACGTATTCGAGTATACACGCGCGGGTTTCTGCTGCAAGAACAATTTTTTACGCAGACAAAAAGACAAAACCCGCACATGATAACCGCCCGCCTCACGAATGAGGCGG
>FR878696.1:68272-76112 GCA_000434535.1 Collinsella sp. CAG:166
GCCCGCCTCACGAATGAGGCGGGCGGCATGAAGGGGGCTACGTTAGGCGTCTAAACCCAAAACGTTAGGCGGAGCGCTTCGCCTCGAGCTTGGCCTGGGCGGCAGCCAGGCGTGCGAGGGGCACGCGGTAGGGCGAGCAGGACACATAGTCCACATCGGCCACGTTAAACAGGCCCTTGATGGACTTGGGGTCGCCGCCGTGCTCGCCACACACGCCAAAGTGCATGTCGGGGTTGATGGCGCGACCCTTTTCGACGGCCATGCGCACCAGCTCGAGCACCGCCGCGTCGATGGTCTCGAAGGGGTTGTCCTTCAAGATCTTCTTGTGCATGTACAGCGGGATGAACTTGGCCTCGGCATCGTCGCGGGAGAAGCCGAAGGTCGTCTGCGTGAGGTCGTTGGTGCCAAAGCAGAAGAAGTCGGCATGATGGGCGATCTCGTCGGCGACCATGCAGGCACGCGGCAGCTCGAGCATCGTGCCCACGGGAATATTGAGCTCGACGCCTTCCTCGGCGGAAACCTCGGCGATCACGCGCTCGATGACCTCGCGGGTCTGGGCATGCTCCGCCGTGATGGAGACGAGCGGGACCATAATCTCGGGACGCGGGTCGACGCCTTCCTTGATAAGGCGGGCAGCAGCCGTGGCGACGGCGCGGACCTGCATAAGCGGCAGATCGCCAAAGACGACGGACAGGCGCACGCCGCGCAGGCCGAGCATGGGGTTCGACTCGACCATGCCGTCGATACGACGAAGGCGGGTGCGCAGGACGGCAAGCTCTTCCTCGCTGGCGCCAGCGGCTTCCTTCTTGGTGATGGCGACCTCGAGCTCGCGAGGATTATCCAGGAACTCATGAAGCGGCGGATCGAGCAGGCGGACGACCACATCGCGACCAGACATGGTCTTGAACATCGCCAGGAAGTCCTCGGTCTGAACCTTAAGCAGGTCGGACAGGGCCTGCTGCTTCACGGCCTCATCGTCAGACAGGATAAAGCTCTGGATGATGTTCTTGCGATCGCCCAGGAACATGTGCTCGGTGCGGCACAGGCCAATAGCCTCGGCGCCAAACTCGAGGGCAAGCTCGGCATCCTCGGGATTGTCGGCGTTGACGCGCACATGGTTGGCATGACCACAGGTCTCGTCCAGGCGAATCTCGTCGGCCCAGGACAGGATAGTGTCCAGGTCGCCGGTAAGCTCAGCGGAGACCAGATCGACGGCGCCGTCGACGACGATACCCTGGGTGCCGTCGATGGAGATGACATCACCCTCGCGCAGCACGCGGTCGCTGCCCTCGATGCGCACGACCTTCTCGGCGGCGTCGATATGGAAGCGTTCGACGCCGCAGACGCAGGGCGTACCCATGCCGCGGGCGATAACGGCGGCATGGCTCGTCTTTCCACCGTGGCTTGTCAGAATGCCCTCGGCGGCGACCATGCCTTTCAGGTCGTCGGGGTTGGTCTCCCAGCGAACCAAAATGACTTTATGCCCCTCGGCGGAACGTGCAACGGCGTCATCGCTCGAGAACACGACCTCGCCCACGGCGGCACCGGGGCTGGCGTTCAGACCGCTGGCCAGCGCCTCGTACTTCTTGGAGGCGTCGAACTGCGGGTGCAGGAGCTGGTCGAGCTGTGCGGGGTCGATGCGGCTCACGGCCTCCTCGCGGGTGATCAATCCCTCCTCGACCATCTCGATGGCGATGCGCAGAGCGGCGGTTGCGGTACGCTTGCCCACGCGGGTCTGGAGCATCCAGAGCTTTCCCTGCTCGATAGTGAACTCGATATCGCACATATCGCGGTAATGATCCTCGAGCGTCAGGAACACGCGCTCGAGCTCCTCACCCGCAGACTCGAGGCCCGGGGTGGCCTTGAGGTCGGCGATGGGCTCGGTGTTGCGGATGCCGGCGACAACGTCCTCGCCCTGGGCGTTAACCAAAAAGTCACCGTAGAACTCCTTGGTGCCGTCTGCCGGGTTGCGTGTAAAGGCGACACCGGTCGCAGAGGTCTCGCCCTTGTTGCCAAAGGCCATGGCCTGCACGTTGACGGCGGTGCCGAGCTCGTCGGAAATACCATGCTGCTTGCGGTAGATGCAGGCGCGCTCGTTCATCCAGCTGCCAAAGACAGCCTGGATGGCAAGGCGCAGCTGAAGCTCAGGATCGTGCGGGAAAAAGGGCTTGCCGTCGGCAACCTCGAGCTCGGGATACAGGGCGGCCTCGACGTTCTCGGAGAAGATGCCCTTGAAGGTCTCGACGAGCTCCTGCAGGTCCTCGGCCGAAAGCTCGGAATCGACGCGGACGCCGGCGACCAAGCGTGCCTGGGTCAGTGCATTCTCGAACAGGTCGGCGTCGACGCCCATGACGACGTTTGAGAACATCTGGATAAAGCGACGGTAGCTATCCCAGGCAAAACGCGGGTTTTGCGTCTGGGCGATGAGACCCTGAACGGAGTCGTCGTTGAGGCCCAGGTTGAGGACCGTATCCATCATACCGGGCATGGAAAACGGAGCGCCCGAACGAACCGACACGAGCAGCGGATCGGAGGCGTCGCCGAGCTTCTTGCCGCACCGGGCCTCGAGGTCGGCCTCGGCGGCAACGATCTCATCGAGTGCGCCTTCGGGCCAGACGTTGCCGGCGCCGGAGTACTCGACACAGGTCTGGCAGGTAATGGTAAAGCCACCGGGAACCGGCAGGCCGATGCGGCTCATCTCGGCAAGGTTTGCGCCCTTGCCGCCAAGCACGAAGTTCATGGACTTGTCGCCCTCGGTGACACAGGTGCCCTGGGTGTCGGTTCCAAAACGGTAAACCCTCTTGCAATCGCTCACGATACTTCCCCTTCCATGCACTTACGCGCACGACCGTGTTGACGAATCGACCCGCCGAATGCGGGCCGTGAGGGAACTATACGGCGGGCATTGAGCGGGCTTGCGTAGAGGGCGCGGGGTTTGGTAAACGTGGTAAATATGGCGGTAAACGGTAGGTAAAGTTGGTTACCTTATGGAGATACCAATGTAAGAAGCTTGCAGGTCAAATGCCAGTTTCTTGCTAAATCGCTTTACCATTATCGCGCATTATTTTTAGGTAGTCTTATAAAGACAGGCATTTTTAGCTACCCCAATAAGCTAGCTTTGCTAGGCTCGGCGGGCGGCGCGGCGGGCACGGGCTTCTTGGATTTCCTCCAAGTGACTAATGATCTCGGAGGCGCTCTCCTCGATCGCCTTGCCGTCGGTACGCACCACAAAGCAGCCCAGGCGCTTCATGAGGGCGCGAGCTTCCTCGAGCTCGCTGCGCACGCTCTCGGGCTCGGCATAGGAGCCGGCGACGGCACGGGCGTAGTCGTCGCCCAAGCGGCTATCGCGAATTTCGGAAATCACATCGACGGTCGAAATCAGGCCGAACAGGCGCATCGGGTCAACCTCGTAAATCGACTTCGGCGGCTCCATGCCATGGGCCAACGGAACATTGGCAACCTTGTAACCTTGATAGGCCAAATACATCGACAACGGCGTCTTGGACGTGCGCGATACGCCCAGCAGCACGATATCGGCACCCGACAGATCGTCGCAGCCGCGCCCGTCATCGTGCTCAACGAAATACTCCATGGCCTCGATACGATGGAAATAGCGGTCATCGGTCCTGTGAATCACGCCCGCGACGCCCTTGGGCGACACACCGATAAGCGACGACAGCACGGCAAGCGTCGGGCCGATCAGGTCGACCGAGCGAATATGCAACATACCCAGGTAATCGAGCACACGAGCACGTAGCGCCGGATCGACAATGGTATGGAACACGGCGATATCGCGATGGTCGGCATCGACACGCGGACCCACAAATGACTTGACCTGCTCAACCGAGGTCACCTTGGGCAGGCGCAAGAGATGAAAAGCCCCTTCATCAAATTGCCCGGACGCCGCAAGCACCACCTCACAAGCGGTATCACCGAGCGAGTCGGAGATAACGATAACGGTGGGACGAGCGGTGACCGGGCAATCCATGCGAGGCTCCTTTTGCGCTTATGCGCAGGCTGGCTTACTTTTTGCGGGCAAGCTCACCGATGTTGGCGATGCCGGAGAAAACGGCCTCGAAGCGGTTGAGCAGCTTAAGGCGATTATCGCGAAGCTGCTCGTCCTTGTCCATGACCATGACCTCGTCGAAGAAACGGTCGATGGGGGCACGCAGGGCGGCAAGGGCGGCAAAAGCAGCCGGGTAATCCTCGGCAGCAAGGGCGGCATCGACAGCGGTCTGAGCAGCCTCGGAGGCATCAGCAAGCGCAAGCTCGACCTCGCCCATCAGGGCGCGGTCGTACTCCGCACCCAGCTCGGGCTTGGAGATGTGCGCGGCGCGGGCATAGGCGGTAGCCAGGTTGTCGAAGGTCTCGGCGTCGTTCTTGCGAGCCTCGTCGAGGGCGGCGCAACGGGCGAAGAAGACGGACGGGGCGATGATGTGCACCGCGGAGACGGCGGCAACGGTATCGGCCGGAATCTTCTCGTCGCGGGCCATGCTCACCAGGCGACCATGGAAGAAGTCGCGGACCTGCTGGGCAACCTCGGCAGCGTCAAAGGCAATGCCCTGCTCGGTATAGAGCTCAAGGGCGAAATCGATGAGCGACGTGGGGTCGATCGGCAGACGGTCGCGCAGGATGTTAATGATGCCGATGGCGGCACGGCGCAGCGCGTACGGGTCGGAAGAGCCGGTCGGGGGCTCGCTGATGGCAAAGATACCGGCAATGGTATCGAGCTTATCGGCGCAGGCCACGATGCAGCCGGCGGTACCCTCGGGCAGCTCGTCGCCGGCAAAGCGGGGACGATAGTGATCGCGGATGGCGCGGGCGACCTCGTCGTTCTCCCCCATCGCGGTGGCGTAGTAACCGCCCATCACACCCTGCTGGCTCGTGAACTCGACGACGGCGTTGGACACCAAGTCGGCCTTGCACAGGTGTGCGGCGCGACCGGCATCGGCGGCCAAGTGAGCACCCAGGTGAGCCTCACGGGCAATAGCGAGCGCGAGCTGCTCAATACGCTCGGATTTGGCGAGCACGCTGCCGAGCTTCTCCTGGAAGGCGACCTTGGCCAGACGCTCACGGAACTCGTCGAGGGAGATCTTCAGGTCCTCCTCGTAGAAGAACTTGGCGTCGTCCAGGCGAGCACGCACGACGCGCTCGTTGCCGTCGATCACGCGCTCGGCGTTCTCGGGTTTGCTGTTCGAGACGACCACGAACTCACGCGTCAGCTTGCCCTCGCCGTCATAGATCGGGAAGTAGCGCTGGTTGGTGAGCATGGACTCGCAGATGATCTCGTGCGGAACCTTGAGGAACTCCTCATCGAAGGTACCGACGAGCACCGTCGGCCACTCGCAGAGGTTGATGACCTCCTCAAAGACCTTCTTGGGCGTGTCGACATGGCAGCCGGGGCGGGCGGCCTCGACCTCGGCGATACCGGCGAGGATGGCCTCGCGACGGCGCTCGGCGGAGAGCACGCCGGCGTCCTCGAGCACCTGCTCGTAGACAGCGGGGCTGGCGACAACGTGGTCACCGGGGCCCAGGACGCGATGGCCGCGCGTGGTGTTGCCGCTCGTCACGTCGGCAAACGACACGGGCACGACGTCCTCGCCCAGAAGGCAGCAGATCCAGCGGACCGGACGCACGAACGTGGCGTGCTCGTGGCCCCAGCGCTGAGAGCGGTAGTTGGGCCACTGCAGGCCGGCGATGGTCTTCTCGCACAGGGCCGTCAGGATCGGAGTAGCCGGGGCAGAAGGAATGTTCTTCTCGGCAAAAACGTACTCGCGGCCGTCGGTATCCTCGCGACGCACCAGGTCCTCGGCAGCCACACCGCACTTGCGGGCAAAGCCCTGGGCAGCCTTGGTGGCGTTACCGTCGGCGTCGAAGGCGATGTTGGCCGCGGGACCGCGCTTGACCTCGTGGACCTCATCGGTCGCGGTGGCGACATCGGCAACGAGCGCGGCCAGACGACGCGGGCTCGAGATCACGCGGACCTCGCCGTGGGCCAGACCGGCCTCGTCAAGACCCTTGGCGATCATGGTGCCAAGCTGCTTGACGGCATTGTTCAGCGGTGCGGAGGGCATTTCCTCCGTACCGATCTCAAACAGGAAATCCTTAGCGTCTGCCATGGCTTACGCCACCTCGCCTTCCTGGTCGGCATTCTCGTTGATTCCAGCGACCTCGGCCATATAGGCCTCGCAGCACGCCTTGGCGACGGCGCGGACGCGCAGGATGTAGTTCGCGCGCTCGACCGCGGACAGCGCGCCGCGGGCATCGAGCAGGTTGAAGGCGTGGCTGCACTTCATGACGCAGTCGTAGGCCGGCAGCGGCAGCTTGCGCTCCAGGCAGGAGTGGCACTCTGCCTCGTAGTCGTCAAACTTCTGACGCATCATCTCGACGTTGGCAACCTCAAAGTTGTAAGCGCTGAACTCGCGCTCGTTCTCGAGGAACACGTCACCGTAGGTCATGGGCGTGCCATCGGGCAGGTAGCTCCACACCAGGTCGTAGACAGAGTTGACGCCCTGGGCATACATGGCGATACGCTCCAGGCCATAGGTGATCTCGACGGGCACGGGGTCGACCTCGATGCCGCCCACCTGCTGGAAGTACGTGAACTGCGTGACCTCCATGCCGTTGAGCCAGACCTCCCAGCCAAGGCCCCAGGCGCCGAGCGTCGGGCTCTCCCAATCGTCCTCGACAAAGCGGACGTCATGGTCGTTGGGGTCCAGGCCAATGGCGGCCAGCGAACCCAGGTAGAGCTCCTGGGCGATGACCGGCGAGGGCTTGATGAGCACCTGGAACTGATAGTAGTGCTGCATGCGGTTGGGGTTCTCGCCGTAGCGACCGTCGGCAGGACGGCGGCAGGGCTGCGCATAGCAGGTGCGCCACTCGGCGGGACCGAGCGAGCGCAGCGTGGTCGCGGTATGGAAGGTACCGGCACCGACCTCGGAGTCATAGGGCTGCATAATGACGCAGCCCTGCTCGCCCCAGTACTGTTGGAGGCGCAGGATGATGTCTTGGAAGGAAAGCGATGAAGCGTTCATGCCTCTAATATCCCCTCGTCGAAACGATTACACGGTTAGGTACTGTACTATAGCGGTTTTTAGTCGATAGCGCCGATGCGGTTGAGCGGCCAGTAGCGAACGAGTGCCACAGCGATCAAATCAGAGCGATCGACGGGACCAAAATAGCGGGAGTCGGCAGAGTTTTCGCGGTTGTCGCCCATCACCCACACGCACCCGTCGGGAACAGTGTAGGGATAGCTTACCTGAGCGCCGGGCGCTTGGACCGAAAGTGGCCAGCTCATGCCCGTCGTATAGTCCTCGTCGAGCGCTTGGCCGTCAACGACCACCTTGCCATCCTGCAGGTCGACCGTCTGGCCGGCCGTGGCAATAACGCGCTTGACAAGAACATCATGCTCGGAGGTGCCATCGGGGTTGTGAAACACCACGATATCGCCCTGCTTGACGGGCTGACCGAGCTCGAGGCTCACCTTTTGCGCCAAGATCTGGTCGCCAATCTCGATTGTGTCCTCCATAGAGCCGGTGGGCACCACAAAGGGCTCGACCACAAAGGTGCGGATCAGGAAGGTGGCCGCGAGCGCGATCGCGATGACCGCAATCCACTCAAAAGCGCCCCTCAACGCGGAATGTTGCGTAGGAACCATACTCACTCCTCGCTCTGCGAATACGAAGCGTCAAGGATCTCCTGCGCGTAAGCGCGCTCCTCGGGCGTGAGCCGCGCAGTCTCGATCAGGTCGGGACGCCAGCGGCAGGTGCGCTCGATGGCGTTCTTGCGACGCCATGCGTCAACTTTGGCGTGATCGCCACTCACGAGCACCGGCGGCACG